>CAMTPC010000161.1 GCA_947074295.1 uncultured Bacteroides sp. | reverse complement strand
TGGAGAATGATGGATGGAATGTCTTTACCAATGTAGGGGTGCAGCACACCTTGCCGCTCGATATTCGTATTTCGCTCAACGGTATGTATGGCTCGCCCAGCATTTCGCTCCAAGGTAAAGGAAGTTCTTTCTACAATTATTCACTTCGTCTGAATCGTTCTTTCCTGAAAGAAAACCGATTGACGCTTTCGGCTTACTGCTCGAATATCTTCAATAAGTACAATCACTACAAGAATACAGTGACAGGCGAAGGTTTCGCGCAACGCACCGATTACCGCTATGTGCAGCAAAGCTATGGTGTGTCGGTGAGCTATCGTCTAGGGTCATTGAAAGCTGCCGTGCAGAAAACTAAACGCAGCATTTCCAATGATGATGTGAAAGAGGGCGAAGATAATAGTACCGGTGGTGCAAAATAGTAGAATTGGGGAGATAGACAAGACTAATGCTTGCCTATCTCCTCCATCATTTCTTCTTCATCCTCATCGCTCAGCATTCCAGCGGCCATCAGCTCTTTCACGGCTTGGCGTTCTTGCCCCAGCAGCAGGCGTTTGGCTTTATTGTTCACGGCTTCTTTAAATGCCTCAGGATAGTCTTTCTCTAGTACGTCAAACTGTTTCTGCGCTACATCGATATTGGTTTGTAGCTCTTCTTCTATCAGCTTGATGCTCTCCAGTTCGGTGGTTTGTAAAGTGGGCGACTGTTTTAGTGTATCGAGCATCGCCAATGCGTCGCGATGCATGATGATAAAACCGCGCAGTGTGTCGTAGCAAGTCATGATGTGGCGGTCGTACATCTTCTTGAAGAACTTGTGCGATTCGATCAGTTTTGTCAGGCGGATAGATGGTATGCCATACGAGCGGAAATATTTCCTCAGATCTGTCAGTGGTAATTCACCATTCCGATCATCCATATCTTCTACCATCATCAATAACTCTTTTTGTGTGCTCCCGATGATTTCTCCTTTATTGAACAGTCTCACGGCATCGGTCATGAACTGGCCCATCACGCGTTGGCGCATGTTGGCCGTGATGGTTTGTGCGTCAATACATGGTGCTTGTGGAGCTTCACCGGGTTGTGGCAGATATGTCTCCAGCTTTTCCCAATCTACATCATCTACGTAAGGACTCTTCTTCAGCTCATTGAAACTCTCGCGCGTCTTTTGGGCGTAGAGTGTCTTCACGTTGTATTTCAACAATTGGCTCACGGGCGATTTCACGGTGAGTTTCATTACTTTCAGTAGCCAGCCCATTGTAGTGGCGTTGATGCAGAGTGTCAAAGCCACAATACCCCCTGTCAAGAACAAGGTCTGTTGGCGTATTGGTTCGGGTACCGATTTAGTATAAAACACGACCAGTGCCAATGTCAAGCCAACGGCGCCGCGCAATCCTCCCCAGCCCAGAACCACCGTCTCACGGAAGGTGAAACCATAGCGCATCTTGCGCATCACGGGGAAGAAGATGTAGATCATGATGTAGCGGATGATGTTGACTCCGACATAAACGATGAACAAGATGCCGAAATCGCGCCATAGGAAGCTGCACTTCATGGCAATCATGATACCCACCAACAGGAAGATCATCGTATTAGCCATATAGGCCAGCAGTTCCCAAAAGTTGTGGATAAAGAGATTTACTTTCGCTTGGAGTTTAGTCGATCCTACATAGGCGATATAAAGTCCGAAAGTCACCAGTGATATTACTCCCGAAATCTGGAACACATCATTAGTCAGGTAGAATAAGATATAGGAAGCGGTAATCAGCACCGTGCTTTGCAAAACAGGTTCGCTCTTGGTGCGCGTCACTAGCCCGATACAGATGGCGCCGACAAACAAACCAGCTGCTACAGCACCAAATACAGTTATCAGGAAGTTGACAAATGGATTGAAAGGTAGCCCCTCTTTAATAAACGGGCCAAAAAATAGCATGAAGAATACGATACCTGTTCCATCGTTCAACATCGACTCTGAGTCTACCAATGTGGAAAAGCGCTTGCTGGTTTTTAGTTCGCTGAGCAGAGCCACCACTGCTACGGGGTCAGTAGCCGAGATCAGTGCACCGAAAGTAAAGGCCAAGGTCCAGGTCCACTGCACGTAGGTGGGGAAGAGTATACTAAGTAGCATTAATAATCCACCTGTTAGCAACATGGCTATCGCTACACCGGGTATGGCCAGGAGGTTGGCGCTGATAAAAGTTTTCTTAAAGATGTGGAAGTTCATGTTCATAGCCGCCTCAAATATAAGGATCGGCAAGAAGAAATAGAGGATGATATAGGGGTCCATGTCGCTGATGTTGACCAATACACTCTCCATCATCTCGGGCATGTGGAACCAATGAAAGCGTGCGCTAACGCCGATGAACAGTCCTACTATGAATAACCCTACGGTATAGGGTATGAATGTTTTTTTCAGAAAGATGCGTAATAATACGCCTACAAACAAACTGATCACTACAAATAGCATCAGGTCGATAATCACGCTATTGCCCATAACTTAGTCACTTTAGAGATTTATTGAGTTAATATTATTACACTTAATAATAATAAGATGTTTGCAAGGTCGCACTTTTTCTTGTTTTTGCCAAGTAAAGACATACAAAAAAAGCTTCCAACTAATGTTGAAAGCTTCTTCTGTGCGGATGAAGGGACTCGAACCCCCACGTCGCGAGACACCAGATCCTAAGTCTGGCGCGGCTACCAATTACGCCACATCCGCAGGTGCTTCATTTCTAAAGCGATGCAAAGGTAGGGAATATTTCTTACTCTCCAAATATTTCGGGAAAAATATTTCAATATTTAACCGATTTTATTTTGACTGCAGATAGCTGCGTGCTGCTTCAATGATAGTATCATATCCGTTAAGCTGGTCTTCTACAGTCATATCTACCTTAATATCAGGCTCTATGCCAAATTCTATATGCTGCATGTCGCGGTCATAATGTGGACTTGCCGAAAATCGTATGCTCCATCCATTAGGAAGCTCCGAACTGAATGGCATTCCCGATCCGCCACCGCTGGTGTCACCCATGATAGTGGCATTGGGCATATAGCGCATGTTGTTGATAAAGTCGTTGGTGGCACTATACGAGTGTCGATTGGTCAGCACCACCACCTGCTTTTGCCATTTGATACCCGATGAAGGTTCCACATAAACAGGATAAGGGTCTGAAAAATCGCTATGTCCCGTTCCGGTCTTGTGGCGTATGTAGCCAGTGTGCACTTTCTCGTTGGTGAAGCGTCCGGCTATCTTGGTAGAGTTAGTGATGTTGCCACCGCCATTTTGACGCACGTCTATTATCAGTCCATCACACACAGCCAGATAGTTCAGCACCTCGTCCAGATTGCCTTCACCTATGGCATACGAAAAGCTTTCGTAGTAGATGTAGCCGATGTTGTCATCCAACATCTTGTATTTGAATCCAGCTGCACGGCGGTAGTCATTGCCCAGATAATTGCTGTTTTCGATGATTGCCTCCGTGAAATTGCGTGGGCTGTCACTCCAAAAGTCATAACGGGTCTGGTTGAATGGAGCAGTCAGGTTCACGTGACCATCTTTCAGGTTATAGAGCATGCTGTCCAATACTTCGAACAGGTTTTCGCGGGTCATTTCTGCCGATAAGCGGCTACGGTATTTGCGCCCTATCGCATCCCAGTCTATCTCTTTGTAGTCCAGGAAACAATATTTCTCATCTATGATCTGCCACAGTTGGTCGAAGTTGCCTTCGGGATTGTTGTCAAAATGCTCTTCGGTGATGCACGAGGTAAAGCCCAGCATCGTAGCGAAAAGCGCTAAAAGGATATGATTCAATTTATATTTCATTCGTAATAAAGAAAAAAACAATTAGGTTGATAAATACAGTTAGTTAGGTCTTTGGTTAAATCAGTAGGCTTGCAGCGCGGTAGGCTGCTTGTTGCCCCATTTCTCTTTTATACTATAAAACTCTTTCACCACGCCCAGCATGAAGATATGCGAGTAGACATGCGTCTTGAGTCCATTAACTTTCGATTGTTGTATATCAGCCACATAGCTCACACGCAGTTTGCTGTAGCGCACCGGAAAATCAGCCGTCACCCATTGGCGCAGTGAAGGCTGGTTGTGCACCGAAGTGAATTTCACCACGCCATCCCAGTTGCCTAGCGAGAAGATCTCGTAGTATGATTGGCCGTAGTGCGGCGAGAACATCACTCCCATTACCGGTGCATTGATTTGGTAGCGCAACGTGATGGGGTATTTTTTGATACGTGTATGCCAGATGGCCATTGCCGAAGCGTCCAGATTGACGAAGGCACGGGCCGATGCAGGGTTATTGGTGTTGCGCAGGTTGTAGACGAAACCGCCATTCAGGTCGGCCACGGCACCTGCCAGTATCTTAAATCCTGGTGCTATCTTGAACTGATAATGCAAGCCATAGTTCCAGTTGAACAGTCCCGCAAACATGTTGTTGTTGTCAGCACGATTGTGTGTATAGCTCAGATTGCCTTGAAACATGGTCTGCACCGATACATTGCCATCCAGCAGATTGGTCATACGCATCGACTCGCGGATGATGCGGAACTCCGCCCCTTTATAGGCTTGGGGAGAAAGATAGGTATCGAATACACTGGTGTAGCCCAGACCATACGAGGTGGCGCGTGTGATGTAGCGCGATGCTTTGGGCACTTCGCCCTCTTGCGCTTTGGCGGGTTGAATACTCAACATGAGCATTCCTCCCACGGCAGCAACAAGATATATCAGTTTGTTTTTTATCATTAACAGCGTTCTAAACAAGGTTTTCTATTCCTTCAGGAAACTCATTTGTCCGTCGATCACATCAATGTTGGGCTCTTCGTCAGCCGAAGTCAGCTCCGCGGTGATGATGGTTTGTTCTTCAACGACTACATCAGATGCAGGTATCTCCTCGGGTGTATAAAAGCGCACTGGCTCCAGTTCGTTGATCGTATCTATCGTATAGGTGGTGATGCGCTTGCCTTTGGCCTTGAAGCCCTTTACCGCTATAAACTCATCGGCATCTATCAGCAATGGCTCTCTGAAACTGTCGTTACCTCCAAATACCACCTCAAAGCGGGGATAATATTCATCGGTCAGCAATAACAGACGGCTGCTGCGGTTTTCACCCATGTAATTCTGCTTGCGCACGCTCGCTTCGAAGTTGAATCGTTTCAGGTACGGATAGTTCTGCTGGTCGGCGTCATACAGGGCAGCCGTCCATATCTTATGCGGGTCATACTTCTCTATCAATCGTATCTGGTCTTCGTAGTGATTGCTCACATCGAAGTTGCTGGTATAGAACTCTCCGTTGTTGAGTACTACCAAAATCTGGTCGTCACTCTGGAACTCACCCAGGAATTCACCTCGTCCATCATAGTTCAGACGCAACACATCGCGGTCAAACCACACTTTACGTCCTCCCAGTGTCGAAGCGCCTTTATGCTTCAGGCTGATCTTCTGCACAGGCAGTCGGGTTAGTATCACCCCTTGTGCTTGGCGGCCTTTGATGGTGATCTCGCTGAAGTCACGTTCAAAGGTGATGCGGCGCACGCGTGGGTTGGGCTTTAGTGTCACCTTGATAACTTCCGCTTCCCCATTGGGGTTAGCGGTAAAGTAGGTGATGCGCGAGTCGGCCGTCCCTTGTGTCAAGTCGTATTCGCGGTCGCGAATCACCGATGTCACGGCAAATCGCTTGATATAAGTCGTTCCCTCCTTGCCATCGCGATAGGCCACATTGTAAATGGTGCGCTTATCGTTTTTCTTGAATACGTTGATGTAGAGCACATTCTTTCCCACAAATTTCTTGTCCGCCACGGGAGTTATGATAAACTTGCCGTCGCGGAAGAAGATGATCACATCATCTAGGTCCGAACAGTTGGCCACAAACTCATTCTTTTTCAAAGAAGTGCCTATAAAGCCTTCTTCGCGGTTGATGTATAGCTTCTCATTGGCTTCCACTACCTTAGTCACCTCGATGGTGTCGAAGTTGCGTAGTTCCGTCAAGCGGGGGAAGTTCTTGCCATACTTCTCTTTCAGCATCTTGAACCAGTCTATCGTATAGTCCACGATGTGTGCCAAGTGGTTGTCGATCTCCGCGACCTCCGCCTTGGTCTTAGCTATATATTCCTCTGCCTTGTCCGTGTTGAATTTCAAGATGCGTCCCATCTTGATCTCCATCAGGCGCAGGATATCGTCTTTTGTCACCTCACGAATGAAGTTGGGATAAAAAGGTTTCAGGCGTGTGTCGATGTGTGCACAGGCTGCATCCATGTCCTTGGCTTGCTCAAACTCCTTATCCTTATAAATACGTTCTTCAATGAAGATCTTCTCGAGCGAGGCGAAATGCAAGGCCTCCTGTAGCTCGCCACGGCGAATCTCCAGTTCCAGTTTCAGCATCTCCAGTGTGTGATCTGCCGATGTTTTCAGCACATCACTCACTTTCAAGAAGTGAGGTTTGTTCTCATCAATCACACAGCAGTTGGGCGAAATGCTCACCTCGCAGTCCGTAAAGGCGTACAATGCGTCAATCGTCTTATCCGATGAGGTGCCCGGTGCCAGATG
>CAMTPC010000160.1 GCA_947074295.1 uncultured Bacteroides sp. | reverse complement strand
GTGATGAATTCGTTGATGATGCCATGATAGCCTTTCAATGCTACGTCAAGATAAGACTCATCAAGTAGTCCTAAACGTACCGCTTTAAAGAGAGCGTAAACGAACATAGCCGAAGCTGATGACTCGAGGTAGTTTCCTGGTTCACCACTCTTATCCAATACTTGGTACCAAACACCAGTTGCAGGATCTTGCAAACGACGCACTTGGAAAGCTACGTTATCAAGAATACGAAGCATAGCGTCTCTGTTTGGTTCGGTAGCAGGAATATATTCTAGTGCATCTACCAATCCCATAGCATACCAACCCATAGCACGGCCCCATGAGTGTTGTGATTGACCAGTCACAGGATCAGCCCAACGTTCTTGGCGGCTCACGTCAGTAGCATGGCGGTAAAGTCCGTTTGATGGATCGTAAGTGTGGTTAGCGGCCAAAACGAATTGGTTGATCACATCTTGGTAATCGTTTACTTGGCTATTGCGCATAGCATATTCGGCATAGAATGGGCCTGCCATATAAAGTCCATCCAACCACATTTGGTGTGGATAGATTTTTTTGTGCCAGAAACCACCATCCTCGTTGCGTGGATGCGTATCAAGCTGGCTACGTAGCAAATCGATAGCCTTTTTATATTTAGGATCTTTGGTGATATCGTAAACTTGGATCAAATATTTACCAGGATTTACGCGGTCAATATTGTACTCTTCGAGCTTATAGGTTTTGATTTCACCCTTATCATTAATCATCGTATCGGCAAATGCCACAGCGTAGTCCACGATCTTAGGATCGTTATAGCGAGCATAAACATCGAGCATGGCTTGAAGTTCAAGACCTACACAGTAGTCCCATTTCAGACGTGGTTGAAAATCGAGCTGCCAAGATTCGGGATTGCGAATCATCTCTGACTCGGTCATACGTACAGACCAGGGCTGGTTCTTACTTACGGTTTGTGCCTGTGCAGTCAACACAAAGCAGGCTGCTAAAAATGCAAAAACTTTACAAATCGAACTTTTTCTCATTATTAAACTGATTATTGGTAATTAGATTTCTTATTTTGAATAATGCAAAGATAATGACTGTTTTATTATATAGTGTGGAGTTTTAGTTTTTAAAGGTGCATTTATTAAGTTTTCGTGTACGTAAACACTTATTTTCCGTGTGCGCTAACACAAAATCAGTATTTTTTGTACGAAAATGAACCTTTCTGCACAAAAATTACTATAAATCAGACAATTTCTCTATTGTATTATATAAGAGTTTACCTATTTTTGCAGACAGAATACTAAAACTAATCAATTAAATCATTTATCATGAGTACATTTAAAGATGCGACGGGAAAGATGACAAACTACAGATGGTCTATTTGTGCCCTGTTATTTTTCGCGACAACAGTAAACTACCTTGACCGACAAGTACTATCATTAACTTGGAAAGACTTTATCGCTCCCGAATTTCACTGGACAGACAGTGACTACGGAACAATCACTGCCCTATTCTCAATCTTCTATGCAATCAGTATGTTATTTGCAGGTCGTTTCATCGACTGGATGGGAACTAAGAAAGGTTTCTTATGGGCTATCGGTGTATGGTCACTTGGTGCAGTAGCACACGCCGCTTGCGGATGGTTGACTGAAGTATACTTGGGTTATGGCAGCGTATCTGAAATGATCAGCGCTACAGGAACCGCCGCTCTTGCTATCTCTACTGTAAGTGTGAATATGTTTATCGTTGCTCGCTTTATCCTTGCTGTGGGTGAGGCTGGTAACTTCCCTGCTGCTATTAAAGTAACAGCAGAATACTTCCCAAAGAAAGACCGTGCTTTCTCTACAAGTATCTGGAACCTTGGTGCTACTATCGGTGCTCTTGCTGCTCCTGTTACAATTCCATTGATCGCTCGTTACTTTAAAGGTATCGGTGTAGGTAATGGTTGGGAAATGGCTTTCATCATCATCGGTGCTCTAGGCTTCGTGTGGATGGGACTTTGGGTTTTCATGTACAACAAACCAGAGAAATCGGTTAGAGTAAACAAGGCTGAGCTTGACTATATCAACCAAGACGAAGACGCTGTTGATCCAGCGGCTACTGAAGTGGTTGAAGAGAAGAAGATGACTTTTGCACAATGCTTTACTTACCGTCAAACTTGGGCTTTTGCCTTCGGTAAATTCATGACTGACGGTGTGTGGTGGTTCTTCTTGTTCTGGACGCCTGCTTATATCAGTGACGTATATGGTTTCTCTTCGGATAGCCCTACAGGTATGTTGTTGATCTTCGTTCTTTACTTGATCACTGTATTGTCTATCTTCGGAGGTAAATTGCCAACTATCATCATGGCTCGCACAGGTATGGACCCATATGCATCTCGCATGCGTGCAATGTTGATCTTCGCGTTCTTCCCATTGCTGGCTTTGTTCGCTCAGCCATTGGGTAACATCTCTTACTGGTTCCCTATCATCATTATCGGTATCGCTGGTGCTGCTCACCAATCTTGGTCGGCTAACATCTTCTCGACTATCGGTGACATGTTCCCAAAATCAGCAATCGCTACTATCACTGGTATCGGTGGTATGGCCGGTGGTGTTGGTTCATTCATCATCAACAAGGGTTCGGGTATGCTTTTCACTCACGCTGGTGAAACTAACATGGTGTTCATGGGCTTCGAAGGCAAACCTGCTGGTTATTTCATCATCTTCTGTGTATGTGCTGTGGCATATTTGATCGGATGGTGTGTAATGAAGGCTTTGGTTCCAAAATACAGCCCTATCGTATTGAAATAATCCGATATAAAAATATTTCCAGAAAGACCGTGTGCCGCGTGCATACGGTCTTTTTTTTATTTTTACCTTTGTGATATGATGAAAGTGGAAGATATTAATGAGGCATTCGACATGCTGAGAGCCGTGTGCCTATCGGAAGAGAAAGATTGGAAGTGGAGCTATATGCAGCTGCGCGAGTTGCTGGAAAGACTATGCCGCACACAATTGCCGCCGGGACAGGATCTGCAGATGACTGACCTATCGGCACGTATCAGCTTTGCCGCCTCCAGACTGAAATTGGGCAGACAGGAGCAAAATCGCCTGCACACGTTTCGGTTGACATCGAATGATATATTGAATCATCGCGCCGTGCCCGAGAAGAAAAGCTTGCTACGAGATGCCAAAACAATCACTTTCTTCCTGAAATGCATATCGAAAGCAGATATACCGGATGATCTTTATCAACTGTTGCCCAAGACTGATGCCAATTATCTAGTAAATGAGCCTCATCATGAGCGTATCACACGCATGCGTGTATGCTTCGATTCGAAAGACGACAACTTCTTGTATGTGACACCTGTAGAAAGCGTGAGCGAAGAGCTGCTAAAGGTGCGTTATGGCGTGGAAAATGTGAACGATGCCTTTACCGAGACAATCGGGCTTCTGTGGCCGCATTGCCAAATCAATCTACTCGATAGTACAGTGGACCCAAAGACGGGTGTATTGACCCCTAGCGTTATCGTCCTTGAACCCGACTACCTGATAGATATCAGCTCACTGGCCGAGTGCTATCGTGATTATGGACATCATCCAGCCAATTATCTGCTGGCACGCCTTAAGCCGATCGAGAATGCCATGCCACTACTTATAGGTAATATAGCCAACCTATTCCTAGACGAGTGGATCTATAGCAAGGACGACCCAGACTACACGACTTGCATGAAAAAGGCTTTCCGCCAATATCCGATAGAACTGGCCGCCTGTAGTGAATTGTTGGAGCAGGGGAAAGAGCGTGATTTTGCCGAAAGCTGTAAGAATCATTTCAACAAACTGCGCGAAACCGTCTGCGTAAAGTTCAAAGAACAGGGCTACGATTTTGACAAAACTAAAGCTGTACTAGAGCCGGCTTATATATGTGAGGCACTAGGATTGCAAGGTCGACTGGACTATATGCAACAGGATATGAGTAAATTCATTGAAATGAAGTCGGGGAAAGCTGATGAGTTCACCCAGCACCCTCAAGTGGTACCTAAAGAAAATAACATGGTACAGATGTTTTTATATCACGCCGTGTTGCACTATGCCATGAAGCGCCCATTCGACAAGGTAAAACCTCACTTGCTGTATACACGATATCCACTACTCTACCCCGCACGTCCTAAATGGTCGGTGATGAAACGATCCATAGACCTGCGCAATCGCATCGTGGCAGAAGAGTTTGGCGTGCAGCTACACAATTCCATTGCCTATACTGAGGAACGTCTACAAGCCATTAATGCGGACACACTAAATGAGAAGGGATTGAGAAGTACATTCTGGAACAATTATCTACGGCCCGAGATAGACCGTTTTAGAGAGGCGCTACAGGGACTTGATGCACTGGAACGTGCCTATTATTATACACTTTACAATTTCATCACAAAAGAGCTGTATACATCCAAATCGGGGGATGTGGATTATGATTCGCGTCGAGGCGCATCGGCTTTATGGAACGCTTCACTGACTGAGAAGAATGAATCTGGGGAAATACTATATGACCTGCATATCATAGAAAATGGGGCCAACCGTGAAAATAAGGCTTTCATCACGCTAGAGTTATCTAGTATAAAAGACGATGAACGGGGACTGCCCAACTTCCGTAAAGGAGATGCAATCGTGCTCTACGAACGCAATAATGAACGCGACAATGTCACCAACCGGATGATCTTTAAGGGTAACATCGAAGAGATTAATGAACATATGGTGAAGGTAAGATTGCGTGCCAGCCAACAAAATCCGAACGTACTGCCTGCGACTAGCAGCTATGCCATCGAACGCGATAGTATGGATACCACTTTCAGACACATGTACACAGGATTGTATCACTTTATGACCGCTAATAAGGAACGCAGGGATTTGTTGTTGGGACAACGCGAGGCGACCTATGACGCAAGCTATGCACAGCGTATTGCAGAGGCGCAGAGCGACTTTGACCGAGTGACATTTAAAGCATTGGCCGCAAATGACTATTTTCTGCTGATAGGACCGCCGGGAACTGGAAAAACATCATGGGCGCTACGCCAAATGGTGGAAGCCTTCCATGCGAAACCGGAAGCGCAAATTTTGCTCTTATCCTATACCAACAGAGCTGTGGATGAAATCTGTAAAATGCTGTGCTCTATCAACCCGGAAATAGATTTTATTCGCATTGGTAGCGAATTGTCATGCGAAGCAGCCTACAGACCTTATCTGATAGAGAATGCGCTTAAGGACTGCAACCGCCGTGTAGAAGTGGTGGATCGCATTAAGAAATGCAGAGTGATAGTGGGCACAGTAGCAGCTATAGCTGGAAAGCCTGAACTATTCAAACTTAAACGCTTTGATGTGGCGATAGTGGATGAAGCTACACAGATATTGGAACCGCAGTTGATAGGTATTCTCTGCGCCAGGACACCAACCGGCGAAAATGCGATTGGCAAGTTTATTCTTATAGGTGATCACAAGCAACTGCCTGCAGTGGTACTGCAAAACTCCAAAACGTCTGAGATAACAGAGCCACTGCTTAAGGGAATTGGTATGCACAATTTAAAGGATTCTTTGTTTGAACGTCTATATCATGGGTTGCGCAGTAAAGACAATGAGCAGGCCATAAAGAGTGCTCCTCTGTATGACATGTTGAGTAGACAAGGGCGCATGCATCCCGATATAGCACGCCTTGCCAATGATGCTTTTTATCATGGAAGGCTAAAGGCAGTGGGACTAGAACATCAGAAAGAAAGTAATGAGATATTTCGACGCACAGCCTTCTATCCATCAAAGGCAGAAGCTGTGAGCGGACAGATCAAGATCAACCATGATGAAGCAGCTATGGCAGCCCGCTTGGCTGCCCAGATCTATCAACACGAAAATGAGCGGGGTAGCTTCGATCCGGTGCATACATTAGGAATCATCACACCCTACCGCAGTCAAATAGCTTTAATCAGAAAGGAGATAGCGAAACTGGGCATAGAGGCACTCAATGAGATAGCCATTGACACGGTGGAAAGGTTTCAGGGTAGTGAACGTGATGTTATCATTTATTCGTTTTGCGTGAATGCACCATATCAGCTAAAATATTTGCCCAATTTGACAATGGATGAGGGGGTGATAATAGACCGAAAACTCAACGTGGCACTTACCAGAGCACGAAAACAGCTATTAATATTAGGGGTAAAGGAGGTATTACGCGAAAACCCAATTTACCAAAATTTGATAAATCGAGTAGAAAAGAATATATGATTTACTAACCTTTACAGTCATTAATTTTTATTCTTTCTTTTATGTGATTCGTTAACATGGAGATATGAAAGAAAGCTCTATATTTGCACTACGTTTTTTTCATAGAGATTTAGATTTAAGGTTAGAAAAATTGTGGATGTCGTGAGACATCCCTTTTTTATTTATACCCCTCCCATACTGTATTTCAGAAGCTCCTAAAACCACATCTTCACTATTAGGATTTATTCTTTCTTTTATTCAATTTATTAACAACTAGATATATAAATAAGCCTTATCTTTGCACTACGTTTTTTTCATAGAGATTTAGATTTAAGGTTAGAAAAAATGTGGA
>CAMTPC010000159.1 GCA_947074295.1 uncultured Bacteroides sp. | reverse complement strand
CCAGCAACCATGCACTCATTGGAAGCAACAATGGCAAATCTGGAAGTGACTACTAATGACTTAAAAGGATTTATGAAAAATGAAGTTCCTCAACTCACTCAAAAACTCAATGTTATTGGCGACAATTTTGCGAATGTCAGTGAACAACTGAAAGCAATAGACTATGTGGCTATATCAAAACAAATTGACATAACACTAGCTAATGTAAAAACCATTACGGAAAAACTTAATGATAGTGACAATACCATTGGCTTATTGTTGAATGACCCAAATCTATATAACAATTTGAATCAAACTGCATTAAATGCAAGTAGTTTGCTTTTAGATTTGAAGGAACATCCCAAGCGTTATGTACAATTCTCCTTGTTTGGAAGAAAAGACAAATAAAACGTTTAATTAGAATTTATCTAAATAAGACTATAGGGTAATATTTCTGTGAATATCTCTATTTCCAACTAAAAACAAAATATGATAATCGGGGCTTACAACTATCCCGAGTGTCGATTTAAGTAGTTAAGGATTGATTTTCAATCGATTAGAAAACTACAAATCCAAGAAGAGTATACAACCTACGACAACAGGGCATAACCAGCTTATAATTAAGCC
Source organism: uncultured Bacteroides sp. (assembly GCA_947074295.1). Taxonomy (GTDB): domain Bacteria; phylum Bacteroidota; class Bacteroidia; order Bacteroidales; family Bacteroidaceae; genus Bacteroides. Next base: position 6,030 of record CAMTPC010000159.1, on the reverse strand, counting down.
GTTATACTTATTTTGTAATATACAAACATTTAAGCATTTGTTTTTTCAAGATAAGATTATCAAATTTGCAATTGTAGAAGTTTTGCCCGTTTTATAAAATGTATTTATCCCGTTATGATTGAATCCAACCATGTCAGTCTATGGAACCGCTGTCTTGACATCATAAGAGACAATGTCCCAGAATCGACATACAAAACTTGGTTTGTACCGATTGTCCCCATGAAATATGAGGACAACACATTCGTTATACAAGTTCCAAGTCAGTTTTTCTACGAATTTCTTGAAGATAAATTCGTGGATTTACTACGCCGTACACTCTATAAAGTGATAGGCAATGGCACCAAATTGATGTATAACATCATGGTGGATCGCACTTCTACACCCAATCAAACCGTAAACCTCGAGGGCAGCAATCGTTCTATGGCTGTGCCTCAACATACTGTTATCCGTAACGGTGGCAACAAGGCACCTAGCATTCTTCATGCTCCTGCGCCACAGGATCTTGATCCACATCTCAATCCCAGCTACAACTTCGAGAATTTTATTGAAGGGTATAGCAATAAGCTTTCAAGAAGTGTGGCAGAAGCTGTTGCACAAAAACCTGCAGGCACTGCATTTAACCCTTTATTTTTACACGGTGCTTCGGGTGTGGGCAAAACCCATCTAGCCAATGCTGTTGGTACTCGCATTAAAGAACTCTATTCAGATAAGCGTGTACTATATGTATCAGCGCATTTATTCCAAGTTCAATATACAGACTCAGTACGTAATAATACTACAAATGATTTCATCAACTTCTATCAGTCAATAGATGTGCTGATCATTGATGACATTCAAGAATTTGTGGGTGTGACTCGTACTCAAAACACATTCTTCCACATTTTTAACCACTTGCACCAAAATGGCAAGCAGCTTATCTTGACATGTGACCGTGCACCTATGTTGCTTCAAGGTATGGAAGAGCGTCTTTTGACTCGCTTTAAGTGGGGTATGGTAGCTGAGTTAGAGAAACCTAACATTGAACTAAGAAAGAATATCCTGCGCAGCAAGATACACCGCGATGGTCTGAATTTCCCTGAAGAAGTTATCGAATACATCGCCGAGAATGTAAATGACAGCGTACGCGACCTGGAAGGTATCGTAATTGCCATGATGGCACGCTCGACTATTTTCAACAAGGAGATAGACATTGAATTAGCCAAACGCATCGTTCATGGCACCGTACGCAATGAAACACGCACCATCAACGTTGAAGATATCATCGGCACTGTCTGCAAGTTCTTCGGCTTGGAACTGAGCGCCATCCACACCAAATCTAGAAAGAAAGAAGTGGTACAGGCGCGCCAAGTGGCGATGTATCTGACTAAACAGTTTACAGACCTCTCAACTTCGAAAATAGGTAAGCTAATCGGAGGCAAGGACCACGCAACGGTGCTTCATGCCGTCAAAACCGTAAAAGGCCAATGCGAAGTAGACAAAGGATTCCGATCAGACATTGAAAGCATAGAAACTTCTCTGAAACAAAAGAAATAAATAAAAAAAGCGGGTACACAACAATAGTGACCCGCTTTTTTATCATCTTATTTAATGAATCCCTGCCGTTTCAGCGATTCTAACAAGTTCTTTGACATTGCCTCGTTTGCGTCTTTTGTATATCGCACTTCAGTAAACACCTGCGCTAACGTCTTTTTGCCATTCTCTTCTACAAACTTTCTATTTTCTTCCATCGCTTCTTTTTGCGCGTAAACCTCATTTATCATTTCGGGTGTAGCATCATGATACATTTCCTCATGAATCAATGATTCGAAAGCTAAACGATCAGTCTGAGCAGGTATTTCCGCCGGATAACCTACCGTGATTGTTGTAACCGGGAAAACAAGCTCGGGCAATTGCAGCGTATCTATTATTTTATCGGAATTATAGATGGTTGTTCCTAGATAGCATATTCCCAAACCTTCAGACTCAGCTAAAGTGCAAAAGTCTTGAGCTACCAAGAGAGTATCGGTCGCTGCATTCATGAATGATAGGAAATTGTCATAGCCAGGCTGTGCCTCACGCTGTTCGCACCATTGTGAAAATCTTCTGAAATCCGCACAAAATGTCAATACCACTGGTGCTGTTTTTACCATCGGTTGATTGAAGTGTGCGGGAGACAATTTCTCCTTCATTGCGGCATCACGGGTCACAATGACACTGTAAAGCTGCATTCCTCCCATCGTTGACGCACGAAAAGCAACACGAAGCAAATTATTTAACATATCAGACGATACATCTTGATGCGTATATTTACGTATCGTCCGTCTTTCTTCCATTGATTGTATCATATATAATTATTTTCTAACAAAGATAAAAAAGATTTTTCTTATATCTGACTAAATTATCACAATTTTCTTTTTGGAAAACTACAACAACCATTACAATTATCTACACTACTACTAATCAATATGTTACATTTTCATTTCAGACAACTTCACATGTTTATAAAATATATAATGATAATTATTTTGAGATTATGAAAAACCTTATTAGTTTTGCAATACTTTATAAAATGAGGCATCACTTCTACAATCGAATACCTTATTTTATCAATCCATAAAAAATTAATGCCAAAGTGGAAAAAAAGACTTTTTCTTACAATGAAGCCTATGAAGAATCGCTGAAATACTTCATGGGAGATGAATTAGCTGCCCGTGTATGGGTAAATAAGTATGCCTTAAAAGACTCTTTCGGTAACATCTATGAGAAATCTCCAGAAGACATGCACTGGAGAATTGCGAATGAAATTGCGCGTGTAGAAAGCAAATACCCAAACCCTCTCTCTGCGCAAGAAGTTTATGATGTTTTAGACCACTTTAAATATATTGTACCACAAGGTAGCCCGATGACGGGTATTGGCAACAATTTCCAGGTTGCCTCATTGTCCAACTGCTTTGTGATTGGCGTTGATGGCACAGCCGATTCCTATGGCGGTATCATCAAGATTGATGAAGAACAGGTGCAACTGATGAAACGCCGTGGTGGTGTAGGTCACGATCTCTCGCACATCCGTCCTAAAGGCTCACCAGTTAAAAATTCAGCACTTACCTCTACAGGTTTGGTGCCATTTATGGAACGTTATTCTAACTCAACGCGAGAGGTGGCTCAAGATGGCCGTCGTGGCGCATTGATGCTTAGTGTTTCTATCAAACATCCCGATTCGGAAGCATTTATCGATGCGAAAATGACCGAAGGCAAAGTAACTGGAGCCAATGTTTCAGTGAAACTAGACGATGCCTTCATGCAAGCAGCCATCGATAACTCTACATATACACAGAAATTTCCCATCGACTCCACTGATCCAGTTTATACAAAAGACATAAATGCAGCCGATCTCTGGAAGAAGATCGTGCATAACGCATGGAAATCAGCTGAACCTGGAGTATTATTTTGGGATACTATTATCCGCGAATCCGTACCCGACTGCTATGCTGATTTAGGTTACCGTACAGTATCTACAAACCCTTGTGGCGAAATTCCTCTTTGCCCATACGATTCATGCCGCTTGCTTGCAATCAACCTCTATTCATATGTTGTCAATCCATTTAAACAGGACGCATACTTTGATTTTGACCTATTTAAAAAACATGTTGCCTTAGCACAACGCATCATGGATGATATCATCGACCTTGAACTTGAAAAGATCGAGAAGATCATGGAAAAGATTGACGCTGATCCAGAAAATACTGAAGTGAAGCGCACTGAGAAGCTTCTTTGGGAGAAAATCTACAAGAAAAGTGGACAGGGTCGACGCACTGGTGTGGGTATCACAGCCGAAGGTGATATGCTTGCGGCTCTAGGCCTGCGCTATGGCACAGAAGAAGCCACTGATTTCTCGGTAGAAGTACACAAGACAGTGGCAACGAGCGCTTATCGTTCATCAGTAGAACTAGCTAAGGAACGTGGTGCTTTTGAAGTGTTTGATATGGAACGTGAGAAAAACAACCCATTTATCAATCGCTTATGCGAAGCGGACCCAGAACTATTCAACTTAATGAGCCAGTATGGCCGACGCAACATCGCTTGTCTCACTATAGCACCTACTGGAACAACCAGTCTAATGACCCAGACTACATCTGGTATCGAACCCGTATTTTTGCCCGTATACAAGCGTCGTCGCAAGGTGAATCCCAACGACACGAATGTACGCATAGACTTCACGGACGAATCGGGTGATTCTTTTGAAGAATACATCGTATTTCACCACAAATTTGTCACTTGGATGGAAGCCAATGGCTACGACCCAGCCAAACACTATACACAGGAAGAGATTGACAAACTTGTAGCCGAATCGCCTTATTATAAAGCTACTTCAAATGATGTAGACTGGTTGATGAAGGTAAAAATGCAAGGTCGTATCCAGAAATGGGTAGATCATTCTATCAGCGTTACCATCAACCTCCCTAACAACGTAGATGAAGAGTTGGTTAATAAGCTCTATATTGAAGCATGGAAATCGGGATGTAAGGGATGTACAGTTTATAGAGATGGCTCACGTTCAGGAGTGCTAATTTCTACCAAATCAGAGAAAAAGGGAGATTTACCACCTTGCAAACCACCTACCGTAGTAGAAACACGTCCGGTAGTACTCGAGGCTGATGTAGTACGCTTCCAAAACAATAAAGAGAAATGGGTGGCATTAATCGGTCTTCTCGATGGTTATCCTTACGAAATATTTACTGGTTTGCAAGATGATGATGAAGGCATCTTTATACCGAAAAGCGTCACTACTGGACGTATTATCAAGAACACGGACGAAAATGGGGGTAAGCGTTATGACTTCCAGTTTGAGAACAAACGTGGCTATAAGATGACAATCGAAGGGCTATCTGAGAAATTCAATAAAGAATACTGGAATTATGCTAAACTGATATCAGGCGTGCTTCGATATCGCATGCCTATAGAACAGGTTATCAAATTGGTAGGCTCGCTTCAGTTAGACAATGAGAATATTAATACCTGGAAAAATGGTGTTGAGCGCGCTTTGAAAAAATATGTTCAAGATGGAACTGCCGCTAAAGGAAAGAAGTGTCCCAACTGTGGCAACGAGACACTGGTTTATCAAGAGGGTTGCCTGATGTGTACCACTTGTGGTGCATCTCGCTGCGGCTAATTCTTGAAAATACGAAGATATATATGCATAACTCCGATGAAGGGCTACAACTCTTTATCGGAGTTTCTTTTTTAACAATATCCATTAAATTATATGTTTTCTGGCAATAATACACAAACGTTTGCACAACATTTTAAAACAGTAATTATCACCCTACTAAATATAGAAAGAAAGAATAAACTATACTTGCATAAAATTGTTAATTCATAAAAATCTAATATATATATGTTAGTATCATTCAATATAGAATATAGAACTAACTGGGGAGAAGAAGTACATTTATCGTATCATCTCCAGGACTCGGGAGTAATTTATCCCGAAGAGACACTGCGTATGCAGACAGTAGATGGCATTCATTGGGAAGGAGATTTAAAACCTGATTTCCCAACAGACCAAGGCCTCATAGTTTATCATTACTTTATTTCTAAAGATGGAGAGACGGTACGCGAAGAATGGAATAGCTTCGATCGTAAACTACATGTAAATGGTGGTGAGAATAAGATTTATACAGTATATGATGCCTGGAAAATGCTACCCGGACAACAGTACTTTTATAGTTCGGCATTTACAGAATCACTACTGGCTCACAAAAAACGTGATCCGATAGCTTCTTCTTATCCCAACAGCATCCAATTCATAGCTCATGCGCCTTGCATCAGTGAAGATTACGCGTTGGCCATTAGTGGCAACCAAAAGATCCTAGGTAACTGGGACCCAAGCCAACCGATGGTGATGAGCGATGTAGATTTTCCAGAATGGGAAAAAGAATTAAATACGACAAAGATCACCTTTCCATTAGAGTACAAGTTTGTATTGTATAGCAAAAAAGAGAAACGCGCGGTTGCATGGGAGAATAATCCCAATCGTTACTTGGCAAAAGG
>CAMTPC010000158.1 GCA_947074295.1 uncultured Bacteroides sp. | reverse complement strand
TTGATCCACTGTTACCACTATTATTGTTTGATGGTCTGCTAGTGCTTGATCCACTGTTACCACTATTATTGTTTGATGGTCTGCTAGTGTTTGATCCACTGTTACCACTATTATTGTTTGATGGTCTGCTGTTCGAAGGCCTAGTTGTGGTATTATTATTATTATTGGATGGTCTAGTAGTCGCACCATTATTAGATGGACGTTGTGTACTATTAGGACGCACATTCACAGAGCCAAAATCGGAGCGTCTATTTGATTGATATACATTATCATGTCTGATGCTTACACCTCCAGTATAATGTGGTTGATTGTATCTTCCATTATAATAGCTTGGTTTATTATAGTAATGACGATAATTTGCACCAGCATAAGAGCGATAATTGTTAGGTTTCGAATAATAGAAATGATTAATATTCGTATAATTAATGTAGATTCGGAAATTCCATCTTCCTCCACTTACATATATTGGACGATAAAAATAATCTTGTCTGATGAATTGTGTATACTGCCTATTGGTTAATACCCATCTCAAATCGTCATTGCGGATGTCAAGTGCAGTATAATAGTCATTGATTGCCCAGTCATATCCATCCACGATATCATCAACTATGTAACGGATGGAATATATAAAATCATAATTGATTTCGTATACGTCGTTCATTTGTCGAGAGGATAAGCCAAGTTCATAACCCATTTTATCAGTCATGAAGCGCGCTTCCTTGCGCACCCTACTGCTACTCATCGCTGCTGCTTCTGTACTACCTATCGCTATCAAGCCAATAGTAAATAGTATAAACATCATCTTCTTCATAACTTTCTATAGTTTAATTATTAATATTCTGTCTTTAATTGATAATACAAAAATAGGATGAGGAAAATCCCCATCCCAATGTTTCTTACTATATATCAATAGGGAAAACCCTAAACCGATTAGACATTTACGAGCGATATCCCGTTAGTTTCGATTGTGATAATTCTTTTCTTATAAAGGTCGCCTACAGCTTTTTTAAAAGTTTTCTTGCTCACTCCAAATGTTGCGTAGATGTCTTCAGCATCACTTTTATCGGTAAAAGATATATGTCCACCTTCCTTTTCTATGAATTCATGCAATGTTTTAGAGAAATCATCAACTTTGCGTGCACCCGCTTTTTGTAGTTCTAAATCAATCTTTCCATCCTCACGTATCTGTTTAATGAAAGCTTGCATGCGCATACCAGTAGTTATTTGCCCGAAAATTTCATTTTCGTAAATTAGACCACTGTATTTATTCTCTATGATCGCTTTAAAACCTAAGTCTGATTTTTGCCAGATCATTATATCTACTTTATCGCCTGCTTGATACGGAGGGAAATCTTTTGATAGATACTTATCGACTTTTGCAGTCGCTACGATACGATAACTCTCTTCATCAATATGTGTATAGACTACATAGCTGCGTCCTACTTGCATCTTCATTTTCTGTTCGCGAAATGGGACAAAAAGATCTTTCATCAAACCCCAATTCAAGAACGCACCAAATTCATTGATCCACATCACCTCAAGAAATCCAAACTCACCTACTTGTACAAAGGGAGTTAAAGTGGTGGCTACAAGTCTTTCTTCGTTGTCAAGATAGAGAAAGACATTGAGCAGTTCATCGATTTCGCAATTCTCGGGCACATAGCGCGATGGCAATAAAATTTCGCCTGCATCACCTCCATCAAGATATACCCCGAATGTAACCTCTTTTACAACCCGCAATTGGTTGAATTTACCTAATTCTATCTTCTCCATTCTTGTACATTTTAGAAATTACTCAACTATTCGCCTTTTCAAAGACGAACATTCTTCTACAAATATAGTTCATTTCATTAACAAAGGTTCAATCTATGATAGAATTCCTTTTGATTGCATCTTCTAATAGTGAACATTCTGTCGATAGAATCGTTATCAGTTGTAGAAATATTATCTCAATATATATTAACTCTTTAAACTAAGATAATTATGAATTTTCTGACAAATGACAAGCTCACCATTGTGGGGGCAGCCGGGATGATCGGTTCTAATATGGCTCAGACAGCTTTGATGATGAAACTAACACCTAATATCTGCCTTTACGATCCATACGGACCAGCTTTGGAAGGTGTAGCCGAGGAGATGTTTCATTGTGCTTTCGAAGGCGTAAACTTGACTTATACCACTGATATAAAAGAGGCTTTCGAAGGTACAGCTTATTTGGTTTCTTCGGGTGGTGCTGCGCGTAAGGCCGGAATGACACGCGAGGATCTTTTGAAAGGTAATGCAGAAATAGCAGCTCAGCTGGGTAAAGACATTCGTCAATATTGTCCAGATGTGAAGCATGTTGTGATTGTGTTTAATCCCGCTGATATTACAGGCTTGGTAACATTATTATATTCAGGATTAGAGCCATCTCGCCTCTCTACGTTGGCAGCTTTGGATAGTACTCGTCTTCGTAGTGAATTGGCTAAGTATTTTGCTATTTCTCCTGATAAAGTATTGAATTGCCGTACATATGGTGGTCATGGAGAGCAAATGGCAGTATATGCCACTACTACATCTATTGATGGCGAATCATTGTCGAAGATGATCGAAACAGGTAAGATACCATCGCAAGATTGGGTTGATTTGAAATTACGTGTTGTTCAAGGTGGTAAGAATATTATAGATCTTCGTGGTCGCTCATCTTTCCAAAGTCCATCTTACCTTTCTATTATGATGATTGCAGCCGCCATGGGTGGCAAGCCATTTATATGGCCTGCAGGAACCTATGTAAACAACAATAAGTTCGATCATATTATGATGGCCATGGAGACTGTTATAGATAAGAGCGGAGTACATTATAATATGCCAAAAGGTAATACATCCGAAGAGAAAGAGCTAGACACTAGTTATATTCATCTTCGCAAACTCAGAGATGAAGTTATCGAAATGGGTATTATACCACCGATCACAAAATGGAGTACTGTAAACTCACACATGTAAAAAGTGACGGTTTAGATCTAATATAAAGGTTGTCTTGAGGTGAAATCCAGGACAACCTTTTATATTTTGCGTAAGGCTATTTTGTAGATGTATATACACACATATATAAAATGCTCTAAATATCACTTGTTATTTGACATTTAGAGCATCTAATATTTAGCGAACTAATAGCTGTTGTTAGTCCAGTGAACTTTGTTTATTTATATCAGTAAATAAGAATGTTTTATGACGGATAACAGCTATTACTATCAATATTCCTGTCAAGATTAAATTGAATATGAATGGGAAATGTTCGGATTTGGTGTGGAATATCAGTTCGAATAAATCTACTATAAATGGGCAAAGCAAAATTGCTACATAGTTCATAGCCATCATGAAACCAAGAGCCAATGTGGCTTTTTGTGGTGTTGAAGACAGCGTTGTTTTTTCATACAATAAAGGTTGAATGATGCCATAGCCTAGACCCATGCAAATACAACCGATAGCAATCAACCATTCAGCATGGAAAACCCAAACCAAAAACAAACCAACAGCGATTATAACTAGGTTAATGAAGATTGCTCTGCCTTTTAAGAACTTCAGTATATTGTTGAGAAAAAAACCAGGTGCCATTATTGCTAGAAAAAATAATGATATCATGAATCCAGAGTGTCCACTATCATATCCATAGGACTGCATGAGGAAAGGAAGATTGAATGAAATAATAATAACTATATATGTAACTATACCATATAGTCCCATGATGCTCCCTAAATGTTTTACATTAATACCATATTTACTTTTGGCTATATCATCTGGAATTACTATTTTATCTGCTGGATCATCTAAAACACTTGTTACCCCTTGTTTTTTGTTGATGCTGCTTCGTAGCCAATAGGACAAAAGGATAGAGAATAATGGAAGTAGATAAACGATAAATGGCCAATGCCAGTTTTTTAATTCAGCTAAGAAACCTGTGACAAAGGTTGCTATAACTAAGGTTACATTGGTGATAGCCGAGCTGAAACCAAACTGCTTGACACGATATTTACCCACAAAAAAACGTGAGATGAGACCTGTAGATAATGGAATGATAATACCGGCGCCGATTCCTAACAGTGCACTTACCGCAATCAACATCCACATTTTATCTGCCAGCATATAAAGAACACCACTAGCTGCAAATATGATAAGGCCGGTCAGCAATATAGCTACATAGTTATTTTTCTCGGTCAGTTTACCTGCTAAAAGTGTAAAAGGGATGATAAGCAATGATGGCAAAGAAGTCAGCATTTGTATTTCCAGATCTGATGCTGTTGGAAACACTTCAGTGAGTTTTCCTAAGATAGGCGAAACTCCTAATCCGGGTAATGATGTCAATGCTGAAATAGACCATATACCTAATAATGTGAGGAGCGGAATAGTTCCCCGACCTGTTTGAACTCGCATATATACAATATTAAAGGTTAGTTATTAAAAAAGAACAAGGAGGAGTCAATAATGTTCGCTAAACCTTTAATCTTGTTAAGTATATTCTGACATAAAGAACAATATATACGATAATTGAAGAATCCTATAAGTGGCATTATCTGAGAACAATTATTTATTGCCTCTTGCAAGAATAAACAAAGTGTGAATCTCTGTTGTTTTTCCTAAACTGAATAGTGTTTCAGAATAATAACCTAAACTCAAATATATGTCATTCTCATTAGTCGACTTTATCTTTCAGAAGAAAACGATATATAATATATTACATATCGTCACCCTTGTATTATCATTATTTCTTGTAATCAGTATATCGATAGATACATTCAAAGGGATTGCCTTTTATAGTCAATCGTCTTATATGAAAGTGCAATTATGGATATGTATATGGTTCTTGTTCAATTTCTTCTTGGAGCTATTTATGGCCAATCGTAAATGGCATTATATACGTTCTCGTTTTATATTCTTTCTGATTGCGATTCCTTATCAGAATATAATAGCCTATTTCCATTGGACCTTTTCTCCCGAATTAACTTATTTCTTGCGTTTCATTCCGTTGGTGAGAGGTGGCTATGCGCTTTCTATAGTGGTAGGTTGGTTGACTTATAACAAGGCTTCTCGTCTATTGATTTCCTATTCCATGATGTTGTTTTCCACTATCTATTTCTCGAGTATGGCTTTTTATGTAATTGAGCATAAAGTCAATCCTTTAGTGACTTGCTATGGAGATGCCATCTGGTGGGCTTTTATGGACTGTACTACTGTAGGTTCAGATATTACGGCCATGACGGTCACGGGGAAGGTGCTTTCAGTGGTTTTGGCCGCTTTAGGAATGATGATGTTTCCTATCTTCACGGTATACATCACAAATATGGTGCAGAAGGCCAATAATAAAGAAGAGCAATTCTTTTCAAATCAAGTAGGGCAGGATGGGCGAAAAGGAGAAGGGGATAATCCCAATATAACACAGCAGGAGTCAAGTTCTACTCAATCCACATCTTCGACGCCTGCTGATGCTATAAATCCTCCGCCCGCTACTTAGAAGTTGCAGCGTATCTCTACACCAAATTGTCGTGGGCATCCTCTTTGCATGAAACCATTGCCCAGTGATTCGAAGTAGAAGGTCTGATAGTCCTTGTCTAGTGCATTGCGTACCCAGAAAGCTATTGCGCCTTTACTTTTCTCAAAACTGATGCGACCATCCATTGTACCATAGAATGATTGGCTTGCACTATTACTTTCAGTCCAATAGATGCGACCTGCGGCATTATAGTTGAGGTTGAACTGGATACGATCTAACCAAGTACAACGATTGGACATACGCCAAATATATTGACCACCCACACTTAATGTGTGTTGTGGAACGAAAGGTACATAGTTGCCTGTATAGTCAAGCGTTTCAAGCTGTCCATTCACTTTTTCATTAGTCTCATAGTCGCGGAATGTGGCGTGTGTGTAGCCATAATTGGCATGCACACTCAGTCCATTGGTGATACCCGCTCGCAGTGTGGCTTCCAAACCATAACTACGGCTTTTTCCGGCATTGGTGGTGATGCGTCCTAATCCACTTTCGGCAAACTTAGCCACTTGTTGATCACGAGTGTCCATATAGAATAGGGCACCGTCTGCTATTAAACGATTGTCGAAGAGATTAAGGCGTACACCTATTTCATAGTTCCAGGTATATTCGGGTTTGTAGATGGTAGCTTCCTTCACGTCAGCATCGGGGCCTGCGCCAGGAATCTTAGACAGGATGCCTTCGATAACAGCTGGGGGCATTCCCTGCATATTGTTGAATATGTTGGTAATAGTTTCTTTGATTTGTCCTTTCATGCCATTCTCCATGCAGGTCTGAATCAGATCTGAGAACATCTGCACATTATAGCCACCCGAACGATAACCGCGCGAGATAGTGGCATAAACATTACTACCCTGTTTCCATTCGTATTGCAAAGCAAATTTAGGTAGCAGTTGCAGGTAATTATTATGAAACTTTCCACTCAGGGCAGGCGATAGACTGAGTGCTTCCTTTATGGGAGTCGGCAACATACGACTTTCCATATTGAAATCATAGTCTATCTGGCTACCCGAGTTGTATGTCATGGATGTACGTTCGTAGTCGAGGCGTAAGCCCACAGTGGCAGTGAATCCTTCCACAATGCGGAATATCGATTGATGGAACAAAGCGCCATTAAAGAT
>CAMTPC010000157.1 GCA_947074295.1 uncultured Bacteroides sp. | reverse complement strand
GACATCTTGAATACTCTATCTTCCCTTATGCATTATTGTGCATAGCTGCCTGCACAAAGGTGCCTAGCTCTATTCACTATAGTGCATAGGGCAATGCACTGGCGTATTGTACTATGACTGAATCTGCCAAGAAACTATTGGCTGATAGATGAATCCTGTTTGCTACAAATGCGATTTATTAATCATGAGATAATTAAGTCTCAACGCTCACACGTTTCATTATAGGATCAGAAAAGAATGGCTTTTCCATTAATTATTTTATATTTGCCTAGATAATACATTAAAATCAATAAGCTATGCGAAAAGTACTTCTTCTTTTATGTTGTGTATTCTGTTCATTCTCCACTTTTGCGACAGACAAAGTTATAAAACTTTTTAAACCCAACCTTCAACGTCAAGGTACAGTAATGAAAGCTTTGAGTGATCGCTGTTCTACTCGCGAATTCTCTACGAAGACTTTATCAGTGCAAGATTTATCAGATTTACTATGGGCTGCTAATGGTATTAATCGTCCCGAAAGCGAAAAACGCACGGCTCCATCGGCTATGAACAAACAGGATATTGATATATATGTTGTGTTGCCGGAAGGTGTATATCTGTACAATCCTCAGGCGCACGAATTGGCGCTTATAAACGAAGGTGATTATAGAGCTGCTGTAGGTGGTCGCCAGACTTGGGTTCTTGATGCACCTTTGTCTATTGTGTTAGTAAGTGATTTGAGTCGTTTCGGTGCTGAGGAAAAAAATCATTTCCGCACTATGGCAGCTATGGATGCCGGTATTGTTTCTCAAAATATATCATTATTCTGTGCTTCTGCCAATTTGGCTACAGTGCCACGAGGTTCGATGGAATTTGATCAAGTGAAGAAAGCTTTGAAATTGAATGATAATCAACTGCTACTTCTCAACCAACCTGTTGGTTATTTTAAATAGGAGAGAATAATAAATGCCGATAATTGCACTGCGATTATCGGCATTTATCTTAGATACTATGGTTTACTTTAATAGAAATTCATTAATGATCTTTTCATATGTTGCTTTGTCGGCAGCTCCGCGAAACACTTGCGGCTCTCCATTCATGGGTATGAAAACAAATAATGGAATGCTTGATGCATTAAACAGTGCGGCAAGTTCTTTATTGTTATCCACATTTACCTTATAAACAATAATCTTCCCTGCATATTCTTGAGCAAGCTCTTTCATAATAGGCATAGTAACACGACAAGGGCCACACCAATTTGCGTAAAAATCGATGATAGCAGGCTTATTACCTAAATATTTCCAATCTTTACTTTTCTCATAATCGAATATATCTTTGATAAACATCGCTTTATTCATTTCTATCACTTCCGTTTTCTCTTTATCCTGCTTGGGAGTATCGTCCTCCCATGTATGTGCATAAAGGGGTTGCATAGTGATAAAAGTAAACAATGCGATAAGAGTTAGATTCAATACTTTTTTCATACTGTTCATTTCTTAATTAATACTCTATTCTCTTTAAGACCGTCGGTAGTTGTGCCGATGAAGATTTAAAGATAAGAAATTATTTTTCATCACACCTATTTTTACCTCTGAAACTAGGTTTTTAGGATAAAAATCAGATATGGCGATTCAGAACCTCTATCAGATCATCAGCTGGCATCATACCAGATTGGCGCCAGAGCATTTCACCATTCTTGAAGAGGATTAAGGTTGGAACAGATTGGATGCCATATTGACGCGCCAATGGTTCATATTTATCAATATCAATCTTTATGATGCGCGCTTTATCACCAATTCGCGACTTTACATCTTCCAATATAGGTTTCATGGCTTTACAAGGTCCACACCATTCGGCAAAAAAATCAACTAAGACAGGAGTTGATGACTGTATCACTTCGCTAAACTTTTCCATATATTTATTTTGTTTAAAATGAACGATAATAATACTTTTTAAAAGGCTATATTACTAGTATTGATGTAACATCAAATATCATTGATTTGTTCATAACATTGTAGTTGTTAATTAATTAGGATGAAATATATTTTCATTTATTTTACAACATGCAAAACAATGTATCATTGTTATTGTTATAAAAGAAAAACAGGATAACAAGATGAGGTTCTTATTTATTGTACAGGGAGAAGGAAGAGGGCATCTGACACAAGCTTTAGCGCTGGAAGAGATGTTGACACGCAACGGGCACGAGATAGTGGAAGTGCTAGTTGGAAGAAATTCGACGCGACGCTTACCGGGATTCTTTAATCGAAATATTCAGGCTCCAGTAAAGCGTTTCATCAGTCCATATCATCCATATATGGATGATGAAGAAAGGGAAAATACTAAATTGGGAATATTTACTGGTATAAGTTTGATGCCCGAGTATTATCGTAGTATGCGGTATATTTATCAACGTATCAAAGCGAGTAAGGCAGATGCTGTGATTAACTTCTATGAACTATTAACTGGGTTGACTTATG
The DNA here is from genome assembly GCA_947074295.1 of uncultured Bacteroides sp. Taxonomy (GTDB): domain Bacteria; phylum Bacteroidota; class Bacteroidia; order Bacteroidales; family Bacteroidaceae; genus Bacteroides. The sequence continues at coordinate 4,533 of CAMTPC010000157.1, read as the reverse complement.
CTTTTTTTCGCCCATCTATACCCTATGTGTGTGTGGGCCATCAGTATTTATTTTTACATTCTGAATTTCAATCTCCTCAAACAAATAACTTTCAGCAATATATTTTAAAACTCTATACTCGCCTTAGCAGTATTCGTGCTATTAAACGTTTGGCTCTATCATTTGAAGATATGCCATCTGATGAGGGTGAAAATATTGATGTGATCCCTCCTTTGCTGCGTAGCGAAGTTACATCTATGATATCTGAGGAAGGGGAATATATCCAGGGTTATTTACTGCTCAATCGTTTTGCATCACAGGTTGAGGCTTTTCATAATCGGCATCCCGAAGTGCCTCTGCATTTCTTTTGGGATAATATAAATGCGGATGATGTGACTCAAGTTGATCAAAAATTGAATTATCATCAGATTGACGATCTGAAGTTTTTGGATTTGATGGCAAAATGTAAAGGCTTTGCAACAACAGCTGGATTCGAATCTATATGTGAAGCGATGTATTTGGGAAAACCTGTGCAGATGATTCCTGCTCATGTAGAACAACAGTTTAATGCCTATGATGCTTCACGTTCCGGTGCAGGTATTGTCTCGGATAAATTCGATATGGAACAGCTGCTCGAATATGCTAAAACTTACAAAGTAAATCAAGAGTTTTATTATTGGGTGCGTAGTAGTGAACGTTATATTCTCCAAGAAATGGAAAAGCTGATCAACCGAAATGCCATGTCTGAAGTTGAACAAATGTCGGATTGCATACCTGCATAAACATAAAAAACCCTGCTAGATTCATTGTCTGGCAGGGTTTTTATATGTTAGTACATTTCGCTTTATTCTACTATATCCATTTCCTCGATAAGATGAGAAGCACCGGCAAATTTGTCGATGATGAATAGCGTATAGCGGATATCGACACATGCCGCACGTTGTGATGAAGGACGGAAAGCGATATCACCTGTCAATCCTTCATAGTTACGGTCGAATCCTGTACCGATAAGTTCGCCTTTGCCATTGAATACAGGACTTCCGGAGTTACCACCCGTATTGTCAGTATTGATGATAAAACAAACTGGCATCTGTCCATTCTCCATGGCATAATTGCCAAAATCCTTATTATTATATAGCTCCTTCAACTTAGCGGGTACTACAAATTCCCAGTTGTCTGGATCTTCTTTCTGCATCACACCGTCAAGAGTCGTATAATAGTTATAAGTAACACCATCTGCAGGCTTGTAGGGTAATACTTGGCCATAAGTCAGACGCATAGTAGAGTTGGCATCGGGATAGATAGGTTGGCCATTTTCTAACTTCATATCCATCATACCTTTTACCCAAACTTTGTGCGCAGCATTGTAGTTCATATTTGCTTCTTGCATGGCTATCGCCGTCTGAGCCAATCCATCGATGATTGAATGTCTGAAAAGCACGATCCAATCTTTTTCTAATTGATTCAGGCTTGGTCGTTTCATAAACTTATCAAAATTCTTGCGATTGCCAAAGATAGAGTTGCTGAAACATGATTCGATAAACGCATCACTATTGCCTTTAAAACGAGAATCGATTACATCAAAAATCGTGATCCGCTCATTTTGTGGAATATATTCCATATAGGTTTTCAGCATTTCCTTACCTACCTTTTTTTCCACTTCGGGGAAAGGTACATTGTCGAAATAGTTTTCGCCTTCAATTTGTAGTTTGGCCAATGCCGCATCGATATTCTCTTTATTCTTCGATTTAAGAGCCGCCTCTAGTTCCTTGATGGTAGACATCGGTATTTTCATGAAGTCGAGTGCAGTAACCAATGCTTCACTGATGGCCTGTTGATGATACATGGGCTGGCGGCGTTGAGCCACAATACTCCGTATCTGATCAAAAGCCTCTTGATATGCACCGTCACCCGTTTCGCGACCTTTGGCAAGTAACTGTTCTTGTTGAGCACGCTTCGTGTCAAGGACATTCAGTTTCACCAATCCTTCATTCATACCAATCGCATTCTTCCAGTAATTAGCAGATGAAGCATATTTGCTCGCATAATGGATACGTACGGCAGGATCAGCTAACATTTCTTCCATCAGGACTTCTTGACGCGCTCCACGCACATTGTGACGCATAAAGTTGACAGTCTGCATACGTTCTTCCACTTCATCTGATATCATATAGCGCCAGTTGCGACCAGGGAAACCCATCACGAAGGCGAAATCACCTTCTTGAATTCCATTTGGATTAATCTTGATGTGCTTTTTAACCTGAAGAGGTACATTTTCATCCGAATAATTAGCGGCTTTACCATCTTTGTCTCCATATATGCGAAACAGGGCAAAGTCTCCTGTTTGGCGCGGCCACATCCAATTGTCAGTATCTGCACCAAACTTACCAATAGAAGAGGGAGGTGCGCCAACCATGCGCACATCATTATATACTGTCTTCACGAACATATAATAACGATTGCCGCCATAAAATGGTTTCAACTCCAATTGTGTGAAAGGTCCTACCTCAATGCCCTTTTCGTCAGCGAGGCGTTTGGCTACTTTTTCCAAATAGCTTGGTGAAAGATAATTAGTTCCATTAGGATCTTCATCAATGGCCAACTGTTCCTGCACATAAGGCGTTACATCAAATACACTATCGATGAAAGTCACGAACAAACCTTCACAAGGAAGCTCTTCGTTGCGATTCATAGCCCAGAAACCATCTGTTAGATAGTCATGCTCCACACTGCTGTGTTTCTGTATGGCGCCATAACCACAGTGGTGGTTAGTCAGTAACAAACCTTCTGAAGAAATGATCTCGGCAGTACAACCACCTCTAAAGTGTACCACGGCATCCTTCAATGAAATGCCATTGGCGCTATATACATCTTCAATAGGAATTTCAAGTCCCATCTCGCGCATCACAGCTGCGTTTTGTTCACGCAGATCTGTTAGCATCCACATCCCTTCGTCGGCGCGAGCGGCCAACGAAGCGATAGTTAATAGGGCAAATATAATACCTTTTCTCATTCTATGATTGTCATTTCTTCGATCAAGTGACCGCAGTTACCTAACTTATCTAGAATGAAGAGAATATAACGTATATCAAGGTTAATACAACGTTGTAGGTTGTCATCAAAGTTGATATCGCCACTCAAAGATTCCCAGTTGCCATCAAATGCGCAACCGATCAATTCGCCTCTGCCATTCAATACAGGGCTACCCGAGTTACCACCAGTAATATCATTAGTAGATAAGAAGCAAACTGGCATTTCACCGTTAGGCATAGCATATTGGCCGAAATCTTTATTCAAGATTAGCTCTTTCAATTTAGCAGGAACATGAAATTCACAATTGTTTGGATCTTCTTTTTCAATGATACCGTCAGTAGTAGTGTAATAGTTGTAGAACACACCATCTCTTGGGCTATAAGGCTTCACACTACCATAAGTCATACGCAATGTAAAGTTTGCATCAGGGTATGAAGGGGTAGGAGATTGCATTTCGCCCAATCCACGGATATAAGTTTTATGCAATGTCAGCAGTTGTGTATTGGCATCGCTCAATTCTTCTTGCAAAGCTCTGTATTTATCGAACTTACCACGTGTATAGCGAGTTAAGATATCTTTGTCTATTGCTTTTACAGTTGGCTTTTTGATGAATTTATCAAAGTTAGCTTGGTTGGCCATGATGGAATGGTTATACATCTCATCAATGAATCGGTTATAGTCACCTTTATACTCCGTATCTATGATGTTATAGAATTCTGGACGTTGGTTAGCTGGTACTAAATTAGCATATAGAGGGAATAGCGTTTTAGCTACTTTACGATCTACTTCATGATCGTAATCCTTATTATGAATGCGATCATAAATTCTCTTCAACAAGTCTATGTTGGCATTGATTGCCGAGTCGTTTTTGTTGATGATCGCTTCTCTCAGCTGATCCATCACTTCGTATGAAGTACCAAACTCGATAGCTGAGAAGAAAGTTTCAGTCAACATCGTTAACTGATAGCGGATAGGGGCAGTGATAGCTACTGCATCATCGATTTCCTTTACCACAGTTTGATAAGCTGCATTGTTTTGTGCTAAAGCGAAAGCTGCGAAATTTTTCTCTAGTTCTGCTTTAGTGCCTAATACATCATTATCGATGATGGCTTTATTCATACCGATAGAATTCTTCCAATAGTTAGAAGAACCAGCATACTTGTTTGCATATTGGATGCGAGTTTTGTCGCTTGCATCCATTGCCTCTTTCAACACAGCAAGACGTGCAGTACGAACATCAATACGTGGAGTATTGGTTGAGTTCATACGTTCTAATACTTCCGATTGAGTCAAATAGCGGCTAGTACTTCCAGGGAATCCCATAACCATCGCATAGTCACCTTCTTCGATACCTTTCAAAGAAATTGGCAAGTGTTTAGGTGTTTGGAGGGGAGTGTTCTCTGCACTATATTTGGCAGGATTACCATCAGTATCAGCATAGACACGGAAGATAGAGAAGTCACCAGTGTGACGTGGCCACATCCAGTTGTCCGTTTCACCACCAAATTTACCTACTGATGA
>CAMTPC010000156.1 GCA_947074295.1 uncultured Bacteroides sp. | reverse complement strand
GAAGACCAAAAGAATGGCGGCCAAGCTATACTTAAACCACAAGAATATAAAGGCAGTAGCTGCAAATACGATTAGCAGCAGATATTGATAGAAAGCGATGCGGGCATGAAAAATACGGTCCATTGTGTCAATTTTTGCAGCTAAGGTAGAGCTTTTGAGAATTTATATCAATAAATTGTAACACTAAACAGAGGTTTTTTGTAGATTTGCGTGAGAAACTGATAATCTTATGGTTAAAAAATACGATTTCCTCGTTATCGGCTCGGGAATAGCCGGCATGAGCTTTGCCCTAAAAGTGGCAAACAAAGGAACTGTAGCCTTGATCTGTAAGAGTTCGCTGGAAGAAGCCAATACCTACTTTGCACAAGGAGGAGTGGCATCGGTTACCAACCTGGTCGTGGACAACTTCGAGAAACATATCGAAGACACGATGATTGCAGGTGACTGGATCAGCGACCGCGAGGCTGTAGAAAAAGTGGTGCGCGAGGCACCCGCACAAATCCAAGAATTGATCAACTGGGGAGTTGATTTCGACAAAAACGAAAAAGGTGAATTCGACTTGCACCGCGAAGGTGGACATTCGGAGTTCCGTATCTTGCACCACAAGGACAATACAGGCGCTGAAATACAGGATAGCCTGATTGCCGCCGTAAAGAAACACCCCAACATCACAGTGGTAGAGAATCATTTCGCTATCGAGATTCTAACACAGCATCACTTGGGTATCAACGTGACACGACAGACACCCGACATCAAATGTTATGGGGCTTATGTATTGGATCCATCTACGGGCAAGGTAGATACTTATCTGGCAAAAGTCACACTGATGGCAACCGGTGGTGTAGGTGCTATCTATCAGACCACCACCAATCCATTAGTGGCCACAGGCGATGGCATCGCAATGGTCTATCGTGCCAAAGGTACAGTGAAAGACATGGAGTTCGTACAATTCCACCCCACTGCACTCTACAATCCGGGCGATCGTCCTTCGTTTCTTATCACTGAGGCGATGCGCGGCTATGGCGGTGTGCTCCGCACAATGGATGGCAAAGAGTTTATGCAAAAGTACGATGCCCGTTTATCACTGGCTCCACGCGACATCGTGGCACGCGCCATCGACAACGAGATGAAAAATCGCGGTGATGACCATGTATATCTGGATGTGACGCATAAGGATCCGGAAGAAACAAAACTCCACTTCCCCAATATCTACGAGAAGTGTCTCAGCTTGGGCATCGATATCACTAAAGACTATATACCAGTAGCACCAGCTGCTCACTACCTCTGTGGAGGCATTTTGGTAGACCTCAACGGTCAATCTTCCATCGAGGGCCTCTATGCAGTGGGCGAATGTTCGTGCACGGGTCTGCATGGCGGCAACCGCTTAGCATCCAACTCACTGATCGAAGCAGTGGTCTATGCGGATGCGGCAGCGAAGCATTCGTTGCAGCACATCGACCAATATACATTCAATACCGAAATACCCGAATGGAATGCCGAAGGCACACACGAATCGGAAGAGATGGTATTGATTACACAAAGCATGAAAGAAGTCAACCAGATAATGAGTGCTTATGTAGGCATCGTGCGTAGTGATTTACGTCTGAAACGTGCATGGGTACGTCTGGACCTACTCTACGAAGAGACTGAGGATTTATTTAAACGGAGCGAAGCCACGAAGGAAATCTGTGAGCTACGCAACATGATCAACGTTGGCTACCTCATCATGCGGCAAGCCATGGAGCGTAAAGAAAGTCGTGGATTGCATTACACGATAGACTACCCACACTGTAATAAGAGTTAACCTTCTTATAAATTCACACGCAAAACCTATTCTTACAATGAAAATACACTATCAGCTTATAACACTACTATTATTCCTCTGTTCGGTCATAACGATCCGAGCAGAGGAAAATTATATGTTCAAACATATAGAGACGAAAGACGGACTGTCACACAGCCAGATTAATGCGATTTATAAAGATAGTCGCGGTTTCATGTGGTTTGGGACAGCTGGAGGTGGTCTCAATCGCTATGACGGCTATAACTTTAAAGTATTTCGTAGAGTTGAGAAAAAGCCTAATGCACTTCCCGACAACTATATTCACAACATCCAAGAGGATAATCAAGGAAGGTTGTGGATTGGCACTGGATCGGGATATACCATTTATGACCCTGTAAAGGAAGTATTCACACAATCGGCCAAAGATAAGTTATTGGAACTAGGAATAGATGGAGATCCAAGGAGAATATATATTGATGATGACAAGAATATATGGGTTTACATACTAGGTAAAGGGGTATTTAAATATCAGCCTATAAATAATGAAGTGATTCATTTTCCTTTAAAACATCTCTACAACATGATATCGATGGCTGTTAGCGATACAGATATCCTATTCTTATTCAGTAATGGCGAAATAATAGTCGCTGACAAAAACAATCCCGAACAACAACGCATAGAAAGTCATGTATCTCTCAACCATCCTTTTATATCCGAAAAGTACGCAATTTATCTAGATCGAGATGGAGATTGGTGGGTATATTCGAAAGAAGCAGCTGGCGTTTGGTGGTATAATGTGAAAGAAAATAGCTGGCAGCTATTAAACAAAAGCGACTCATCACCTCTCAAACTTTCTAGTAATGTGATACAGGGTGTCACGCAAGATCAGAATGGTCGAATATGGTTAGCAACAGACCATGGAGGCATCGATATTATCGATAAAAAGAAAGGAGAATTGACCAATTTGCAAAATGATATCGCAGATAATAGAAGCCTTTCATACAATAGTATCAACTGCGTATATTGCGATGATTTGGGTATCGTATGGATTGGCACTTACAAGAAAGGTTTATCCTATTATAACGAAGCTATTTTCAAGTTTTCTGTAGACCATTTAACCGAATTCAATACGATTCCCAATTTTGATTGTGACATCACCATCATCGGTGAAGATCAGAATGGGGACCTTTGGCTAGGAACCAATGGCAATGGGTTAATCCATATCAACAGAAAGAGTGGTAAAAAAACACTCTACAGCCACGATGCCAAAGACCCCAATTCTATTTCGAGCAATACGGTAGTAAGCCTCCATGCATCGGCAGACGGCAAACTATGGATCGGTACATATTACGGCGGCTTGGACTGCTTTGATGGCAAGAAGTTTACCCACTACCGTCATCAATCAGATAATCCTAATTCTGTAGCCAATGATAAAATATGGTCGATAGCAGAGGACAAAGAGGGGAATATATGGATTGGGACATTGGGCGATGGTATCCAAAAATTCAATCCGAAGACCAAAACCTTCACTTCTTTCCCTGGATTTTTGTCCAACAACTATATATCATCTTTGTGCTTTGCGAAAGATGGAACTTTGTACATTGGAACGGCTTTTGGAATTGGAGTTTATCATCCCAAAACTGGACATTTCGAAAATCTAAACGATAATAGGGCCAAAACACAGGCCTTTTCTAATCAGAATATCAATCAGGTGTTCGAAGACAGCCGTGGACTGATTTGGCTTGCTACGGTAGGAGGCGTTACTATATTTGATCCCAAGAAGGACGAAATAACTCTACTTACTACCGAGAATGGACTTGTCGATAACATTATCAATTCCATTATTGAGGACAATAACAAAAACATGTGGATCAGCACCTCTAATGGTGTGTCAAACATAGTGGTACAAAGTGATAATAAAAAACAAGACCATCGCTTCTACTTCAACAACTATGATGAGCTTGATGGACTGCAAAACCGCGAATTCAACATGCGCTCGGCATTGCACACCTCGAGTGGAGAAATATTGCTTGGTGGCATCAACGGTTACAATATATTCCGCCCAGAAGCCATCAAATACAATAATAAACCACCACAAGTGGCACTCACCAATTTGACTCTCTTCAACAAATCGGTCGAGATTGATTCTGTATATCATGGCAATAAGATATTGGAAAAATCTTTCAATCAAACTGACAAGATAACACTGAAATATGGTCAGAATGCCTTTACCATAGCCTTTTCGGGAATGAACTATATGCTGACCGAGAAGAATGTATATCATTATATGCTCGAAGGCTTCAGCCAGGATTGGTTGGAAGTAGACGGACAGACTCATTCGGTGAGCTATACTGGTTTGCCACACGGTAACTATACCTTCAAAGTGAAGGCTGCCAATAGTGATGGATTCTGGAGTAACGAAACTGCTTCACTGGATATTGTCATCTTACCGCCATTCTGGCGCTCCAATTGGGCATACCTTCTATATACAATGATAGTTATCGGTTTATTGCTCTTGGCTAGATGGCTGATGCTACGCAATGAGCGTGGAAAGTTCAGACTGGAACAGATCAAGCAAGAAGCCGAGCACAAACACCAGATGGACGATATGAAATTGCGTTTCTTTACTAATATCAGCCATGAGTTTCGTACACCTTTGACACTTATCATCACACCGCTACAAAAGCTGGTGGAACAGACGGACAATGAGGAGCAGAAGAAGAAAATCATCCTGATAAAACGTAATGCTACCCGACTGCTCTACCTCGTCAATCAGCTGCTAGATTTCCGCAAGCAGGATGTTAGCCGACATCAGCTTAATACGACTGTGGAAGATGTTGTACCGTTTATGAGCAACATCTGCCAATCGTTTATGGAACTGACAGATCGCAAGAATATCAGCCTCACGTTTCATGCTTCCGAAAGCTCAATAAAAGCAACCTTCGACACGGATAAGCTAGAGAAGATCATGATGAATCTGCTCTCTAACGCATTTAAGTTTACTGATGAAGGAGGTGCCGTAAGTGTACAACTCAAGATCGCCGAAAATGATAAAAAGGAAGATAAAAAACTTGAAATACGTGTAATAGATACCGGTAAGGGGATTCATGATGAAGACAAAGCACATATCTTTGAACGCTTCTACCAATCGCACAACAATGACAGCAGTGTTTCGGGAAGTGGAATTGGTCTGCACATGGTAAAAGAGTTCGTGACTTTACATGGAGGAAACATTAGTGTAGAGGACAATCCACAAGGAAAAGGTAGCATTTTTATTGTGCAATTGCCGCTTGTCGGTTTTGAAGAAGAAATGGTAGGCGAAATATCTTCGGCCACTTATACTTATACGACTGCACCCATTATTGACCAACAAGATAGCAATGGGGAAAAAGAAGTAGCTTCCGAAGAGGCGCCACTTATTTTGCTGGTAGATGATAATAATGATTTTCGCACATTCATGAAAGAATGCCTGCAATCCAGGTACCGCATAATAGAAGCCGAAAACGGTATAGAAGCATGGCAACTGATACCCGAACAGTTGCCCGACATCATAATCAGTGACGTGATGATGCCCGAGATGGATGGATGCCAGCTGTGCACCATCGTGAAAAACGATATGCGCACTTCGCATATTCCTGTGATTCTGCTCACGGCACGAACTGCTGAAGAGCAAAAGATTGAAGGCTTAGAAACAGGTGCTGACGATTATATCACCAAACCCTTCAATCTTGATATCCTGTTGCTGCGCATAGATAAACTGCTAGAAACACGCAAACAGCGTCAGGAGTGCTTCACCCGGCAAATAGAGCCTCAACCCAGTGATATCACCATCACTTCGCTAGATGAGAAGCTGATAGCAAGGGCCATCGATTATGTAGAAAAGAATATCGATCGTAGCGAACTCTCGGTAGAGGAGCTAAGCCAGGAACTGGGCATGAGCCGCGTACACTTGTACAAGAAGCTGACGGCCATCACTGGTCGCTCACCATTAGAGTTTATCCGCGTCATTCGCCTGAAGCGGGCAGCACAATTGCTGCGCGAGAGCCAGCTCAATATATCGGAGATAGCCTACAGCGTGGGGTTCAACAATCCGAAATATTTCAGCCGCTATTTCAAAGAAGAATTCAATATGCTTCCTTCTGATTATAAGAATCAGACCAACTAGCGAAAATGATATAATTAGTGAACTAACAAATGATATAAACAGTTATTTAATATAAACATTCAATTCAAAAAAGTATGGATAATACAGTAGCAAAAGTTACCTCCGCACAAATGACACTTTTCCGGAAGGTTTATTTCTGGTTGAGCCTTGCATTGGCATTGACAGGTCTCACGGCATTTCTGGCTTCTAACAACCCCGCCGTTATGAATATCATCATGGGTTCGCGTGCAGCGCTTTGGATCCTATTCATCATCCAACTTGGTATGGTGATGTATCTTTCGGCACGTATCAATAGTATGTCGCTTCAAACCGCCTCGATGATGTTTGTGCTTTACTCCTTCATAATGGGTATCACCTTCTCCTTCATCTTCTTGGTTTATGCTAAAACCACCATCTATACTTGTTTTTTCATTACGGCAGGTACATTCTTCGTGATGAGCCTTTATGGCTATTTCACGAAGAAGGATCTTTCTTCGTGGGGCAATCTGCTGTTCATGGGACTGATAGGCGTGATTATCGCTTCGGTGGTCAATATCTTCTTGCATAGCTCTACACTCTATTATATCATTTCGTATGTGGGTGTATTTATTTTCATCGGCTTAGTGGCTTATGACACGCAGAAGATCAAAGCATTAATAGGTCAGGAAAACAATGAACAGAATCAGAAACTTGCCATCATCGGTGCATTGGCATTATATCTCGATTTCATCAATATATTCCTTTTCTTGCTTCGCATTTTCGGTGGTGGCAGCAGAAGCTAATCCGCTGGCAACTCACAAATAAGAATATGAAAAAGGCTAGTAACCATTTATTTAGGTACTAGCCTTTTTTATGTGATCTATTTTTTAGGTTATTTTTTTACAACCCTCACGATATGCGTGGAAGTGTCATAGCGTAGTTTGACGAGATACACACCACTACTCCACTGCTGAGTCGATATTGCCAATTCCCTGCTTTCGTTGAGTCCATTCTTGGCATATACTCTTTCTCCAGCCGCATTGATAATGGTTATAGATTCTACTTCGAGATCCCATTTCAAATTGAGCCATGCGTCTATGAAAGG
>CAMTPC010000155.1 GCA_947074295.1 uncultured Bacteroides sp. | reverse complement strand
AATTATAATCGAATAAATCATTTACATCCTTCTTTTTACTTTCCCTTTAAGCTTATCCTCCGTTTTATCTATTAAATTTGCCAATAGACAATAACCCAATAAACTAAAGAACGACAAATGAAGAAACACTTAATTCTACTTACGATTATGATAACAACTGTTGTTACAAATCTATCTGCTCAAGCGCAGGTCATTGCCCATCGCGGCTATTGGAAAATTGATGGATCAGCCCAAAACAGTATTGTTGCTTTGCAAAAAGCTGATTCTATCGCTTGCTATGGTTCAGAGTTTGATGTATGGATGACGGCAGATGGTGAGCTAGTTGTCAATCATGATGGAACTTTTCATGGTAAATCCATGGAAGATTCTACTGCCGAAGAATTAACCTCACTTACATTAAAGAATGGAGAAAACATGCCCACCTTGCTTCAGTATCTTGAAACAGGGGCAAAGCTAAAAACCAAGCTAGTATTGGAACTGAAGAAGCTGAGTTCTCCTGAAGCTGAAACCGAAGCAGTAGAGAAGATAGTAGCATTGGTTGCATCTTTGGGGCTGCAAGATCGGATGGAATATATTTCCTTTTCTAGATTCGCGATTGAGGAATTTGTCCGTTTAGCGCCAAAAGGAACTCCTGTCTATAGTTTGTCGAGCAATCTGACACCTGCCAACTTGAAAGCAATAGGTTGTAGTGGTGGTGATTATTCACTGAAAGTTCTGAAAAACCATCCCGAATGGATCGAAGAATGTCACCGTATGGGTATGAAAGTAAACGTATGGACAGTAAACAGTGTAGAAAATATGGAATGGTGCATCGCGCATAAGGTTGACTATATCACTACCGATGAACCCGCTGAACTGTTGGAGCTGTTAAATAAGAAATAAGCCGGGTAATGATAAAAAAAAGAGATGTATCAGTTCAATGATACATCTCTTTTTGTATGATAAAGCTAAGCGGTTAGCTTATTTCTTTTCAGGTCTTGGCAACAAAGCTTTGCGCGAAAGTTTGAACTTGCCAGTCTTAGGATCTACATCCATCAACTTCACTTCAATTTCGTCGCCTTCTTTGATACCAGCTTCTTCTACATTCTCTAGACGTTTCCAGTCTATTTCAGAGATGTGAAGCAAGCCATCCTTGCCAGGAAGGAATTCCACGAATGCACCATAAGGCATGATCGAACGTACTTTACCTTTGTACACCTCGCCAACTTCTGGTACAGCTACGATACCTTTGATCAGGCGCATAGCATCATCGATAGACTTCTTGTTGGTGCCCGAAACTTCGATCTTACCCACGCCATCTACTTCTTCGATAGTGATAGTAGCGCCAGTTTCTTCTTGCATACCTTGGATAATCTTACCACCAGGGCCGATTACTGCACCGATGAATTCCTTAGGAATAGTCATCGTTTCGATGCGTGGAGCGTTGTCTTTCAAGTCAGCGCGTGGCTCAGCGATAGTTTCAGTGATTTTCTCAAGAATGTGCATACGGCCATCTTTCGCTTGGTTCAAGGCACGCTCAAGGATTTCGTATGACAGACCGTCTACCTTGATATCCATCTGAGTAGCTGTGATACCGTTTACAGTACCTGTCACCTTGAAGTCCATGTCGCCCAAGTGGTCTTCGTCGCCCAGGATATCCGACAATACAGCGTATTTGTCTTCGCCTGAATTCTTGATCAGACCCATTGCGATACCCGATACAGGGTTAGTGATCTTCACACCACCATCCATCAATGCAAGTGTACCTGCACAAACAGTAGCCATAGAAGAAGAACCGTTTGATTCCAAGATATCAGAAACAACGCGGATCACATAAGGATAGTTAGCTGGAATCACACCTCTTAACGCTCTCCACGCCAAGTTACCATGACCGATCTCACGACGACCTACACCACGTTGTGGACGAGCTTCGCCAGTTGAGAATGGAGGGAAGTTGTAGTGCAACAAGAAACGCTCTTTGCCTTGGTTCAATACATCGTCGATAGTCTTTTCGTCGAGCTTAGTACCCAATGTAACCGAAGTCAATGATTGAGTCTCGCCACGAGTGAAGACAGCCGAACCATGTGCACCTGGCAAATAATCGATCTCGCACCAGATAGGACGGATCTCGGTAGTCGTACGACCATCAAGACGCTTGCCTTCATCTAGGATAGAGCGGCGCATCGCTTCTTTTTCTACATCATGGTAGTAACGGTTGATAAGGCCACCCTTCTCAGCCAATTCTTCTTCAGTGAATTGAGCTTTGAATTCGTCGCAGATTTGCTCGAAAGCTTCCATGCGCTCGTGTTTATTGTTGTTGCCCGATGCAGCTATAGCGTAAGCTTTAGCGTAACAAGCTTCGTGAACTTGCTTGCGAAGTTCTTCATCGTTCACTTCGTGATCATAAGCGCGCTTCACAGTTTTGCCCACCATTTCAGTAAGTTCCATCTGTGCTTTGCAATGCTTCTTAATCTCTTCGTGAGCAAATTTCATTGCTTCCAAAAGATCGCTTTCAGATACTTCCTTCATTTCACCTTCTACCATCATGATATTATCATAAGTAGCGGCAACCATGATATCCATATCTGCTTTCTCCATTTGCTCGAATGTAGGGTTGATGACAAACTGGCCATCGATACGACCTACGCGAACTTCAGAGATAGGACCATTGAATGGGATGTCCGATACAGCCAAAGCAGCTGAAGCAGCCAAACCAGCCAAAGCGTCAGGCATATCAACACCGTCTGCCGAGAATAGAATGATGTTTACGAATACATCTGCATGATAGTTATCTGGGAAGAGAGGACGCAAAGCGCGGTCTACCAAACGACAAGTCAAGATTTCGTTATCAGACGCTCTACCTTCACGTTTAGTGAAACCGCCAGGAAAACGGCCAAAAGCTGCGAACTTCTCTTTATACTCTACCTGTAAAGGCATAAAATCAGTACCGGGAACTGCATCTTTCGCGGCACAAACAGTAGCAAGTAACATGGTGTTTCCCATGCGAAGCATAACAGATCCGTCTGCCTGCTTTGCCAGCTTTCCCGTCTCGAGCGTGATGGTTCTACCATCAGCCAACTCGATAGTTTTAACGATTGGATTAATCATAAAAATTGTTTTATCAAAAATTTCCTTTTCAAATTCTCGCAAAGATATATATTTATAGCTCTACTCGGTTGGAAATGAGTTAAAATGTTAGTCCTCATTATGTTTTTTTTGTTGAATCGGGTGGAAGTATAGGACAAAATGCTTTGACTGAATGTAAAAAGGTCTATATTTGCATGTGAAAAAACACGAAGTATTTTTAGACAATGAAAAAGATAGCTACCGCAGCAATGGCTGCATTTCTCTTGGCCGCCTGTCATTCGGGCGAACAATTCACCATTAAAGGCAATGTATCGGATGCAGATAGCAAGACGCTCTATCTGGAAGCTGCTACCTTGAATGGTATCACCGTGCTCGACTCTGTAAAACTGAAAAGCAATGGCTCATTCAGTTTCAATCAACCACGTCCAGAATCACCCGAATTTTTTCGTTTGCGCGTTGATAATAAAACGATTAATTTGGCTGTTGATTCAACCGAAACAGTGGTGATAGAAGCCCCTTTCAATGGATTCTCTACTGACTATGTAGTGCAGGGATCGGACAATAATATCCGTATTAAAGAACTGTCGGTGAAACAGATCAATCTACAAAGGCAAATCAATGAGTTGATTGCAGCAGTGCGTGCTAATAGATTGGCGTATACTGTTTTCGAAGATAGCTTGGCATCGGTAATGAAAAACTACAAAGACGATGTAAAGATGAATTATATCTTCAGTGCGCCCAATACTTCAGCCGCTTATTTCGCGCTTTTCCAAAAAGCCAACGATCTGCTGATTTTCGACCCGCTAAATAGCAAGGACGATGTGAAGTGCTTTGCGGCTGTGGCCACCAGCTTAGATGCTGCTTATCCACATGCCATTCGTACGAAGAATCTATACAACATCGTGATCAAGGGCATGAAGAATACACGCGAACCACGCGAACAGATTATAGAACTGCCAGCAGACAAGATGGTGGAAACCGGATTGATCGACATTAATCTGCGCGACTTGCGCGGTCAGCAACAGAAACTCACCGACCTGAAAGGAAAGGTGGTGTTGCTCGACTTTACTGTGTACCAATCGCAAAACGGATCGACACACAACTTGATGCTTCGCGATCTTTACAATAAATATGCTTCGCAAGGATTGGAAATATATCAAGTCTCACTTGATGCTGACGAACATTTTTGGAAAACTTCAGCCGATAATCTGCCTTGGATATGTGTGCGCGATGAGAATGGTGTGTACTCTACCAACGCTGCTCTCTATAATGTACGCGAGTTGCCCTCTATCTTCCTCATCAATCGTGCCAACGAACTTCAGATTCGTGGTGAAGATATAAAGGATTTAGAAAAGACTATCCAGTCAATGCTCTAACACAGAAAGCATTAAATCTGTTAACACATGCTTAAAAGCATAGCTAAATATTTGATTTTTATCAAAGAATGAGCTATATTTGCATTCCAGAATAACAAAGAGGGTTCCAGCATATAGGCTATGTTGGAATTCTTTTTATTTTATATAACCACTTAAGTTATCAACAAATATATAAGGAGGAAAATACTATGGCTTATATGTCAGAAGAAGGCTACAAGAAGCTGCTGGCCGATATTAAAGAGCTAGAGACGGTAGAACGTCCTAAGATCTCGGCGGCTATAGCTGAAGCACGCGACAAGGGTGACCTGTCAGAAAATGCAGAATATGATGCTGCAAAAGAAGCACAAGGCATGTTGGAAATGAGAATTGCCAAACTGAAAGCTGTCTTGTCAGAAGCAAAAATTATAGATGAATCAAAGTTGCGGACAGACGCTATCCAGATTCTTAATAAGGTAGAGCTAAAGAACGTAAAGAACGGTATGAAGATGACATACACTATCGTATCTGAAAGTGAAGCCAATCTCAAAGAGGGTAAGATTTCTGTAAATACACCTATCGCTCAAGGTCTATTGGGCAAAAAGGTAGGCGAAGTGGCAGAGATCCAAGTGCCACAAGGCAAAATACATCTTGAAGTGATCAGCATTTCAATCTAATAAAATAAAAGGCGAGTCTGTTAATATAATAGGCTGGCCTTTTGTTTTATAGACCTGTCTATATCAATAAAACGTATTACAAATATTATGGCAACAATTTTCAGTAGAATTATAGCGGGCGAGATACCGTGTTACAAGGTGGCCGAGAATGATAAGTTTTTCGCTTTCCTCGACATTAATCCTATGGTTAAAGGACATACGTTAGTGGTGCCCAAACAAGAAGTGGATTATATCTTTGATTTGAGTGATGAAGATTTGGCTCAAATGCAGGTCTTTGCCAAGAAAGTGGCAATGGCTATCGAGAAAACCATTCCTTGTAAACGTATTGGTCAAGCGGTGGTTGGACTAGAAGTGCCTCATGCACATATTCATCTGATCCCTATCAATAAAGAATCGGATATGATCCTCTCTAACCCTAAACTGAAATTTACACTCGAAGAGTTTTCTTCTATCGCAAGTGGTATTGCAGAAGCTTTTGACGCAAAATAATTTAGTATCCTCCTTATTTGTTTATATAGAGCGTGCATCAGTGGCACGCTTTTTTTATATCTTTGTATAAACAGCCTTTTAAAGAATTCACTACTATGAAAGAAAAGAATTATTGTTATGAGTACCCGCACCCGGCTGTGACCGCCGACTGTATTGTGTTCGGCTATACCGAAGAGCGGATACACTTGTTGCTGATACAACGCGCCAATGAGCCTTGTAAAGGGCAATGGGCCTTTCCGGGTGGTTTCATGAATATGGATGAAACGGCTGACGACTGCGCTCGACGTGAGTTGTTCGAGGAGACAGGGTTGGTAGTAGATGAGGTGACGCAAGTGGGTGCCTTCACTGCCGTGGATCGTGACCCTCGCGAAAGGATTATCACAGTTGCCTATTACGCCATAACGCAGGTGCGCGAAGTGAAAGGGGCAGATGATGCTGCGATAGCCAAATGGTTTCCGCTCGATGAATTGCCTCAACTGGCTTTCGACCATAAGAGTATCCTGGAGAAGGCTCTTGTGCTGCTGTCTGTTAACCAATAGCTTATTGTTGGAAATATAAAAGCGAGACACTTATCACGGATGATGAATGCCTCGCTTCGTTTTACACTTCACTTTATTTATAAATACTCCTGTATGGGGAGTTCGTTGCGTAGTGCGCCAAGCGCATTCAAAGCTAATGCCTCTAGTTCATCTTCGCCAGGATATACATGGATAGGGGCTATAAACGATATATATTCCTTTAATCGGGGTACGACATACTCGGAATGTGCGATACCTCCTGTCACCAATATGGCATCCACTTTACCTAACAATGGTACAGCTGCAGCACCTATGGTTTTACCTATCTGGTAGATCATGGCATCAACTACTAGTTTTGCTTTCTCGTCGCCATCCTCTATGCGTCGCTCTATTTCCATCATATCGGTGCTACCCAAATGGCCTGCTAGTCCTGCTTGTCCTTGAATGCGACGTTTCAACTCGTCTTTTGTGAAACGACCACTGTAGCAGAGGTCTACCAACTGACCTGCAGGTAATGTACCAGCTCGTTCGGGAGAGAAAGGTCCTTCGCCATCCAATGCATTGTTCACATCGATGCAGCGTCCATGTTCATGGCTGCCTACGGATATGCCGCCTCCAAGGTGGCAGATGATGAGATTCAAATCTTCGTAACGGGTATTGTGCTCGCGAGCATATCGACGGGCAATGGCTCGTTGGTTCAGCGCATGCCATATCGTTATGCGTGGCATCAAGGCAGAGCCAGTGATGTGCTGCATCTCACCCATCTCGTCGACCACACCGGGGTCGGCTATGAACGAGCGACAGCCAGGGAGCATGTCGGCCAGTTCGGCGGCTATCAGACAACCCAAGTTGCAGGCATGCACGCGCATGGCATGCTTGGTGTCGCGGCGCATGGCTTCGTTCACTTCGTATACGCCTCCAGGGATGGGTTTCACCAATCCACCTCGTCCGATGATGGCATCAAACTCAAAGGGTATATTCTCTTTTGCCAATGCAT
>CAMTPC010000154.1 GCA_947074295.1 uncultured Bacteroides sp. | reverse complement strand
TTATCAAGGTATTCTTTTTCTTATTGCTTTGTATAGCTCTCCCCAAGCTGGTTTTCATGTTGATTTCCGTGATCGGGAAGGGTGGTGGCTTGCTCCTGCCCTATATAGCTTGGGGAGCCAATGTTGCCGGCGTGCTATCAGCATTTGCTATCGTGATTATGTCTTTCTATGGCTTCACTTATGGTTGGAAACGATTTATAGTGAAAGAAGTAAATATTTCGTCGGTACTCATCCCAAAGGGTTTTAATGGCTATCGCATCGTGCAGTTGTCCGATTTACATATCGGTACATTTGCCCATTCGCCCGAAGCAATAGAAGATCTAGTCGACCGCGTAAATGCGTTGAAGCCTGATCTGATCGTATTTACAGGTGACATAGTAAATAGCTCACCAAATGAGTTAGAACCATTTGCAGGTATATTGTCACAGTTAGATGCACGTGATGGAATCTATTCGGTGATGGGCAACCATGATTATTGTTTGTATCAGAAGTATGAAGACCCACGAGACCAGGTGCGCAACATGAATAGGGTGATCGATCTTCAGGACAATATGGGATGGCAATTGTTGATGAATGATAATGTGACCTTGCATCGTGGTGACGAACAGATTTCGCTAATTGGAGTAGAAAACGCTGGTAGACCGCCATTCCCCTCGCATTCGGATCTTAATAAAGCTATGGAAGGGATTCCTTCCGAGAATTTTAAGATTCTCCTTACTCATGATCCTACGCATTGGCGACGCGAAGTGTTGAATAGTAGCGACATACAACTTTCGTTGGCAGGACACACACATGCCATGCAGTTTAAGATTGGTCCCTTCTCGCCCTCCAGCTGGGCTTATGATGAGTGGGAAGGCCTTCATAATGAAGGAAACCAGCAATTATATATCAGCCATGGTACAGGAGGCAATGTTCCTTTCCGATTTGGTGCATGGCCCGAAATTACATTGATCACGCTGCATCGATAGAATTGTTGCTATATAAAAAGAGAGAGTAGGCTAAAATATCTACTCTCTCTCTTTTTTTATTTAAACCTCAAAGGTTAGTCTTGCGAAATGGCAAGTTCTTCTGTCTGATACTCACCGTTGAGGGTATGCAAGAACTTCACAATCTTATCTACCTGCTCTGGAGTAGCGTCTTTTTTTACCTGATATTTCAGCATGATATTGGTAGCTTCAGTCAGGTTGTCCACTGTGCCATCGTGTAGATAGGGTGGTGTCAGAGCGATGTTACGCAGATTAGGAGTTTTGAAATAGCGCAAGTCAGCCTCATTCTCAGTCGCGTTGTAGTAACCCTGATCTTTGATGCGGATAATCTCGCGATCGGCAGGCATTTCACGATTGGCGAAATAGTCATCTAGGATACCGAAGTATTCGAACGACTGTCCACCCATGGATTGGCCCACATGACAAGTGGCACAACCAAACTCCTTGAACAAGGCATATCCTTCGGCCTCGTCAGGAGTGATGGCATTCTTGTCACCTTTCAGGTAGCGGTCAAAGCGCGAGTTGGGTGTGATAAGTGTCATCTCGAACTCGGCGATAGCGTTCATGATGTTGTCGCCCGTCATACCGTCTGGATAGAGTGCGTCAAACTGAGCCACTAAGTTCTTGTCTTCTGATAGCTTCGCAATGATTTCGTCCCATGACTCCGAGCCCATTTCCAGAGCGTCAAATGGAGGACCACCTGCCTGTGCGGCCAAATCTTCCTTACGACCATCCCAGAACTGCGCGCAGTTGAAGGCAGCATTATACACCGTTGGCGCATTGATTCCACCGATCTGGTCATAGATACCCTTCGAGAACTGTAAATGATCTACACCTGCTTTGTCCAATGGATGGCAAGTGGCGCAAGATACAAGATTGTTTTTCGAGAGACGCATATCATGATACAGCTCAAAGCCCAAGAACACCTTTGCCGGATTCACTGGCAACGAGTCTACTATTGGCCGGATAGGTTCGTTGCGAAATTCTTCAGTCGCTAAGCCATTATCATAGTATTTCAGACGATTTTGCATCACCCATGTATTCAGCACCTCACGATCAGTAGCGTTTAAGGCGCTATTCCAGTGAATGGCTTTGTACTTAGCAGGTGGCATCGAACCATAAGTTGTGCTATACTCAATCTTGGCCAAAGCTACCTCGGATGGTGCGGTGCCATTTTCTAACGCTACTATCACTGGGTCGATGTTAAAAGCCCTATATCCCACTTGTACATCTTTCTCTACCATGCCCTTGGCTATAGGGAACGATGAATAGAAAGGCAGGTTAGGATCTTCTGAATGACAGTCGATACAGCCTTTTTCGTTGAAGATCAGTAGTGCCTGTTCGTCAAGCGGAAGATCTTTTATCGCCATCGAATAGCTACATCGGCGAAAAAGGAAGATGACGATGATAGCCAGTGCTATCATGCCAATTACAAATAAAAAGGATTTTCTCATACGTTGTTCGTTTTATAGTTATTGAATTGAGTTTAGTTTTGCGAATATACATGTACACTGTTTTGGGCGGCTGGCAGATAGTTGATGCCATACCAACAGATTTGAAAGACGAGAAATGTCAATATCACCAGAATATAGGCCATACGTTGGTTTACTTTCTGGCGAAGGCGCATATGTATATATATCAACCCCATTACCCAGGTGATAGCTGCCCATGTCTCCTTTGGATCCCAACTCCAGTAGTCGCCCCACGCTTGTTTAGCCCATAAGGCTCCCATTATCATGCCCATGGTGAGTAGCGCTATGCCTTGCCACACCAGTCTGTCGCAATGTTCCAATGCTTTACGGTTGTAATGCCAATGGCGTGCTATGCCTTCATTGATCACCACCAAGAATGCGCAACCTATCAAGGCATACGCAAACATATAGACCACCACATGTGGGATGAACCAGAGGGAGTCGAGCGCCGGCATCAATTCTTTCGTATGAATTTCTGGCTTGACTATATTGATGATCATGAACACGGCACTCATCACGATGCTCAATGCTAAAACACCGCTATAATGGGTCTTGAGCCAAGTCATCCAGCCCACAATCAGCAAGAAAAGAGAATACCATAGACGTGTCTCGCCCATAGTCTTGAAAGGCGGACGCTCCAGATTGAGCCATAGCAGTATGATGAATGCCATAAACACACATAACGAAGCTCCCATCTGTAAATTGACGAAGATGACTTTCTGCTTCAGTTCTGGCGAATCTCCACTTAGGCGATGTGCCCCCCACGAACTTATCAAAGCCCATAGAGCAAAGCCGATTGACGCGATGGCAAAATAGGGTAGACTGTTCCAAGTGATCATGAGAGTTGTGTTTTAGTGGGTTCATTCATTGCTTTATTCGCATCGGTGGCATATACAAAACCGGTGGGGCCTGACACGAACATCAGTAGTGCACCGGCTATAATGCTCCACAAGCCGAGATAGGCCATCCATAGCCAACTGTCAGCAACCAGCCGGAGCACCACGCCATGATCGGCAGTATAGCTGTCCAGATAGATGTAATAGCCTGCGTGTTTCATCGGATGGTTCACTTGCAGTGTTTCGATGGTTTTCTCTTCGGTCTTGTTGGAGCTTATAGCGACCTTTGCAACATATCGTTTCACGCCGCCTTGATTGAGCAGCAATGCTTTATCCTTATGGAGTGGCGCGAACCCATGATTATAGTCCACATGGAGCATCCACATATCATCACCCACCTTTACGCCCAGCGAGTCCGAATACATATTTCCATCTTCTACTTCAATCTCATACCCTTCTATACTATATAGATGGGTATGAGCCAACAAGTCTTGGAATGCTTGTCGCCTGATGCTACCATTCAGTGTATCAAACTCAATCACCATGAGTTTGTTGGGAAAATGTTCGGTATAAAAATCTTCGAGTGATAGTTCGAATGGCAAACCTTGTGTGTTCCCATTTGTCGTGAAGGCAAGGGTGGTAGGTCGTTCCGCGGTAAGAATAGTACGAAGTTCTTTCTTGTCAGCAGCACCCATGACACCTGCCCCTAAAAGTAGCCACAGTCCGATGTGATTGAGTTGAAACGAAACATACCGCAGCGAAAAACGCACGGGACGTCCCAGAATCACTATACTCAGGATAAACAGCAGGGCGACCAGGTTCAAGATAAAGGGCCACGAACGAATGGTTGCGTAAATGATAGAACTAAAGGGGGTAAGGCTGGAATCAGATTCGGCAAAACTATTGTGCTGTTGCATGAAGAGACCTGAGATCAATACCAATACCAACGTCACGCTAAGTGCACCAATGCTGAAGTAAGGGTTTTTAAGCAATTGGTAAGTGGCAGATCTGTAGTGAGCAAAACGCAAGAATGCGGCTGTTAGCACGATAAAGAAAAGCAAAATCAGATTGAGAGGGAACTCCCAAAGCAAGGGTATTATGCCACCACCGGATAAAAATTGGAGAGTGCAACCCATTAGGGTCACAAGAAGACAGGTTGCTAATCCGGAAATATAGGCGTGTCTCATAAATAATATGTAAATGTGTATCTTTTAATTTAGTTGCAAAGCAAATAAAAATAATTCGCATTTGCAAACCGTGAGCCATATAAATGACTATTTGCCGCCAGATAGCCCTTTTTAGAGGGGGTATATTCACAAATATAAAGAAATTTGCTCTCTTTTTCCATATTTTGTTTGAAATTTACTAATATATATTATTTTTGCCATCTGATAATCTAATCACAGAATTGTATGATAAAACGAATTCTGTGGGGAATAGCGACACTTCTACTATTTATACCCTTTTGCGCTGCACAAGACAGCTTGGATGTAAAAAGAGTTGAATTGTTGCATCGGATATCTGCCGAGGGCAGGCCCGAGTATATATTTCCTACTAATCAGTTTCTAAGAGGTGACAATGACAAGCGAATGCCACTAGACTTTGCAGCTTCTGGTCACCTGAGATATAGTTTTCAGTATAGCCCCAATAGTTTAGTGGGCTATATCTATGGCGCATCCTATCAGGGTATAGGGTTGGCCTATTATACCTTTTTAGACAAAAAAGAAATAGGTAATCCTTATGCGTTTTATCTTTTTCAAGGCGCCACCTTGGCGCGCCTAGCGCCTAATCTAACCTTTGATCTAGAGTGGAACTTTGGTTTGTCGGGTGGTTGGGAGGTGTACAATCCTTACACCAACCCCAACAACGGTGGGGTAGGATCAAAATTCAACGCATATCTCAATCTAGGCATCTCGCTCAACTGGGCGTTGAGTCGACATCTCTCCATGACCACGGGCTTGTCGCTGAGCCATTTTTCTAATGGAAATACCAAGTATCCCAATGCCGGAGTCAATACGGGTGGTGCCCGTCTAGGCTTTATCTACTATGTGGGTCGCAATAATCCATCGTACAATTCTGAACGGACTTTCATGCAAACTCCTTCATTTCTTAAGCATGTCAGCTACGACTTGTTGTTGTTTGGGGCATGGCGCCGCCGGGGTGTAGAAATAGATGAGAAACTGATTGGGGCTAAGTCCATCTATCCAGTTTGTGGTTTCAACTTTGCACCGATGTTCAATTTTTGTTATAGATTTCGGGCAGGACTGTCATTGGACGGGGTATGGGATGCCAGTGGCAATGTATATACCGAAGATTATATAATAGCCATAGGCGATGAAGACCCGGGTTATACTTTTTATGATGCGCCTTTCCGGAAACAGGTCACATTGGGTTTATCTGTCAGAGCCGAATATGTGATGCCCTTTTTTAGTATTAACATCGGTATTGGCAATAATTTCATTTATAGCCGGGGCGACATGCGTGGTTTTTACCAGACATTAGCGTTGAAGATTGCCCTCACTCGCTTTTCCTATCTCAACATCGGATATAGTTTGCATGATTTCCAAATTCCAAATTCATTGATGCTTGGTATTGGATTTCGATTTAATAATAAGAATAGGCTTGTGAAATAGACGGCTGCAGAGTGTCCAAATGTATTTAATCATCGTATCAAATGTATTATTTCAGTATTGTGATACGTACGAAACAACCTTGTAGCTCCCTTTGTATCTATATTTGCAGCAAGACAAGAATTGAAATACATATTAAACACTTTAATTAAATGATGCAACAAATGAATACCTTGAAAAAGACTTTCTTGCTGTTATCTGCTTGCTTGCTTGCCTGCGGTCTGGAGGCGCAACAAGTAGTGATGAACACCGAAAACACATCTCTTGTGGTATCTGCACCAGTGGGTGGATCGCTTAAATTCATCTATTATGGTAGCAAACTTTCTCCTGCCGACTTGGCTACACTCGAATCGACCACGAAAGGACACTATGACGCCTATCCTGTATATGGGTTGAACTGTCCTGTAGAAGTGGCATTGGCGGCAAAACATCCCGATGGAAATATGACGCTAGACATGGCAGTGAGTGGTGTAGAGAGAAAACAAGTGAATGATGGAGAATTGACAGTGATCACAATGAAAGATAAAGTATACCCTTTCTTTGTGAATGTGTGCTATAAAAGCTATGCAGGTACGGATGTGATGACTGCATGGACTGAAATCAGTCATAGCCAAAAGAAACCCGTGGTGCTCAATCAGTTTGCCTCTGCCTATTTGCCTATTCGCCGTGGCGATGTGTGGCTGTCTCACCTTTATGGCTCGTGGGCCAATGAAGGCAAGCTGCTGCAAGAACCATTGGAGCCAGGCATGAAGGTGATCAAGAATAAAGATGGTACGCGCAATGCGCATACATCGCATGGCGAACTGATGTTCTCGCTTGATGGAAAACCACAAGAAAATACAGGTAACACGCTAGGTGTGGCACTGTGTTATGGTGGAAACTATAAGATGCGTATCGATACTCAGGATGACGAATATCACCACTTGTTTGCGGGTATCAACGAAGAAAACTCTGCCTACAATCTGAAAAACGGCGAAGAGTTTGTTACGCCCGAACTGGCTATCACCTATAGCCCAGAAGGCATGAGTGGTGTGAGCCGCAATTTCCACAAATGGGCTCGCGAATATAAGATAGCCCATGGAAAAGATCTTCGCAAGATTTTGCTCAACAGCTGGGAAGGTGTATACTTTGATATCAACCAAGAAGGCATGGACCAGATGATGGCTGATATAGCCTCGATGGGCGGTGAGCTGT
>CAMTPC010000153.1 GCA_947074295.1 uncultured Bacteroides sp. | reverse complement strand
AACCACGCGAAGGAGGCGAACGTCGTAGCTTTGGCGACCGCAAACCACGCGAAGGTGGCGAACGTCGCAGCTTTGGCGACCGCAAACCACGCGAAGGTGGCGAACGTCGCAGCTTTGGCGACCGTAAACCACGCGAAGATGGCGAGCGTCGCAGCTTTGGCGAGCGTAAACCACGTGAAGGAGGCGAACGCCGCAGCTTCAGATCACGCGAGGATGGCGAAAGACGCAGTTTCGGCGACCGCAAACCACGCGAACCCAAGAGCCGTGAAGACTTGAGAGAGGAACGCAAGAATCTTTTCGATAAGGACAAAAAAGACTAAACGTTAATCATTTAAGAATACATACCCCAAGCGGACGGCCTCAACGACCGTCCGCTTGAACCTAAGAAAAACAACAGAGATGAAGATAAAAGGAGGATTACTACTGGCGCTTTTCGCCTTTATGTCTATAAATATGACTGCACAAAACACAAAACTACCTACCTTGGAGGATCTGATTCCCGGGGGAGCCACTTATCGTTTTGCCGAGAATATCTACAACCTGCAATTCTGGGGAGACAACTATGTGAAACCCGACATCGATGAGATGATTATCATTAATCCGCAAACAGGAAAAACTCTCTATACCATTCAACGCGAAAAGGTGAATGAGGTCTTGGAAGAGGCCGATTTACTACCTATTCAACACTTTTATAACGTAACCTTCCCGTGGAAGAACCAGACGGACATGTTGATCCGAAAACCTGGTAAATTTATTTTTTATAACTTCGCAACCAATCGTATTGACAAAGTAATCGAGATGCATGCTGATGGCACCAATACCGACTATAATAGCGAAAGTGGAAATATGGCCTTTACAAAGAAGAACAATCTCTATGTAAATGATAAGCGCATCACTGATAATCCCGAAGGTGTAGTGAGCGGACAGTCTGTACATCGCAATGAATTCGGTATCTCTAAAGGCACATTCTGGAGTCCAAAAGGCAATAAGCTGGCCTTCTACCACATGGACGAAAGCATGGTGACCGAATACCCACTGGTTGATGTAACAGCACGTGTGGCGGAAACTAACAATATACGCTACCCTATGGCGGGTATGACTAGCCATAAAGTGCAAGTGGGTGTCTACAATCCGGCTACTGATCAAACAATATTTCTCAATACAGGCGATCCTACTGACCGCTACTTCACAAATGTAGCATGGAGCCCTGACGAGAAACAAATCTACCTGATAGAGATTAATCGTGACCAAAATGAGGCTAAACTATGCCGCTACAATGCTGAAACAGGTGATTTGGAAGCCACTCTAATAGAGGAAAAGCACGAGAAGTACGTAGAACCCGAAAACCCCATCATATTTTTGCCATGGAACGATAAACAGTTCATCTATCTGAGCCAAAAGGATGGTTTCAAACACCTCTATCTTTACGATACAGAAGGCAACTTCATTAAACAATTGACACAAGGCGATTGGCTAGTATTGGACGTATTGGGCTTCAACCCGAAAACCAAAGAAGTGATCATCGCCTCTACAGAAGCGTCTCCATTGGATCGTACCTACTACCGCGTGAACGTGAATACCGGTAAACGTACGGCTATAGGCAAGGGCAATGGTGTACATCGTGCACAGCTCAGCGAGTCGGGCGAATGGCTGCTCGATAACTACTCTACACCAACGGAAGCACGCAACATTGACGTGATACGGGTGAAGGACAACAAGACCACCAATCTGCTGACAGCTGCCGATCCTTATGCAGATTTTGCTATGCCTAGCATCGAAATGGGTACATTAAAAGCAGCAGATGGCGAAACAGATCTTTATTATCGTTTGATAAAACCAGCCGACTTTGACAGTACTAAAACTTATCCGGCAATTGTCTATGTATATGGTGGACCTCATGCACAGATGATCAACAATAGCTTCATGAATGGGGCACGTGGATGGGATTTGTACATGGCCAACAAAGGATATATCATGCTGAGTGTAGACAATCGTGGCAGTAGCAACCGTGGACTGGAGTTTGAAAACGCTACCTTCCGCCAACTGGGTATCGAGGAAGGAAAAGACCAAGCAATAGGTGCGGAATTCCTGCAATCTCTGCCGCATGTAGACGGCAACCGTATCGGTATTCATGGATGGAGCTTTGGTGGACACATGACCACCGCACAAATGCTTCGCTATCCTGAACTTTATAAGGTAGGTGTAGCAGGTGGTCCAGTAATAGACTGGAGCTACTATGAGGTGATGTATGGCGAACGCTATATGGATACTCCCGAAAGCAACCCAGAAGGCTACGAGGCAACCAACCTGAACAATCTGGCTGGCAACTTACAAGGACGTCTGATGATAATCCATGATGATCACGATGATACCTGTGTGCCACAACACGCATTGTCGTTCATCAAGGCTTGTGTAGATGCGCGCACCTATCCTGACTTGTTCATCTATCCTGGCCACAAACACAATGTTTTGGGACGTGACCGTGTGCATCTGCACGAAACGATCACTCGCTATTTTGAAGATCATTTATAAAAAACCTATAACTCACATATCATCCGTATGAAAATCTTATTATTAGGCTCTGGTGGCCGCGAACATGCTTTAGCTTGGAAGATTGCTCAAAGCCCAAAAGTAGAAAAGTTATACATCGCTCCGGGAAATGCCGGAACAGCATTGGTAGGCGAAAACCTTCCCATCAAAGCAACCGATTTCGAAGCATTGAAAGCGTTTGCACTCAATGAGAAAATAGACATGATAGTAGTAGGTCCCGAAGATCCATTGGTGAAAGGTATCTACAACTACTTCAGCTCGCAGCCCGAGACTTGTCATATTCCTGTAATAGGCCCTACCAAAGAAGGCGCTACGCTCGAAGGCAGTAAAGACTTTGCTAAGGCTTTCATGCAACGCCATAATATCCCTACCGCTCGCTATAAAAGCATCACAAAAGACAATCTGGAAGAAGGTCTGGCTTTTCTCGAAGAACTGGAAGCACCATACGTACTGAAAGCGGATGGTTTGTGCGCCGGTAAAGGAGTATTGATCTTACCATCACTCGAAGAGGCTAAGAAAGAGCTGAAAGAAATGTTGAGCGGTATGTTTGGCGACGCCTCGGCAACAGTTGTCATCGAAGAATTCCTTGATGGCATAGAGTGCAGCGTATTTGTACTGAGCGATGGTAAAAACTATAAAGTATTGCCCGTAGCTAAAGACTACAAGCGCATCGGCGAAGGCGATAAAGGACTCAACACAGGCGGTATGGGTAGTGTGACACCCGTTCCATTTGCTGACGAGGAGTTCATGGAGAAAGTGCGTACGCGCATCATTGAACCAACAGTCAATGGCCTAAGAGCAGAGAACATCGGCTACAAAGGCTTTATCTTCCTGGGGCTTATCAAAGTGAAAGGCGAACCGATGGTAATCGAATACAACGTGCGTATGGGCGACCCCGAAACTGAGAGCGTGATGCTACGTATCAAGAGCGATCTAGTAGACCTGCTGGAAGGTGTAGCCAAAGGCAACCTCGACACCAAGACACTAGAACTGGACCCACGTACAGCAGCTTGCGTGATGATGGTAAGCGGTGGCTATCCTGAACACTACGAGAAAGGCTACGAAATCACAGGGCTAGACGAAGCTGCTGCCACAGACAGTATCGTGTTTCATGCCGGAACCACTATGAAAGATGGCAAGGTAGTGACAGATGGCGGTCGCGTCATCGCTATCAGCTCGTATGGCGACACCAAAGAGGAAGCTTTGGCCAAGAGCTATAAAGTAGCCGAGATGATAAAGTTTGACAAGAAGAACTATCGCCGCGACATCGGCTTTGATTTGTAATGGCAAGAAGGAATTTTCAGAATAATGTAGCGACAGGCAGACTGACACTGCCTGTCGTCATTCTCATAAGCGCCCTTTTTTGGGTAGCTACTACTATCCTATTCCCCATTCCAACCCCTGATCCCGCTGGCACCTATCCACTATGGCTGACGACCAATCTACCCA
Organism: uncultured Bacteroides sp.; assembly: GCA_947074295.1. Classification (GTDB taxonomy): domain Bacteria; phylum Bacteroidota; class Bacteroidia; order Bacteroidales; family Bacteroidaceae; genus Bacteroides. The sequence continues at coordinate 3,375 of CAMTPC010000153.1, read as the reverse complement.
TCGTCTTGCCAAAATGGTCTAGTCAGATCATCAGTTATCTTTTTTATGGTACCATCGGCTATATGCTGATCGAGCTGAATAACAAGTATGCCATCATCCGCACCCGAGCCACAGTTCAGACTTCGCTCTACTTTATGCTGATAGCCGCTTGTCCATTCATTCACCAGATTTTCTCGGGTAGTCTCATTTCACTAGGGCTGTTGATATCGCTCTTTTTCTTGTTCAAGAGCTACCAGTCGCGTACCAGCAACAGCGACCTGTTCCATTCGTTCAGCTTCATCAGTCTAAGCAGCTTTTTCTTGCCTCAGGCCTTGTTTCTGACACCCGTATGGCTCTTAGGCGCTATTCGTTTTCACCCATTGACCATCCGCAATTTATCGACATCATTGATCGGGATCTTATTCCCCTATTGGTTTCTATTCGGATACGCTTTTTTTATAGGTGAACCAGAATTGTTTTATCAGCCATTCATCGACTTATCCACTTTCACACCCATAAGCTATACACAATATTTCTCATGGGAAGAGTTAGCTACATATGGCTATATGGTTATTTTGTTTTTGGCCGCTTTTGTGCATCGTCTCATCAATGGACATCGCAACAATATACGCACCAGTGCTTTCTTGGACTTTCTGATTATCGTCTCTTTCGCGCTGTTGATTCTTACCCTATTGCAACCCGAGCTAGGAATAAGTCTATTGCCCGTGCTGATCATGTTTGTAAGCATTTTGATAGGCCATGTGTTTTCCATGACCAATAGCAAGGCTTCTAACTTGTTCTTCATTTTCTCAGTAGTCTTCCTATTATTACTTTTCGCTTTTAACCTATGGATGCCTTTTTAGATACACTTGTACAAATCCTCATCGACTGGGGGATATTAGGATTGTTTATTTCGGCCTTGCTGGCAGGGAGTGTCATCCCGTTTAGTTCGGAGCTAGTATTGATTGCCGTAGCGCAGGCCGGTTTGAATCCAATGCTTTGTCTATTGGCCGCAACTGCCGGCAATGTGTTGGGCGGAATGACCTGTTACTGGATGGGGCATCTTGGCAAACTTGAATGGATAGAAAAATACTTTCGCATCAAAAAAGAGAAGATAGACAAGATGGAGAAGTTTCTACAGGGCAAAGGGGCATGGATGGCTTTCTTCGCTTTCCTGCCCATCATCGGTAGCGTATTATCTGTAGCATTGGGGTTCATGCGGAGTAATGTATGGATCACCGTCATCGCTATGACTATTGGGAAATTCTTTCGTTATGCCATCATCCTGCTTGCTGTGAATGGTGTCATCAGTGCCATCTTTTAAAACTCGATCATCATGAAAAGAATCGTAGAACAGACAGCCGACGGGAGTGCCACATTATTTATTCCTGAGATGGATGAGCATTACCATTCAGTGAAAGGCGCACGCACCGAATCACAGCATATCTTCATCGACATGGGTCTAAAGGCTTCGAGGGCACTGCAGCCACACATTCTTGAAATTGGTTTTGGCACAGGTCTCAACGCATTGTTAACACTCGAAGAGGCAGAACGGGAAGGAAGGCAAATTCAATATACTTCCATAGAGCGATATCCATTGGATTGGACTGATGTAGATGCCCTGAACTATAGTGACAATCCTCTGTTTAAGAAAATGCATTTTGCTCTTTGGGAAGAAAATACAATAATATCTACTAATTTTACGTTAAGAAAGGTAGAATCGGATGCAAATGCTTGGATACCGTCTCTCGAACCCGGAAGTATAGATATCGTCTATTTTGATGCTTTCGCACCCGAGAAACAACCCGAGATGTGGACGATGCCATTATTTGAACAAATATATGCGGCCATGCGTAGTGGTGGTATACTGACAACTTACTGCGCCAAAGGTGTAGTGAGACGCATGCTTCAAACAGCAGGATTTACAGTGGAACGTTTACCTGGACCTCCAGGAGGAAAACGAGAGATATTAAGAGCAAACAAGCTTTAAAAAGAAGAATTTATGGGTAAAAAGGGAATGATATTGTTGATGGTGCTAATTGCGTTATGCTCGTGCCAACGCCATAAGAAAGCTATTGCTGGAGAAGAAAAGCCAGTGATTATGGTCACCATCGAACCGCAGCGCTTTTTCACGGAAGCCATTGCTGGTGATAAGTTTGACGTGACCGCAATAGTGCCTAATGGCAGTAGCCCTGAAACCTATGACCCCACTCCCCAACAGCTCGTAGCACTTAAGAACAGTGATGCCTATCTCCGTATAGGACATATTGGCTTTGAGCAAGTGTGGCTGGACCGCCTACTAGAAAACACCCCACACCTTCAGGTGTTTGACACGTCCAAGGATATAGACGTGATATTGGATACAACGCCTCATGATCATGATCATAGCGAACCTGGACATAAATGTGGTGTTGGTGGCATCGAACCTCATGTATGGAACTCGCCTGAAAACGCACTCATCATTGCGCGCAATACTTATCGTGCATTGACTCAACTAGACAGAGATAATGAACGTTACTATTTTGCACGATACGATAGTCTTTGCAATATCATCATGGCTACTGATAGCATTATCCGCCAAGAGTTGGCAGCACCAGGTGCAGCCGAGACATTCATCATCTACCATCCTGCACTTTCATATTTTGCCCGCGATTATGGGCTGCAGCAGATTAGCATCGAGAATAACGGGAAAGAACCTTCGCCCGCACACCTCAAAGAATTAGTAGATTTCTGCAAGGAACACAATGTGCATATTATCTTTATTCAGCCTGAATTTGATAAACGCAATGCTAAGCTGATTGCCGATGAAATCGGTGCAGATATCATAACCGTCAACCCATTGAGCTACAATTGGAATGAGGAAATGATAAACATCGCTAAAACCCTTGCCAATAACGGAGGAAAATAACTCTATGCCTAAACCGCTCATCGAAATCAAAGATCTATCGGCTGGTTACAATGGCCATACCGTGCTACATGACGTCAACCTCACGATTTACGAGCACGACTTCTTGGGCATCATCGGTCCTAATGGTGGCGGCAAGACCACACTTGTCAAATGCTTACTGGGACTATTGAAACCCATGAAAGGCAACATTGTGAGCAACAATATCACAATGGGCTATTTGCCACAATACAACGCCATAGACAAGAAATTTCCCATATCGGTAAAGGAAGTCATACTTTCGGGGCTAGCCGCGCAAAAATCGCTCTTAAAACGCTATTCCAACGAGCAGTATGCCAAAGTTGAGAAAGTGATAGAACGCATGGGTCTCAATGGACTAGAAAACCGGGCCATTGGAGAGTTGAGTGGCGGGCAGCTGCAACGGGCACTACTAGGGAGAGCTATCGTAAGTGATCCCTCCATCGTCATACTAGATGAGCCTAGTACCTACA
>CAMTPC010000152.1 GCA_947074295.1 uncultured Bacteroides sp. | reverse complement strand
ACCCGTGACCCCATGCGTGACAGGCATGTATTCTAACCAACTGAACTAACGCACCCTTTCTCGTATTTTATTCTTTCAAATTTCAAATGTCCGTTTGTGACGGAAGTCTTGCGGTGCGTACGGGACTCGAACCCGTGACCCCATGCGTGACAGGCATGTATTCTAACCAACTGAACTAACGCACCAGAATTTCATTTGTAATTCGCATCTCTCTCGATTGCGGTTGCAAAGGTAGATGTTTTTTTTAATTCTGCAAATTACGCTGCAATAATTTTTTGTCTTAAATCTCTACCTAGGGGCTTTATGTGCTTATAATGAGGATATTCTGTGGCGAAAAAAAAATATCACTTTTTTTCTGCCCTTTTGATAGCCCTATTCTATTGTATGAAGCTCTTTCAGCCAAGGAGGATAAGGAAAAAGGTCTAAAATCTTTCTATCTGTAAGAAATCGGTGCTTTAAATCAAACTTTGTGTAGGTAAAGGTAGTATTATTGCAATAATTGGTTAATTTTGCAGGCTAAAATTATGAAATGATGATGACAACAGCCAAATTGTTATTGCACTGCCCCGACAAACCGGGTATTCTGGCCGAAGTAACCGACTTTATTACGGTGAATAAAGGTAATATCGTATATCTAGATCAATATGTGGATCATGTGGAGAATATATTTTTCATGCGTATCGAGTGGGAGTTAAAGGATTTTTTGATTCCTAAAGAAAAAATCGAAGATTATTTTTCTACACTTTATGCGCAGAAGTATGAAATGCACTTCCGACTCTATTTTTCGGATGTGAAACCTAGGATGGCACTCTTTGTGTCGAAGATGTCGCATTGTCTTTTCGACATATTGGCGCGCTATACTGCGGGCGAGTGGCATGTAGAGATTCCTTTGATTATAAGCAATCATCCTGATTTGGCTCCAGTGGCCGAACGCTTTGGGATACCTTTTCATGTCTTTCCAGTAACAAAAGAGAATAAAGCTGAGCAAGAACAAGCCGAATTAAAGCTTTTGGCTGAGAATAATATCTCATTCATTGTGTTGGCTCGCTATATGCAGGTATTGTCTGAAACGATGATTGAGGCATTTCCCAATAAGATTATTAATATACATCATTCTTTCTTGCCGGCTTTTGTGGGCGCACGTCCCTATCATGCCGCGTTCCAGCGTGGAGTGAAAATTATCGGAGCTACTAGTCACTATGTTACTTCCGAACTGGATGCAGGTCCTATCATAGAACAAGATGTGGTGCGCATTTCGCATAAAGATACTGTAGAGGACTTAGTGAACAAAGGAAAGGATTTAGAAAAAATAGTCCTTTCTCGCGCAGTTCAAAAGCATATTGAGCGCAAAGTGCTTGCGTATAAGAATAAGACGGTTGTCTTCAATTAATACGACTCATGGATGTAGCAATAGTAAAATATAATGCTGGTAATATTCGCTCAGTCGATTATGCTCTGCGACGTCTGGGTGTTGAGGCTAACATCACAGATGATAAAAGCCGACTGATGTCAGCAGATAAGGTGATATTCCCCGGTGTAGGTGAGGCGGGTACTACCATGGAATACTTGCGAGCCAACGGGCTGGATATGTTGATTAAGGACTTGAAGCAACCAGTGTTGGGTATCTGTCTTGGCATGCAGTTAATGTGTGTCTCGTCTGAAGAAGGTAATACGGATTGTTTGGGCATTTTTGATGTGCCTGTAAAGCGCTTTGTGGCAACACGTCACGAAGATAAAGTCCCACACATGGGATGGAATACGATTGGTCAATACAATAGTGATCTTTTTAAAGGGTTTGACGCAGATGAATTTGTCTATTTTGTGCATAGTTATTATGTGCCGTCATGTGATAACACTGCTGCGACCACCGATTATATACAGCCTTTTAGTGCTGCACTGCATAAAGATAACTTCTATGCTACACAGTTTCACCCAGAGAAAAGTGGATCGACTGGTGAGCATATCTTAAAGAACTTCCTTAAACTATAATCGTTTACATAATCATTAAAAATCATCATCTATGATAGAAATAATTCCTGCAATCGATATTATAGACGGCAAGTGTGTACGTCTTTCGCAAGGTGACTATGGCCGTAAAAAGGTATATAATGAAGATCCGCTGGAAGTTGCCAAGGAATTTCAGGATCACGGCATTCAACGCTTGCATTTAGTGGATTTGGATGGTGCTGTGTCTCATCATATTGTTAACTATAAAGTGCTTGAAAAGATAGCTAATCATACATCCCTGGTTGTTGATTTTGGAGGTGGCATCAAAAGCGATGAGGATTTGAAAATCGCTTTTGAATGTGGTGCACAAATGGTAACAGGGGGTAGTATAGCTGTGAAAGAACCCGAACTTTTTGCTTCTTGGATTCAACGTTATGGAAGTGATAAGATTATTCTTGGTGCTGACGTGAAAGAACGAAAAATAGCAATAAACGGTTGGACGGAAAAGAGTGATTGTGATATTATTAATTTTCTAGAAGATTATATTGCAAAGGGTGTCACCAAAGTAGTTTGTACTGATATAGATTGCGATGGTATGCTTGAAGGTACATCTATTAAGCTCTATAAGGAGATATTACAGCATTTTCCTTCGCTTTACCTTGTTGCGAGTGGTGGTGTGAGTGGTATTGCCGATATCGAAGCTTTGCAAGATGCTGGTGTGCCGGCTGTGGTGTTTGGAAAAGCGCTATACGAAGGTAAGATAAGTTTGCATGACTTGCAGATGTTCTTATAAAGATAAATAAATTAGAATACACACTAAATATAAAGATATCTGTGTTAGCAAAAAGAATAATACCTTGCCTAGATATTAAAGATGGGCAAACGGTGAAAGGGACCAATTTTGTCAACTTGAGACAAGCGGGTGATCCTGTGGAGCTGGGTAAAACCTATAGTGAGCAAGGAGCTGATGAATTGGTGTTTCTTGATATAACGGCAAGCCACGAAGGACGAAAAACATTTACGGATTTGGTGAAACGCATAGCGGCTCATATAAACATCCCTTTTACAGTAGGAGGTGGTATCAATGAACTGAGTGATGTGGAACGCTTGCTTAGCGCTGGGGCGGATAAGATCTCCATCAACTCATCGGCTATACGCAATCCACAACTAATTGATGAAATAGCCAAGAACTTCGGTTCGCAAGTTTGTGTATTGGCTGTTGATGCAAAAATGACGGATACTGGTTGGAAATGCTATCTCAACGGTGGTAGAATCGAGACAGATAAAGAACTGATGAATTGGACACGTGAAGCGCAAGATCGAGGTGCTGGTGAAGTGCTTTTTACGAGCATGAATCATGATGGAGTGAAAACGGGATATGCAAATGAAGCATTGGCGCAACTCTCTGAAAATCTATCTATTCCAATTATTGCCTCGGGCGGAGCTGGGGATATGAGTCATTTTAAAGATGTATTTTTGGAAGGAAAGGCAGATGCAGCCTTGGCAGCCAGTGTTTTTCACTTTGGAGAGATAAAAATTCCCGATTTAAAATCGTATCTTTGCAGCCAGGGTATTACTGTCCGCTTATAAAGTAGAACTCTAAACTTAAAAAATCAGAAAGAAATGGGACTTGATTTCGATAAAATGGAGGGTCTGGTACCTGCCATTATCCAAGATAGAGAGACTCGTAAGGTCTTGATGTTGGGCTTTATGAATCGTGAAGCCTATGAAAAGACTATAGAGACGGGTAGGGTGACTTTTTATAGTCGCACCAAAGGTCGTCTATGGACGAAAGGTGAGATAAGTGGAAACTTCTTGGAAGTGGTTTCCATGAAGACGGATTGTGATAAAGATACTTTGCTTATTGAAGTTCATCCAAAAGGCCCTGTTTGCCATACAGGGACAGATACTTGTTGGGGCGACAGTAATGATGAGCCAGTGATGTTTATTAAACTTCTTCAAGATTTCATTGACAAGCGACATGCGGAAATGCCTGAAGATTCTTACACCACAAGCCTATTTAAGTCGGGTATCAATAAAATAGCCCAAAAAGTGGGAGAAGAGGCTGTTGAAACAGTGATTGAAGCCACAAATGGTACTGATGATCGTCTGCTTTACGAAGGGGCTGATTTACTTTATCATCTCATCGTGCTGTTGACATCAAAAGGATACCGCATCGAAGATTTGGCGAACGAACTTAAAGAAAGACATAGTGCGGCATGGAAAAAGCATTGATCTCCTATAAAGGCGTTGATATCTATCGCGATGAACTGGAAGTGCTGAAAGAGGTCAACCTCGATTTGCATAAAGGTGAATTCCTGTATCTTATTGGTAAGGTTGGTAGCGGGAAGTCGAGTCTGATGAAAACTATTTATGGTGAGGTGGACGTGCATAATGGAGAAGCGCGGGTGTTCGATTACAACATGCGTAACATTAAGCGTAAAAATATTCCACAATTGAGACGCCGATTAGGGATTGTATTCCAGGATTTCAAGCTTTTGACGGATCGTAGTGTATTTGATAATCTTAGTTTTGTGCTCCGTGCTACGGGATGGAAAAATAAGAAAGAGATAAAACAGCGTGTGGATGAGACATTGGATCTTGTTGGCATGCAACAAAAAGGCTATAAATGGCCTAATGAATTATCGGGAGGCGAACAACAACGCATTGTAATCGCAAGAGCGGTACTCAACTCTCCTGATATAATACTTGCGGATGAACCTACCGGAAATCTGGATGTTGAGACAGGAAAGCTAATTGTAGAGCTATTGCACACCATCAGTAAAAATGGCACTGCCGTCATGATGACAACCCATAATCTGGGCTTCCTGAACGAATATCCAGGCAAAGTTTTCCGGTGTGCTGACCGCCAACTAGTAGATGTCACAAATGAATATGTGGAGAATACTCCATTGGCTCAGGAAGTGATTCTGGAAGAAAAGATTATAATTGATGAAAGTGATGATGAAGATATAGAGGTATATGCCGAAGTATAATCACTTTGTCTCTTAAAATATAGAATAGAAAGCAATTACATATTAATTTTTAACACAGAAACGAAAATGAAAGTTTTAAAGTTTGGAGGAACTTCTGTAGGCTCTGCTCAGCGTATCAAAGAAGTAGCCAAATTGATTACCGATGGTGAACAAAAGATTGTAGTCCTCTCAGCAATGTCAGGTACAACCAACACATTGGTGGAAATTTCCGATTATCTGTACAAGAAGAATCCGGAAGGTGCTAACGAGATAATCAACAAGCTGGAACATACCTATAAAAAGCATGTTGATGAACTTTTTTCTACTGCTGAATATAAACAGAAGGCGCTCGAAATGATAAAATCTCATTTCGATTATATCCGTGCCTTCACGAAGGATCTCTTCACTCTATTCGAAGAAAAGGTGATATTGGCGCAAGGTGAGTTAATCTCTACTGCGTTGATGAACTATTATCTCCAAGAGTGTGGTACAAGTTCTGTGCTATTGCCAGCTCTGGACTACATGCGTACAGATAAGAACGCTGAACCAGATCCTGTGTATATCAAAGACAAACTTCAGATACAGCTAGAATTGCATCCAGGTGTGGAGATTTATATCACTCAGGGTTATATCTGTCGCAACGCTTATGGTGAAATAGATAACTTGCAGCGCGGGGGAAGCGATTATACCGCTTCATTGATCGGTGCCGCTATCAACGCTACAGAGATTCAGATCTGGACGGATATTGATGGTATGCACAACAATGATCCACGTATTGTAGAAAATACTACTCCAGTGCGTCAGTTGCATTTCGAAGAAGCTGCCGAGTTGGCCTACTTTGGTGCGAAAATTCTTCACCCAACTTGTATTCAGCCTGCCAAGTATGCGAATATTCCTGTGCGTTTGCTCAATACGATGGATCCTACTGCACCTGGTACATTGATCTCTAATGATACTGAAAAAGGTAAGATCAAAGCTGTTGCTGCAAAGGATAATATTACTGCGATTAAGATTAAATCGAGCCGTATGTTACTAGCACATGGTTTCTTGCGTAAAGTATTTGAGATATTCGAAAGCTACCAAACTTCTATTGACATGATTTGTACTTCTGAAGTAGGTGTTTCTGTATCTATCGACAACACCAAGCATCTGAATGAAATCTTGGATGACCTGAAGAAATATGGTACAGTGACTGTTGATAAGAATATGTGTATCGTATGTGTAGTGGGCGACTTAGAATGGGAAAATGTTGGCTTTGAGGCTAAAACAATGGATGCCATGAAAGATGTTCCTGTGCGTATGATCTCTTACGGTGGTAGCAATTATAATATCTCTTTCTTGATCCGTGAATGTGATAAGAAAGCAGCTTTGCAGTCATTAAGCAAAGAGTTGTTTGATAACAATTGATTAAAAGATAGGTATTCTATGACATATCAGGGTGCTTTTATCGCTATCCGATAAAGGCACCTTTTGCGCATAGTATAATAAACAAGGTTATTTTTTTTGAGTGTTTTATGAAAGGTATATTTCCAGTAGAAAAATTTCGTCAACTACGTACTCCTTTTTATTATTATGATACAGAGGTGTTGCGTGCTACGTTGGCTTGCATCAGCGAAGAAGCTTCAAAATATGAACGCTTCGATGTGCATTATGCTATTAAGGCAAATGCTAACTCTAAATTGTTGACCATCATTCGTGAGAATGGATTGGGCGCCGACTGTGTGAGTGGTGGTGAAGTAAAAGCTGCTCTTCAAGCAGGTTTTCCAGCCGAGAAAATTGTTTTTGCAGGTGTAGGTAAGGCAGATTGGGAGATCGAGTTAGGCCTTGAAAATAATATTTTCTGTTTTAATGTTGAGTCAATCCCCGAATTGGAAGTGATTGATGAACTGGCAGGTATTAAGGGAAAGGTGGCTAATGTGGCTTTCCGTATCAATCCAAATGTAGGTGCACATACACACGCTCATATCACCACAGGTCTTGCCGAAAATAAGTTCGGTATCAGCATGGAAGATATGGATCGCGTGATTGATGTAGCCAATGAATTGAAGAATGTGAATTTCATCGGCTTGCATTTCCATATCGGATCGCAGATTTTAGATATGAGTGATTTTGTAGCACTGTGTAATCGTATCAATGAACTGCAAGATAAGCTGGAAGCACGTCGCATTGTTGTGAACCATATCAATGTAGGCGGTGGATTGGGTATTGATTACGATCATCCTAATCGTCAGCCTATACCAGACTTCGCTTCTTATTTTGCTACTTATGCTGCGCATTTGAAGCTACGCTCACATCAGACATTGCATTTCGAACTAGGACGCGCAGTGACTTGTCAGTGTGGTTCGCTAATTTCTAAAGTGCTCTATGTGAAAGAGGGTACAAAGAAGAAATTCGCAATTCTGGATGCAGGTATGACAGATCTAATACGTCCTGCTCTTTATCAGGCTTATCATAAGATGGAAAACATCACTTCTGAACGTGCTGT
>CAMTPC010000151.1 GCA_947074295.1 uncultured Bacteroides sp. | reverse complement strand
CGCTTTATACCTATTATTCAACTATGTCAGAAAGAAAAGTAAGAGTTCGCTTTGCACCAAGTCCAACCGGTGCTTTGCATATCGGCGGCGTACGTACCGCATTGTACAACTATCTATTTGCACGCCAGCATGATGGCGAAATGATCTTCCGCATCGAAGATACCGATTCTAATCGCTTCGTTCCGGGTGCCGAGGAGTATATCCTCGAATCGTTCAAATGGCTTGGTATCCCCTTTAATGAAGGCGTTAGCTTTGGTGGTGACCACGGTCCATATCGTCAATCTGAACGTAAGGCTATCTATAAAAAATATGTAGATCAGCTGCTTGAGGCAGGTAAGGCCTACATTGCCTTTGATTCTCCAGAGGAATTGGATGCAAAACGCGCAGAAATAGCAAATTTCCAATATGATGCTTCAACACGTGGCGCAATGCGCAATTCGCTTACTCTTTCAAAAGAAGAGGTGGATGCATTGATTGCTGATGGCAAGCAATATGTGGTGCGTTTTAAGATCGAACCAAACGAAAATGTAATCGTGAATGATCTGATTCGTGGAGAAGTTGTGATTAACTCTTCTATACTTGACGACAAAGTGCTTTATAAATCAGCCGATCAGCTTCCTACTTATCATCTTGCCAATATCGTGGATGATCATCTGATGGAAGTGTCTCATGTTATTCGGGGTGAAGAGTGGTTGCCTTCTGCGCCGCTTCATGTATTGCTTTACCGTGCTTTTGGTTGGGAAGATACAATGCCCGCTTTTGCTCATCTTCCCTTGCTACTCAAGCCTGAGGGCAATGGTAAGCTCAGCAAACGTGATGGCGATCGTTTGGGATTCCCTGTATTTCCATTGGAATGGAAAGATCCTAAAACGGGTGAGATTTCTTCAGGTTATCGCGAAGCGGGTTATTTGCCAGAGGCCGTACTCAATTTCTTAGCCCTGTTGGGCTGGAATCCAGGCAATGATCAAGAAGTGATGTCGCTCGAAGAAATGGTCAAACTATTTGATTTGAAACGTTGTAGTAAGTCGGGCGCTAAATTTGATTATAAAAAAGGGATTTGGTTCAATCATACTTACATCCAACAGAAATCTAATGAGGAGATTGCTGAATTGTTCGTGCCTGTTCTAAAAGAGCATGGTGTGGAAGCTCCTTTCGATATAGTAGTTGCGGTTGTGGGCATGATGAAAGGTCGTGTCAACTTCGTTCGCGAGTTGTGGGAAGCATCTAGCTTTTTCTTTGTGGCTCCTACCACTTATGATGAAAAGACCGTGAAAAAACGCTGGAAAGAAGATTCGGCAGTCTGCATGACTGAGTTAGCAGAGGTACTTGGCGGCATTGAAGATTTCAGTATCGCAAATCAAGAGAATGTAGTGATGCAGTGGATCGCCGATAAAGGTTATCACACGGGCAATATCATGAATGCTTTCCGTTTGGCGCTGGTAGGCGAGGGTAAAGGTCCTCATATGTTCGATATCACATGGATATTGGGCAAAGAAGAGTCTATCGCTCGTTTGAAACGTGCTGTCGAAGTTTTACGCTAATTTTTAACTATAACTATGCTTTACGACTTAGCTATCAACCTCTATGATATAGGTGTCCACTTGGCTGCGCCTTTCAGTCGCAAACCCCGGAAGATGATGAAGGGGCATTGGGTAGTTTTCAATGTCTTGCGACAACAGATAGAGAAAGATGCCGATTATATTTGGTTTCATGCTGCCTCTTTGGGGGAATTTGAGCAAGGGCGTCCGTTGATAGAGAAGATTCGTGCTAAGCATCCTGACTATAAGATCTTGCTCACCTTCTTTTCGCCTTCGGGTTATGAGGTGCGCAAGAACTATAGAGGGGCAGATATCGTCTGTTATCTGCCATTCGACAAGATTGGCAATGCGCGCCGTTTTATTAATATCGTAAATCCGCGCATGGCATTCTTTATTAAATATGAATTCTGGAAAAACTATCTGGATGAGTTGCACAGACGTCATATTCCAGTCTATAGTGTTTCGTCCATCTTTCGACGCGACCAAATATTCTTTAAATGGTATGGGGGAACCTATCGCAATGTGCTGAAAGATTTCGATTATATATTTGTGCAAAACGAAGCCTCTAAGCGATACCTGGCTGCAATCGGAATTAACTGTGTTTCTGTGGTAGGAGATACGCGTTTTGACCGCGTGTTGCAGATACGTAGTGAAGCGAAGGATCTACCACTTATCGAGAAGTTCAGAGGAAACTCAGTCGTAATGGTGGCTGGTAGTTCTTGGCAACCAGATGAAGACTTGTTTATCGAATACTTCAACACGCACCCCGAAATGAAACTGATCATTGCTCCGCACGTCACAGATGAAGGTCATTTGATAGAGATCATCGACAAACTGAGGCGCCCTTATGTGCGATATACCCGTGCGGACATGAAGAATGTGGAGCAAGCGGATTGTATGATCATCGACTGCATCGGTTTATTGTCATCTATCTACCGCTATGGCGATTTGGCCTATATTGGGGGTGGTTTTGGTGTCGGTATTCACAATACATTGGAAGCAGCCGTTTATGGTATCCCAGTTGTGTTTGGTCCTGCACACCAGAAGTTTATGGAAGCTATTGGGCTTTTGAAAGCTCAAGGTGCTTTCTGCATCAATAATTATAAGGAGTTGAGCCAACTCCTGGATCGCTTCTATTCAGATCCTGATTTTTTGAAAGAATCGGGCGAAAATGCAGGAAAATATGTTTCGGATCATGCGGGTGCAACTGATAAAGTCTTATCACATATAAACTTTTAGTCTGTTTGGTGGTTAATATATGTATAATAGTGTTGGGCATTGTTGACTCAGCACTCAACATTAACCCTTAAACAGTTTTTTATATGTCATTAGCTTTAATCCTTCTTTTTCTTTTTGTCTTATTTATCATCTACATGATTATCTTATCGTTTAACTATAATAATAGGCACGATAAGCTACATGATCAATACAACATAGCCAATTTAAATTATAATGCCGCCGCTGATGAGATTTGGAGAATTTTGGCGTATAAATATCATTTCAGTGAAAATCAGCACGCGGCATTCCGGCAATTAATAGATGTCGATGCTAGTGACAAAGCGATAGAAATATTTATCTTGCAGCATTCACCAGTCGTTATACCCTCTTCTGATTTTGATCCATCGATTATCGCTTCTCCGCGATTGCAACTCGAAGAGTCTCGTAAATTGACACATGGTGTACGTCTACAGCACGCCTCTTTATTAAATAGTTTGGTTTCGCGTATCTTTCTCTTTGATAAAGCTCCATTGGTGTGATTCTGTCGGATACACATTTTGATGACTGCATATAAAAAAACACGCATTGTCCTAGCCGAGAAGCTTATGAACAGTGCGAGTTTTCCCTTTTACGAGTATAGTTTTACTCTATAGGTGCATCCATCTCGTCTTTGTACCACGAGGCGTACATCTTATAATTGTGTGCAATTTTCTGATTCAATTCCTTTGCTTGCGCAGGATCTACCTGCTTGATGAATTTTGCAGGGACACCACCCCAAACAGTACCTGGATCTATTACAGTATTGGCCAGTACCAATGAACCCGCCGCTACAATAGCACCTTCGCCAATCACGGCATGATCCAGTATTGTCGATCCCATACCTACTAATGCATAATCCTTGACGGTAGCGCCATGAATCGTCACATTATGGCCGATAGAGACATTGTCACCAATTTCTGTCACTGATTTCTCATAGAGAGTATGTATCACTGTGCCATCCTGGATATTTACATTGTTGCCTACTCGGATAGAATTAACGTCACCGCGTAGCACCGTATTGTACCAAATACTACATTCATCGCCGATCACCACATCACCAATGATCACTGCATTCTCGGCAAGGAAGCAGTCTTTGCCAATCTGAGGCGTGAATCCTCTTACTGATTTGATTAAAGCCATAACCTCTTATTCCTTTTGAAATGAATTATATACATTTAGTTGCTTCTTTGAGCCAAGCTCTTTCGTCTTCGTTCAAAGCTGATTCAATTTTATCAAACACCTGTTTATGATAATTGTTTAGCCATTGTCTCTCTTCAGCACTTAATGCCTCTACTATGATGCCTTTGGTACATATAGGGCAAAGTGTCAGCGTTTCAAACTCAAAATATTTCCCATACATACCTTCACCCGCTTCTATAGTTAGGATAAGATTTTCTATTCGTATTCCATGTTTGCCTGCTTTGTATGCGCCCGGCTCATTTGATGTCACCATACCAGTACGAAGTGTCACTGGGTTTTCATTCATTCTGATACTTTGGGGTCCTTCGTGTACATTCAAAAAATGTCCTATACCATGCCCCGTACCATATAGATAGTTGATCCCTTTTTGCCACAATGGCATGCGTGCCAATACATCTAGTTGGGCACCGCGTGTGCCTTCCGGAAACTTGGCCATAGACAGAGCTATGTGTCCCTTCAATACTAGTGTATAGTCTTCTTTTTCTTCGTCATTCAATTCGCCCAGTGCAATGGTGCGTGTAATGTCAGTAGTTCCATCCAAATACTGCCCACCCGAGTCGAGGAGTAGGAAGCCACGTGGTTCCAGTTTGATGTCACTCTCGGTAGTGGCTGAATAGTGAATGATTGCTGCATGTGGACCGTAGCCAGCTATTGTGTTAAAACTATTGCCTCTATACAAATCTCCCATCTTCCGGAAAGATTCCAATTTTGCAGTTATGCTCAATTCAGATTCATTGCCTTGTGGCACTGCTTTTTCCAGCCAATGTAGGAAACGCACCATTGCAATACCATCGCGGATCATGGCTTGGTGTACACCTGTTATCTCCACTTCGTTTCGTATGGATTTGAGTAATGCCACTGGGGATTCGCCGAATATTAGGTTGCATTCGGGTGAGATGGCTTCGTAGATTGCATAATTGGTTTTGGTGGGTTGGATGAGCAGGGAAGTAGAAGCCATCTTGTTAAGATAATGAGGTGTCTCTAAGTATGCTGCTTGTTTTATATCATTTTCTTTCAGATACTCCGCTACTTCGGCTGTTATTTTAGAAGGATCAATAAACAATAAGTTTTCTTCAGGCGTAATTAGCAGATAGCTGATGAAAACTGGATTGTATGCTACGTCGTTTCCGCGTAGATTCAGGGCCCAAGCGATTTCGTCTAGTGCTGAGATGAAAATGCTTTTAGACTTCAATCTACTCGCTCCGTTTTTGATGGCAGCTATTTTATCAGCTACTGATTGACCAGCATATTCCATACCGTAAACAAAGACTGGTTCGTCAGGTAGTGCGGGTCTTTCTTTCCATATCTCATCAATAATAGTCGTGTCGCTCTCTATCTGGATAGCCGCCGATTCAAGCTCCTGGCGGAGTGATTCATATTGAGCCAACGAAAACATCTGTCCATCGATGCCCACTATACCGCAAGTCTGAAGTTCGCTACATAGCATTTGAGCTATGCTTGGTGTTTCAGGAAGCATTTCCTTGTAAAGTGTAATTCCTGTGTCTTTAAGTTGTTCTTCTGCTTGTATAAAATAACGTGAATCAGTCCAGAGCCCCGCCATCTTTTGTGTCACTACTACAGTTCCCGCTGATCCAGTGAAGCCTGATAGCCATTCGCGTGCTCCCCAATGCGGTGCCACATATTCGCTCATGTGCGGGTCGGTGCTAGGTATGATGAATGCATCAAGGTTCCGATTTTTCATCTCTTGGCGCAATGCTTTTAATCTGTTTTGAATTTCCTTTTTCATGGTAAATCATTTAGTGTTATTTCTGTCTTCAAAGATACATTTATTTTGAGAGCAGCAAAAATATCCCTCAGAAAGAAGGAATTAGTCACTGAATACTCCCTGATATATGGTATATGATATAGGACTACTTCTTAGAGTATTTATACCGGTTTGTATTGTAAGGGTTAGTCGTGTATAGCTTGCATTATTCGTTTTTTATCGCTTGTAAAGCCTTGTGAGTATAGTTTTAGCTTTGCTGGCTTAAGGAAATTTGTCTTATAATGAAGACTTTAACCATAATTTCACAGAAAATATTTGTGTTAATGTGCTTGTATATTAAGAAAGTATGCGTAATTTTGCGGCGCATTTTGATGCATAATATAAAACCAAAAACATTTAATTAGAAAAAAATGATTGTAGTACCCGTAAAAGAAGGCGAAAACATCGAAAAAGCGCTGAAGAAATTCAAAAGAAAGTTTGAGAAAACTGGTATCGTAAAAGAATTGAGAGCTAGACAGCAGTTTGATAAACCATCTGTTGTAAAAAGATTGAAGAAAGAACATGCTGTATATGTTCAACATCTTCAGCAAGTAGAAGAATAATTATTCGTAATTCGTTTTGAGTTATTGAATTCTTTTTCATATATTCGTTGCATTAAATTTATAGCTTTGTAGCGATTGTATGTTAACAAAGGCATTTCTTGACTATTTGTGTTATGAGCGGAATTATTCTGAGAAGACTGTATTGGCCTATCAGAAGGATATTTCTTTGCTTTTGACGTTTAGTCGAGAGATGGGGGATGAGGGTGATCCGTGCGCGGTGACACCCGAACTAATTCGTGAATGGATTGTTTCCTTGATGGATGCTGGTTATACGGCTTCGTCGGTAAATCGGAAACTAAGTGCGTTGCGCTCCTTTTATAAGTTCTTATTGAAAAAGAATTTTATAGAAGTTAATCCTATGACGAAGATTGTGGCTCCCAAAAAGCGAAAACCGCTTCCTGTTTTCCTTAAGGAAAGCGATATGGATCGGTTGTTGGATGATGTCGATTATAGTGAAGACTATCAAGGTGTCAGAAATCGCTTGATTATTGAGACGTTTTATACTACTGGTATGCGTTCGTCTGAGCTAATCGGACTGAATGTTTCGGATGTAGATTTAGTAAACGGAATCCTAAAAGTGACCGGTAAGCGAAATAAACAACGTCTTATTCCTTTTGGTGACGCATTGAAAGAGTCGATGCTAACCTATGTTGATATACGAAATGCTGAGATTGGGGTGATGGATGGTCCTTTTTTTGCACGCGAGAATGGTGGCCCCCTGACGCTTGATCAGGTATATAAAATTGTAAAACGAAACCTTTCGAAAGTGGTTACGTTGAAGAAGCGCAGTCCGCACG
Organism: uncultured Bacteroides sp.; assembly: GCA_947074295.1. Taxonomy (GTDB): domain Bacteria; phylum Bacteroidota; class Bacteroidia; order Bacteroidales; family Bacteroidaceae; genus Bacteroides. The sequence continues at coordinate 326 of CAMTPC010000151.1, read as the reverse complement.
TGCTTCGGCATACTTTTGCTACGACGATGCTCAACAATGATGCTGAGCTAGGAGCGGTAAAAGAGTTGTTGGGACACAATAGTTTGGCTGCTACCGAAATCTATACGCATACTACTTTTGAAGAACTTAAAAAAGTTTATAAACAGGCTCATCCGCGAGCTTAAAAAAAGGAGGTATTTATGGAAATAAGAATTCAATCTATTCACTTTGACGCTTCAGAACAATTGAGAGCTTTTGCCCAAAAGAAAGTGTCTAAGTTGGAAAAGTATTACGAAGATATAACAGAAGTGGAGGTGTCTTTAAGGGTAGTAAAACCCGAAACAGCG
>CAMTPC010000150.1 GCA_947074295.1 uncultured Bacteroides sp. | reverse complement strand
CCACCTCCAGTGTTGCCGTTGTCTCCACCGCCAGTTTCATTCACATCTCTTACAAATGCCCAAACGTCAGACTGTCCAGGGATATCGCCTTGCGTCCACCATTTGTTCGACCAAACCTTGTCGCTATACAATACCAATGTACCACCTGTAGCGTAGACAGTGCCTTTATTCCACAAAGGCAGATCTTCTACAGAGTCATCGCTGATAGTTTTAATCGTAGTTGTGGCAGTAGCGGTTTCACCTTGTGCATTCGAAACAACCACTTTCAAATCATGTGTACCTACTTCAAGCTTGCTGATAGTAGTTTGGAAAGGTTCGGCAGTTACAGTAGCAACAAGCTGATTGTCAACATAGAACTCTGCTTTCGTAGCGCGTCTAACACGAGCCACGAAGTTAAATGATTCGCTTTCGCGGATCATTGTGTTCGCGATAGGAGAAGTAATGCTTACTGATGGCGTAGTAACAGGTGAATGGTTTTCGAGAATTTCATATGAGATTTGTGAATACTTCACACCGTCGATAGCTGGGTTGATAGATGAAACCTGGAGCAATTGCCAATACATCACACCATCACCTTTGCCAGCACGACCATGACGGCCACCTTCGGCAACATAAGTAGTATATTCGCGTACCTTATCTTCTGTATAAGTAAAGTATGGTCCCCAAGGTTCATCAGGAACATGCATACCAAATGCTACACGGAAGCCATAAATATTTGCATAATATGCATATGAATCATACATAATTTCGCGTTGCGATGCCGATCCTGTGTTATAACCTTGGAAAGCCACGAAGTCGATATCATGACCTACTTCTCTGAACACAGGGATCATATGTCCTGTTGATGCGAAACCATAAAGTGAAATAGTATAACCCTCGGGGGCAGTAGAATTATATTCATTTGAAAGTGCATCCCCCGTCACTTCAGCACGTTTGTCATAAGCGTAGGGAGATGATGGATCATCATTATCCGCATAGGGTGTTGAGCGTCCCAAAGCTCCACATCCAGCAGGTGCGCATGCTATAAGGAAGCCTTCTTCTTTAGGGAGTAGTTTGCGCGATTCGCGGATCATCGTGATGAAACGCTGCACATTGATTGGTTCACCGATAGTCTGGAAGCCGCCATTAGGTTCGTAATCCCAGTCAATACCATCGAAGCCGAAATCACGCACGAAGTCGGCGATTGCCACATAGTCGATGTCATAAGCTTCATCCGTACCCCAGTAGGTTTCGCCACCGATAGATAAGATTACTTTAACACCTTTTGCTTTTAAGTGATCAACTGTTTCTTTTAAAACGATACCATCATAAGGTACTTCAATGCCTACTCCTTTGATGTCGAATGAACCTTTGGTGTAGCGCATGTTGGGCTTGATGAACGACAGGAAAATGTGTGTCACTTCTTCGGGCATATTTCTCAATTTGCTGCCCGATGCACTTGGGTAAGTTTCGCTCCAAGATGGGAAATAGCCAACCACCAATGGCACCTGAGAGCTATTAGAGCGTGTTTCAGCTTGTAAATCTTGTTGTGTTTGCGCTGCATCGCCAAAATCTTCGTATTGATTGCACGAAGTCAGTGCAGCTGCTAAAAATAGCATGATACCTAAAAACTTTTTCTTCATCATTTACTTTGGTTTAATGTGTTAAATTAACAGTGCAAAGAAAAAGTTTTTCTCTTTATATCTTATTGTAAATAGTAGATAAAGAGTTGTAGATTATTTTTAATCTTATTTTGCGGTTGAGAATGAGATAATTATAATAATTAAAAAATACAAAACACGGTTTATAAAGGCTAATACAAAAGATAAGCCGGTCGATTTAATTTGTAAATCGACCGGCTTATTACTTTTAATATGTCTCGTAAGTGATGTTAGAAATTGAATTTCTCAAGCTTCAATTCACCCATATCTTGCATCTTTCCCACCAAGGCAGAAAAGTGTGGAGTGGCTTCGTGTGCTGCCAATGATTCTGCTTTCGCCCATGTTTCACATATCATTAAAACATCGGGGCGGGTGGTACTCTGAAATACATCATACGCCACACAGCCATCTTCTTGAAGAGAAAGTTTTGCCAATTCTTGCGCAGTGGCCAACAATTCGGCATGATAGGTCTCATTTACCTGAATAAATACATTTACTCTTATCATAATCTTAAATGTTTTAGTAAAAATTCAATAACAAAGATAATGACAAATGTTTCTTGAGCCTAATGTTTTTTAAGAGAATAATTCTAAAAAACAAACTTTCTTATTTCTCTTCCAATGTAATGGCATCCATGCAGAAGTAAGCAGGGGTGTTCATTCCATATTCAGGATGCGTATCGCTCGATGACATGGTGAACTTGATATAATCAGCATTACCGATCGCTGACCAGTCGAACCATCGCCATGTATCAAATGCTTCTGTATTACCGTTACGATAATCTGCCAGATAGAAGTCAACTTTGCCGATCACTTTGTCATCAGCAGAATAACCTGTTGCTGTAAGGATAAACCAGTCTCCATCATTAAACTTCGAAGCAAAGGCATTTCCTTCCTTAATAACAAGGTAGGCATAAGTGGTATTAGTTATCCATGCTCCTTTGAACTTAAAATTGTCACTTTTCAAGTTGGTAATACGTGCCACACTAAATTCGCTTGTGTTCGAAGTCAAATAGACACTACCACTCGTTCCCTTAGCGGTAATAGCGCTAAGATTTGAAAAGTCCAGAGTGGTTTTATCTGTTGTGTTGGTATAGGTAAAGCCGCCGCTAAAACTAGCGCCATATCCCCAATCCGAATAGAAATGATTGAATTCGATAGCATTCTGGCTATCTTTAAACTGATACACAAAAGTGCTGCCATATGGATTCGAAGTATCTTCAACGCCTTGATCTGTTGAAAAGGTAGAATCGGCGGTAGTTAGTTTATCGTTGAAATTCACTACAATGATTTCCTTCTTATCATCATCGTTGCAAGCTGTGAATACAAATGCTGAAAGAAGCAGCATCATTAAAGATAGTTTTTTTAATTTCATCTTGATTTGTCTTTAAATTGAATATTTATAGTTGACTTTAATTATTATAATGTAAATCTTCTACCGTCATGACTTCAGTCGAAATCTCTCCCATATTTCCCGCAATTTGATTGATAGCTGTGGTTATACGTACAAAGTCTATATAGTCTAGCTTCATCGATTTACCATCACTGTCCACCGCCCAGTCTATTTTGAACTTCGTCATTTCGGTAGAGTTTGGATGATTGTCGGCATAACCCCAGTCATAGCAATAGCCTACCCACATGCCATTCTCATTGATTGCATTGTCTTTTAGGCGAGTGCCCCTGAAGACCATTGTCTCATCGTTTATCCATAGTGGATAGTAGGATGATTGAGTATGGAATGTGTTGCGATAAACATATCCTTCATTTCCTTGATTATCTTTCCATTTGATGTCAGTATCAAGTGATGCAGGCCGATAATAGGTGATTTCATAGTTGCGCACTTCATTTGCTGTACCATATTCACTTCCGGCCAGTTCGTACCATTCATCATCTGGTAATCCGTTGCCATTGTCATCTTTTGATACCCACACGATACCAGGCTCGGAACTGCCTCCCAATAGTCCAGAAGCCGTTCCATACATGTTATATGAAGCATTTCCGTAAACCTTGAAATCATATTTATCGGCTACATTGGTTATAGATTGAGGAAAGCCAAGAGTGATATAACCGCCAAAAGCACCTAGCGAAATAAGAAACTTATTCTGAATACGTTCGGTGGCATAATCGAGTATTTCTTCATAACTGAAGCCCTCTTTATAGGCCATTGTTGTTGTATTCATATACTGTCCGGGGGCGGGATAATACTCAAGAACTCGATTGGCAAAAGCATTTACCCTTTCATCTTCAATTACATTGTCGATTTGACTTTTAGATGCTCGCTCGCTGAACACGATAGTATTGGGGTTCATACCTATATTGTCAATGCGATATTGTAGTTCGCCTTGGGGATTAAAACACAATATATCGCCTTTAACATTATATGTATATGCATCAGTTATATAAATATTTCCATTGAAGGGATTGACAAAAATGCCATAAGGAGTAGTGATAGCAGTATCATCAGTGATAAAGTTGTTATTTACAACTACTCCAGTACGCTGATTTAATACTTTATACGTTGTCTTCTGCGTGTTATATTGATAGTCATAAAGATAGATTAGTTCATCATTGACAGCAAAGTTTAGTGCTTTTTCTTCGAATATGCGATTCACAACATCTGCATTTGCGTCAATTTCTACCAAATGGTTGTTTCCGCTCTTTAAGTCTTCACCTCGTATGATAACTAGTACTGTTTCGTCCCATCCAGCAGCTATTTTTCCAGGATTAGGACCCACTATTAGGTCTTTTGTCTTCTGGAACGAGGGAATGTCTATCACACTTACCGTATGGTCAGCGCCAATCGTTTCAATGTCCAGACCGCCAGAGTTGGATACATAGAGTTTATTGTTCTGTACACAGATATTATCTGGATTTCTGCCAGCTTGTATTCTGCCGTCAATTTCTAATTCGTTTAGATCGATGCGAATAATACTGCCGTCGAAGCAGCAAACATAGCCTTTGTCTCCATGAAAAGCCATGCTGCGAGGTTGTCGAGAGCTACCATTATCTTGTAATATTGGGATTTGTTTTATGACAAGACCTGTATTGAAGTCGATGACCTCTATTTGACTCGAAACATTAACAACGATATAGATGCGATTCTCATATAGACGCATGTCATTGGCCGTGTCTCCTAAACCACGACGATTGAGGGTTTGGAAATAACTGGTTACTGTACGATTGTCGGCAAAGGTATGGCGTGCTAGGGTACTATTGTTTTGGTTGAACAGACCTTCGCAAAGGACATATATCTCTGCTGTATTTTCTTCACCAATCACTCCTCCCGACATGCCAATTTCGCGATCGCGCATATCGTCACACGCTTGTAACAATAATATAAGCAACAGGCTGAAACAGGTCAATATATGTTTTTTTATTCTCATGATTTAGAAATTGACTTTTAATGTACCGCGAAAGGATCTCCCTGGCATGGGAAAATTCTTCACAATCTCATAGTTTTTGTTTAGCATATTCAATACTTCAAAGCTGATAGTTGTATGTATATTGGCTATCGTAAAATCACGATAGGCAGATAAGCTGTGATCTGTATAACTAGGCAATCGGTTCTCAGTGATATTTTGTCCGAGGCAATAGCGTTTTCCCGAAAAGAGTAGTGAATAGGAAAGATTGACCCATGGCATTTCTAGAGACGCTTGCCCAGATGCAGATATTCGTGGCATATAGGCTATCTGATGACCATAAGTCTTGCCATTCACATCAGTCTTATCCAGTGCACGTTGATAAGTATAGTTGCCCGAAAGGTTAATCTTAATTTTTTCATAAGGTAGTACTTGTATTAACCCCGTCACATCAATACCTTTTATTTCGACCTTGCCAAGATTGGCCATGCTCCAAATAAATAGATTCTTGGTGGGGGTGGCTATGATTTTATCGTTAACTCTATTGTAATATGCATCAGCGGTTAGCTGTAAATAGGGTAGAAACCTGCTAATAGATTTACTATATGTCAATCCCAAATTATATTGATGTACGGTTTCGGGTTTTAAGTCAGTATTGCCGATTTGTCCATAATATAAATCATTGAAAGAGGGTAGTCTGAAAACCTCTTTATAAAAGAAGCGAACACGAAAATCTTCTTGAGAAAAAGGTTTGAACACTGCGCTTGCAAAGGGTGTCAGACGGCGGTAATTGGCTCCACTATTTCCATTTTTTGTGTTTTCGTTGACGAAGGTAAACAGTCCAGACGCTGAAAGTGTGAGCCATTCATTGATGTATTTCCCAGCGACAGCCGTGAGCCATGAATACCGATGAGGCTCGGCAAAGTTAGAGGAGTTCACGTCCAGGGTCTGCAGGCTGGCATCTGTTGTAGCCGAGAAAGACAGACAGGGTAATACTCGATATAAAACAATAGCCGAAAGGTAATACTCGCTTTGTTTATAGCGCGTATCTTGTTTCTGCTCTAGGTTTTTGTAGTCAGGGTCAAGGTAACGTTGATAGTTGTAATTCCATTTTCCTAAAGCTTCGACTACCCATCTCTCAGAAAACTCTTTCTTATATTTCGATTGTACGAATGCATTCTTATCCCAAAGATGTTGAGATGAGAAATCATAATAAAATGTAGTGGCATTGGGAAGTCCGCGCGAAGATTGATAATAATAGGCTTTTAGCTGGAATTGCTCTTTTTCGGAAAACTGTCCATAAAGGGTCGCTTCAATGCGGCCAGACTTGATATCTGTATTGCTGCGTTCCTCTTCCGAACTCAAATCAGAATCGTCGCCATAGTAGAGCGTATAGGGGTAGCGTCCATTGGCCGACATCCATTCGCCATTGGCCGATAATGTCCATTTGGAAGATAGTTTGCAATCTATCCATAATGCGGGATTAATCAATCCCCATGAACCCGCCTTGAATAGGGCAGTTGTGCGAAACTTCTCTTCACCTCTAAACAGAGGGGGTAATGTCTGTATATTTAATAATCCGGCTGAAGCAAATAAGCGTGCAGGCTGAAAAATGTTATCGCTCTGTCCATTGCTCAACGAAATCCTATCCACGTTTTCTAAAGAGAAGCGACCGATATCAATCTGCCCCGTTTGACTATTAGTGATGGCTATACCGTCGTAGCCCACGGCTGTATGTTCGGCACCCATACTGCGTATCGAAACGGTTTTTAATCCGCCTACGCCACCATAATCTTTTACTGTTACTCCTGCAAAATGTTTTACAGCATCTGACAATTGAAGCGCTTGCATTCGATCAAGTTCGACTTTGTTTAATGTTTGGATGGGTGAGGCCGAACGAATCTCACGTGTCTGATATGTGTTTGAAATGATTATTTCTGGAATATCGTATACAGAAGCGGTATCCATTTTTTGTACTTGTGCCCAAAGATTGGGACTCCACAAAAGATGGAAAGATAGTATGACTAGGACGAATAAAGTCTTTGTCAGACATAGTGTAAAAGTATGTTTCGTAATCATTTCTAAGCTGTTCAGTTAAAATGTCCGGGCGAATCACTTCGACCGGACAAACTAATAAACTTGGCAGAGTTTATTAAGATAAAAATGTTACTTTCTTAAAATCCTAGTGATGAATTAAATGTTGGGACAAGAGTAGTATCCCGGGCATTAGACTCAACGCTTTTTCCTCGAAAGCAATGAAATTAGAGTTGTATGGCAGGTCTTCTGACTTGTTCCGATTATTGACCGCCTTCCCAGTCTTTTCAGACCAGTGGCATGATTTTGAGTAGTTTTGTCATTAACCAGTTATGGAACTTACAGCAGCGGGACTGTTCAGGACTTACACCTGATTCCCTTTTAATTGCCTTCCCCGTCAATGGAGAAGCTGCAAACCAATAC
>CAMTPC010000149.1 GCA_947074295.1 uncultured Bacteroides sp. | reverse complement strand
ACTTACTGAATTTCGGGCAGATGCTGAAAATCTTGATGAGAATTCTTTTAAAGGAAAGCAATGAAGGACGTTGTCTTGATGAATATGCCAATAAGAAATACATGGTGTAGAGGGTATTCATAGGTTGGGGTTGTTGGGCGTGGTGAGTAGAGCTGGTTGCTAAAGTAAGTAGGGCTAACCACCTAAGTGATCAGCCCTACTCAAGAAATGCTATTTTATGTACTTTGCAAAGTGTTGAATATCTGCTTTATTCTACCGATGGTTTTTCGGTGATGCTACCATAGCGGTGATATTCGAAAGTGATGCTTTGCTCTTTGATGTAGTGAATGAGCTCTACACGTCCTTCTTTTACCGGAGGTGCAGTGGCGATATACTTGTCTATCTTAGCAGCTGCCACATAAACCTCCATCGGGATATCGGCTTTGCAGGTGCGAATTCTCTCAAAGTCTTTCATAGAAGTGATGAACGCTTGTAGAGACTCTTTGCGTAAAGTGCAGCCTGTAACTGAAAGTGCTAGACTTCTATCATCTTTTTCGTCGAAGCTGATGGTGAGCGGTGTACCACTTGTCTTGGCAGCCAACGCTATCATCTTGGCTTGTTCATCGCTATCGCCAGGGAAAAGACGCAACACCATGCTCTGAAGTGGCAGATAACGGAAAGCATTCTGCTCGCCATAGAGCTGATTGATATCGCGTGCATGTTTGAACTCTTCGACCCAAGCCGCTGGATAACTATTCTTATAGTCTGTAGGGCTATCGGGCTTGTCGGTGATGTTGACGAAGCAGGCACAATAATTGGGTCCACCCGCTTTGACACCACCTCCGAAGGCCGAAAGCTTCATGCCGCCAAAAGGTTGGCGGTTGACAATGGCGCCCGTGATGCTACGATTGATATAGAGATTGCCTGCTACGATGTGATCGCGCCAATACTTCTGCTCGGCTTCGTCCAGACTTTGTAATCCTGATGTTAAACCATAGTCTAGCCCATTAACTAGATCGACTCCTTCTTTAAGATTCTCGATACAAGCCACGCTGAGCAATGGACCGAAAAGCTCGGTGTCGAAAGAGAAATTGCCTGGCTTGACACCCCATTTGATGGTAGGGGCAAGGAGGTACTTATTTTTGTCTAAGAAACGGGGAGGCACCAACCAGCTTTCCCCCTTCTCGAGTGTCATGGCTTGTAGCAGCTTGTCGTTTTTGTTCGTGATCATGGGACCCACTACATTGCCTGCATCCCATACACTGCCTACCTTCATGCTAGTGGCAGCATCCTTCAGCTTGTTTTGGAAGTCTTTATCTTCGTAAACCGAACGTTCCACTAGTAGGAGTGAACAAGCGGAGCATTTTTGCCCTGCATTGCCAAAAGCAGAGGTGACGATATTGAGAATGGCATGATCCCGGTCTCCCGAGGCGGTAAGGATGATGGCATTCTTACCACCTGTTTCGGCGGAGAGTGGGGTAGCAGGGTTGCCATTGGCTATGTTTTGAGCCGTTTCTGTACCACCTGTCAATACAATATGCTGTATGGCAGGCGCAGTGGTCAATATCTTCAAGGCTTCGCGGTCGGTGATGATGACCTGAAGAGCTTCGCGTGGCACACCAGCATCCCAGAAAGCTTTGGCGAAAAGCCATGCCACAGGAGCCGCCACGGTAGCGGGTTTCAGTATCGTGGTGTTGCCACCTGCCAAAGCGGCTACTATACCACCTACGGGGATAGCACAAGGAAAGTTCCATGGGGAGATCACCAGAATGGTGCCTTTGGCGGTGATGTCTATATCTTTGATACGAGCAAACTTCTTCATGGTGGTGGTGTAGAAGCGAGCATAGTCTACCGCCTCAGATACTTCTACATCGCCCTCTACGATAGTTTTTCCAGTGACGGCACACATGCAGCCAATCAGATCGCCACGCATGCGCGCTAGATTGTTGGCAGCTTTGAATAATATTTCATGGCGCTGTTCTAGTGTCGTGTCTTTCCATTCTGCAGGATCTTTCTCGGCAATATCAATGATTAGTTTCACCTGATCTGCATTGGCTTGCGACATCTCGCATACACAAACTTCGTCATCCTGACAACGATCCATGTACTTGGCACGTTTGTCACAGATCACTATCTCATTACCTATCTGTAGCGGGATGATTTCGGGCGTATCTGTCTTGGACTTCTTCCATTTGGCGATGATGCGACGTGTCCATTCTTGATTGTTAGGCAGGTCGAAGTCTGTATCGGGTTCATTGAACATCTCGTCTACTGGCGTTTTGTCTTCATAGTCCACTAGTCTGTTCTGTGTACGGGTAGGAGCGTGGCTCAAAGTGTCCTTCATATTATAGGCTTCTTGGAACTGCTTTTCCAAGAAATCCCAAGCTTTGGTGCCGGGCTGGAGGTTGAAGGAGTGCGTCAGGAAGTTGTCGGGTGCGGTATTCTCGTCCATTCGGCGCACCAAATAAGATACGGCATTGAGGAAATGCTCGTCCTTCACCACAGGGGCATAGAGGATGACATGATTGCCCAGTTGCGACTGTGCGCGCCACACATGGTCGGCCATCCCTTCGAGCATTTCGAAAGTCATATAGTCGGCACTACCTAGCTTCTGGCTCAAAAGATAGGCGTAGGCGATGGTGAAGAGATTGTGAGACGCTACCCCGATGTGCAGGCACTTCGCATTCTCGGGTTGCAGAGCCGTCTCTAATAAGTGTAGATAATTGGCGTCTACCTCTGTCTTGGAAGTTCGTACGGGGTTGGGCCAACCACGAAGGGAGGAGATCACCGTTTCCATCTCTAGGTTACAGCCTTTTACCAGTCGCATCTTGATGGGGGCACCACCAGCTGCCACGCGCTCTTTGGCAAAGCGGGTCAGCTCTTCATGAAACTCTTTTGCATCGGGTAGATAGGCTTGCACCACCAATCCAGCTGTGAAGTTCTTGAATTCGGGCTTGCTCAGTACCTCTTTGAACAACCGCAGTGTGAAGTGCGAGTCCTTATATTCTTCCATGTCTAGGTTGACGAACTTGGCGTGCTTGTTGCCCTTCTCGTCTACATAGGGATAATCGATGGCTTTTTGGTAGAGAGCACTCATGCGTTTCACTAATTCGGGAAAGCTTTCTTCATAGTTCAGGGCATGGGTTTGGGCATAAATACCCGAGATTTTTACCGAGATATAATTGATGTCGGGCGATTCGAGTGCCTCCAGATAATGCTTGTAGCGGTGATCGGCTTCGCCATTGCCCAATACTACTTCGCCTAGAAGATTCACATTCTGTCCGATGTGCTGCTTGTTGCGTTTGGCTAGATGCTCAGTGAGTTTGGGCCGCGCTTCGTCCAGAATCACTTTGGAAGTGTCCGATCGTAAACGCTTCTTGATGATAGGGATAGCGATGAAATCGAAATGATGCCCAAAGGCTTGATACATCTTGAACAAGAAGGCGTCGCGACTATTAAAGAATTCGGGTACACCATAGCGATCAATCAGGGTTTTGATGCGTCGTGCCAGTTTTTTGTTGTCGCGTATCTGCGAGGATTCGTCGAGCATCTTCACCAAAAACTTCTTGTCTTGAGGACGCTGTACCATGATGGCGTATTTCTCTTGTTCTTTGCGCTCTTCATCTGTAATAGTTTCTTCGCATTTGTTGTAAAGCTCTAGCACCCAATCGTGTACTTCGGCGATGGTAGGTCTTTGTTCCATACTGGTTTAATTGATATAGAGAGTGATTAAAAAGTTTGGTTCTACTAAAGATATACGATTTGCCTATAGCTGTGGCTAAGACACGTCAAAAGTGGTCCATAGCATAGTGTATAAGCCATCGAATAAGAAATTAATCGGTCATTGCCTAGTCGAAACAATGCGATAATCGTCTAAGAAGTTGTAAATGGAATACCCTTACGCACTGGTTGAGAAGCGGCGTAATGATAATGAGAAAGTCATTAGAAGATCACTGCTGTTTCTAGATACAGCAGCTAGTGGTTGGGCTGAACATCACGGCCCTATAGCGGTGCAAGGTCTGAAGAGCTTGCTGGGAAAATGGGTCGAACATCATCATAGCATATTGAGTTTATTGTCATTTGCAAAAATACACTATTCTACGAGAAATCAAAGAAATAGTGCAGATATATTTTTGTCTTTCTCTGGTGCCTACGAATAAGCAACGTTGCACGTTAAAATAAGATAATAGGTGCAGAGCCTACAAGTTGAATATGCTATTTTTGCATCTATATATAAACCAATTAGATACACGTTGATGAAAAAACTCTTTTTCTCTATCATGCTGGTTTTGGCTGGCATGTCTGGAATGGCCCAAAGCTCCAAAGGATTGGATTTAAAAGATGTGGTTTCGGGCGCTTATCGTCCGCAAACTCTACGAAATATTGTTCCGATGAAAGATGGTGAGCATTATGCACAAATGAATCAGGAAGGAACGCAGATCACGAAATATTCATTCAAGACTGGTGAACCGGTGGAGGTGATTTTCGATGTAGCCACTGCTCGCGAAGGTGATTTTGAGACCTTCGACAGCTTTGAGTTTTCGCCTGATGGCAATACGCTGCTCATCGCTACCGATACAAAACCGATCTATCGTCATTCTACAGTGGCCGAACATTATCTATATCCATTGCGCCGCAATGATAAAGGGGTAACAACGCACAACAAACTGACTCGCTTGTCAAGCAATGGTCCGCAGATGACGCCTATCATTTCGCCAGATGGTTTTAATATCGCTTTTGTACGCGACAATAATATCTTCTTGGTGAAGACACTCTATAATTATAGTGAGACTCAAATCACCGAAGATGGCGAGAATAATAAAATCATCAATGGTATTCCTGATTGGGTGTACGAAGAAGAATTTGCCATGAAACGTGCGCTGGAGTTCAGCCCCGACAACTCAATGATTGCTTATATCCGTTTCGACGAGTCGGAAGTACCTGAGTTCTCATTGCCCATGTTTGCTGGAGCAGCTCCCACTTTTGAGGAGTACAAGGATTATCCAGGTGCTTATACTTATAAATACCCCAAGGCAGGCTACGACAACTCGAAAGTTGAAGTCCGCACTTTCGATATCCAGTCGCGTGTGACGCGTACTATGCAGGTGCCTGTCGAAAAAGACGGCTACATTCCTCGTATCCAATTTACCGATGATACTAATAAACTGGCTGTGATGACACTGAACAGACATCAGAACAAGTTTGATCTTTACTTCGTTGATCCCCGCTCTACCGTGAGCAAGCTGGTACTTCGTGACGAATCTCCTTATTATATCAACGAGAACATCTTGGATAACCTTAAATTTTATTCAGAAGGCTTCTCTTTCTTGAGTGAAAAGGATGGCTTCCCACACCTTTATTGGTACAATATGAATGGAGCATTGGTAAAGCAAGTGACGAATGGTAACTATGAGGTGAAAGATTTCTTAGGATATGATGCGGCTGACGGTTCGTTCTATTTCATCAGCAACGAAGGCAGTCCAATGCGTCAAGCGGTTTATAAAGTAGATAAAAAAGGTAAGAAAACAAAACTGTCTCAGCAAGAGGGGATGAATGATGCCATCTTCAGCCAATCGATGAAGTATTATATCAATACCTTCACAGATCTGAACACACCAACTGTGACTACCCTGAATGATAATAACGGAAGAACATTGAAGACGCTTGTAGACAATAAAGAACTGAAAGAGAAGGTAGCACAAGTGAATCTGCCCAAAAAGGAGTTCTTCACTTTCAAAAATGCACAAGGCCAAGAACTAAATGGCTGGATGATGTTACCAACGGACTTCTCGGCCAACAAGAAATATCCTGTATTGATGTATCAATACAGTGGACCTGGTTCACAACAAGTAGTAGATCGATTTAACGTGAGTTGGGAGACGTATATGGCGTCGCAAGGCTATATTGTGGCTTGCGTGGATGGACGTGGCACAGGTGGCCGCGGAGCAGAGTTCCAAAAAGGCACGTACCTGAATCTAGGCGTACAAGAAGCTGAAGACCAAGTGGCTGCTGCCAAATATCTAGGCTCATTGCCTTATGTGGATAAAAATAAGATTGGTATATGGGGATGGAGTTATGGTGGTTACACCACTTTGATGAGTATGAGCGAAGGTACGCCCGTATTTGCAGCCGGTGTAGCAGTGGCCGCCCCTACCGACTGGCGCTTCTATGACACGATCTATACCGAACGTTTCATGCGTACACCCAAGGAGAATAATCCGGGTTACAATGCCGCATCTGCATTTACACGAGCAGATAAATTGAATGGCGAACTACTTCTGATTCATGGTATGGCCGATGACAACGTGCATTTCCAAAATATGGCTGAGTATAGCGAGAAACTGGTTCAGCTGGACATTCCTCATGATATGTTTATCTATACCAATCGCAACCATGGTATTTACGGAGGCAATACCCGTATGCATCTCTATAAAAAGATTACTAAGTTCTTTGATGATAATCTGAAGAAATGACCCAAAGAGTAAAAAAGCCCGACTGGCTGAAGGTGAACTTCAGTGCCAGCGGGCGCTATACCGATACCAAGCGTATAGTAGATCAACACTGTCTGCATACCATCTGTACCAGCGGCCGATGTCCCAATATCGGCGAATGTTGGAGCAAGGGTACAGCTACCTTCATGATAGCCGGTGATATATGCACTCGTAGCTGTAAGTTCTGCAATACACAGACCGGTAAACCACTGCCGCTTAATCCCAACGAACCTCAAGCTGTTGCTGAGTCAATCGCCCTGATGAACCTTAGCCATGCCGTCATCACCTCGGTGGATCGTGACGATTTATCCGATATGGGTGCCAGCCATTGGGCGGAAACTATCAAAGCCATCAAGCAGCGAAATCCGCAAACCACTATCGAAGTGCTTATTCCCGACTTCCAAGGTCGCGAAGACTTGCTACAACAAGTCATTGATGCGCAACCCGAGATCATCTCGCACAATATGGAGACGGTAAGGCGCCTCACTCCTTTAGTGCGTAGCGCTGCTCGCTATGAGACAAGTATTGCTGTACTACGACAAATAGCGCAAAGCTCATGTCAATGTAAAACTGGAATTATGGTAGGGTTGGGTGAAACACATGAGGAGGTAGAAAAGTTAATGCATGAAGTAAAGGAAACTGGATGTTCTATTCTGACTATCGGGCAATATTTGCAGCCAACACATCGTCATTACCCAGTCGCTGAATATGTTCACCCCGAGCAATTCTTGCGGTATAAAGAGATAGCCTTACAAGTCGGTTTCTCGATGGTGGAAAGTGCACCATTGGTTCGTTCTTCATATCATGCTGAAAAACATATAAAACGAGGTAGTGAATAAAATAGAAGGCATATTTAAACGTTTCTTCTGCTTGATTGCCATATATGGCTAATAGTTTTGCAATATATGCGCAAATATGATTCCTATAATAACTTAAAAAAGATTGTTTAGCAAGTACATTTGAGTATTAATTTTGTTTATAAATACTGAGTGGATGAGAATGACACTATCCAATAAATTGTGTAAACTATAACACGGGTCTTTAGATTCGAGT
>CAMTPC010000148.1 GCA_947074295.1 uncultured Bacteroides sp. | reverse complement strand
GAGTGCTATTTATTGCTTTAAAGGCAAAAGATATCTGTGAGAATATGCAAACCAATAACTCTGCTTTTGAGTCATGGATGTTGTGTATCAAGACTCAGCTTGACAAAGAAATAGATAGAGTAATGCTCAATTGGGAAAGTTGCGAAACAAAAGAGGGGCACTATAACCGCTTTATGTATAGAGTGATGAAGTCTTGCGATTATTTCGAATGGTTCAGCGTAGATAAGAGCAAAGAAAAAGAATTAGCGGCTTTTAAAATCCTATTTGAAACATCTCACTTTATATTGAATTACCCGGAATCGAATGCAAAAGAGACTGTGGTCGATAAATCGGAGGCTTATTTTGAGCGGAAACTTTTAGACTCTGGATCATTATATAAGAATGTTGAGTTCGATTGTAAAGATCAGCAATTGCCTGTTGGGGTTTTTATAGAAAAGAAATCAAAAGATAGTGCATTCCTGACAAGAGGCCATAGTGCCATTGATCTTTGGGGTATTAAAGGTGACGAATTTTGGATATTTGAGCTGAAATACAAAAATAAGATGGTGGGTTTAGTTACTGAGCTATTGTTTTACATGTGGCTTTGCGAGGATATGGTCAAGCATAAGTTTCGATATGATATCAACGGTAAAGTCCCCTCAATTCGTAGCTTTGATAAGTTATATGTTTTTATAAAGGGCGATAAGGCAAGGAAAATAATAGGCGTTATGCTATATGATGAGGTACATCCATTAATTGATGAAAACTTGATTGATTTTCTAAACTTACAGTTTCGAAATAAACCATTGGAGATTAAGGCACAGCGATATTCAACCGAAATAACATTATTATAGATGAAAATAATTATCCATCGTGGTATTGATCAAATTGGTGGCTGCATAACGGAAATAGCATCGTATGGCGGCACTAAAATACTTATAGATCTTGGGCATAATCTTCCCGATGGGGATAAGTCTTCTATTGATAGCCTGGAGAGTCCCGGTAGTTTAGATGATTTGCTTTCTGGAGTGAGTCACATATTCTATTCTCACTATCATAACGACCATCTGGGCTTCGAAGCGAAGGTAAGCACCAAAACGATTCAGCATATTGGCGCTTTATCGTTATCGATGGTGAGGAATCTGCGCAGTCACATGACTAAAGCAAAAGACTTATGCAAGGAAGCGCAAGCTAGTCTTGCTGCACTAAACAGATTCCAAGCCTATATATCATATAAGAGAGTGCAATATGGCGATATTTTTGTGACGCCGCTTCCGGTTAGCCATTCTGCAATAGATGCGCACATGTTTCTGATTGAGTGTGATGGCAAGATTGTATTACATACTGGAGATTTTCGCGACCATGGTTATCGTGGTGAAGAATTGCTTCAGCGTATTAATGACTTATTAAAGCTGAGAGTCGATGTGCTTATTATCGAAGGAACAATGCTTGCGAGAGCTGATAAACGAATGATTAACGAGGTTGAACTGCAGGATCAAGCTATTGACTTACTGAATAGAAGTAAATATGTATTTGTCCTTTGTTCGTCTATGGATGCCGATAGATTAACCTCTTTTATCATGGCTGCACAACGGCAAAACAAAAAACGTCGTATTATAGCAGATCGATATCAAGTACAACAAATCATTGCTATTAAGAAAGCATCGTCCAAACCGTATAACGGTATCTTTGCATACAACTATTACAATGAAACCCGTATTGAACTTGATAGGATGAAACGATATGGGTTTATGATGTTTGTGCGCAATTCGAAGACCTTTGAAAAAAACATAGATGATATACTTACTGAAGCAGCCATAAATCCTCATGATGTGCTTTTCATTTATTCTCAATTCATGGGGTATCTTTTAAAAGAGCACAAGGCTTTTAAGATAGATCTATATAACTTTGTTCATAGACATGAATGGAATATTGTACATCTACATACAAGTGGCCATGCTTCCAAAGAAGCAATAAAAACACTTTGTGAACTTGCAAATCCAACAACTGCTATCATTCCTATACATAAAGAAGGAAGAGGTTCTTTGCAAACTTTGAATTTGAATGTAGACTGTCCTATTATTGAATATTCTACAGTGGTAAACGATATTGAGATAATCATTAAATGATTAAACTAAGATCATTTAAACAGAACTCAATCTTGCCAAGTAAAGTTTGAAATTCTTTTAGAAATAAGCCACTTTCCATCTTGTTTTACGTATTTATCATTATATATCACACCAATAGTTTGCTTAACTATCTTTCCATCTTGTTCGCTAAATAAAGTGGTTAGGCAGTATGAAATGCCAGTTACTCTATTACCATCCAATGTCACAATTTGTTGACCATTTAGATGATATACAGTTTGTATTGAATTGAGGATTGTTGGCTGCCTCCTTGGTTGGTTTAGGTTGAATTGTCTCTTTCGTTGACATATAAGATAGACCTGCCATCATTTAGTCTGGTAACTTTTAAGTTTGCAGCCATCCACTCTTTGCCATTAATGATTAGGGTGGAATAGGTATTGCCACCTATGTCTGATACTGTACCTTTTTGAGAAAAATAAAACAGTTAGTGAAATAGCCTACGAGTTAGGTTTTGAATATCCACAACATTTCAGCCGCTTGTTCAAGAAACAAGTCGGTATGACTCCTAATCAATATCGGACTATCAATAAAAAACCGAAAATGACTTTATAGTAACTTCTTTTTTACTCTATCCAGACATATCCTCCATCATTTTGACTCTTCATTCAGCTAATAATGACTAATATAGAAAAGCTCCTTGAAGGGCAACTACCAATAAAGACAAGGAATATTTCTCGTATCTGTGCACGATGGTTGCACTAATGCTCCCTAAACTTGCACAAGAATTAGAGGCGTTAGCTTAAATCAGTAATTAACCATTTAAAAACAAATACTATGATTTTATCTTTCTTGGCAAATATCTCACTCCTTTTTATCGTATTGGGACCAATCTGGCTTGTCCTTAACTACCTCATCGAAGTTTGTATTGACGGATATTATGATTTAACAGAATGGTTAGAGTCTGAGTACAAAGGAGGCGAGCATTGGAATGCGGAGTGGAATTCCAGATCGGCAGGTTTAAAGCTTGCACTGATCCTCACGATTTATTTTGTCATAGTTAGATTTGTACCTGCCTTGTTTGGAATGAATTGGGAATGGACCAACCGTGTCACTTTTTGGTGGTATCCTCTTCCTTTTTGGGTAGGAGTTTGTTTGGTAATCTATTTGTTGGGAAGGGTGATAAAACTATTGTTTTGCCTTATTCGAGGATAAAGGTGAAGTTGTAGCACTGTTGTGTATTCCAAATTAAGATAGATATATTATTCAAATCTAATCCTATCAACAAGTTGCAAGAAGTAATCATTCGACCATATATTTAGTTCATTAGGCTTTTTGACAAAGGGCTGCACGTCTGCTTTTACCTGATTTATATCAGCTGCGGCTAGACGTTCCTTCAACTTGCTTATGAATGATTCTTTGGTAATAACCTCTTCATTAAATTGGAGGGCTCTTTCTTGGAAATGAGCAAAATTTAATAGTGTATTTCTACGAACGTACCATTCAAAATCTTACCAATCACGATCTTTTACACGATTCTTCCAACCACGATAAACTAATGCATGCATCTTCCCAGCAAAAAGATTAGACATGGTAAAGCAACTAGTCATAAAAGATTCTGGAAGTAATAATAGTTTTTGTTCTGTATCAAATTTCAACGGAGGATTTGTGTCAACCTCAATTTTAATTTTTATAGCTTTTTCTGTTTTGAAGGTTACGTCATAAACATCTGTATTGTCTTTCAAAAAAGCCGATTCGACATTGCTAAAGCTATTCTTGTTTTTCTTATTGATTTCAACATCTCGACCCACTAATGCAAATTCATCTATGATGGGTTGGAAGTATTGTTCAAAATCAAAACTTTCTTGGGGTGCAAGTAGTGAAAAATCTAAATCTTCGGAGAATCGTTGGAGACCATGGAAAATGCGTAGACAGGTTTCTCCGTAGAAAGCTGCAACGTCAAAGAAATTGCCTTTGTAAAGTCCAGCCAAGATTATTTGTTGGTTGATCTCAAATATGGCATTTCTCGTCTGTAGTTCAGTTGTCAGTTCGTAGGCAGATAACATTTGGTTAAATAAATCGCTACTCATTTGCGTAAATAGTTTAGTAGGGTTTGAATTGAATTAGCCTTTTTGCCTACCTCAATATATCTTTCGAATATTGTGGGATCCATTTTCTTGAATTCTTCAATATCCATTCGAATATCTTCTGTAAGATAAATCTCTACATCCTTTAAATACCTAAGATTAACCTTCGTAGAGTAGGCTAACAAATCACAAAGTGCCTTCTCGAGGGTCGCCATTAAGAACGTATAGCTTTCCTTGTTTATACTTTTAATTCCAATGTGAAACGATTGCTTATTCATAAAGATATATTCAAAACGGCCTAAAGGAGGATCAAAACTTCTTGAATGCTTTATTGTCATGGATTGAACTGTATATACAGCTTCAGGTATTAAACCATAATATCTTAATGCAGATGACATAGATACATAAGAAGGTGAATAGATATGATTGGCAATGAGTTCGGTGGAAATAGGTAGCCTTGTTATAGAGGGATTTATTACATAAAGTCCCTTCTTGAGTCGAATAATTTTATTACTCAGCTCAAGACTACGTACCTTTTGATTTCCTGCTTTTATCTCTGGGAATAGTGATGAAATGACAGAAGTGGTCACAGGTATTTGTCCGATATGCTCAAGATTATGTATCATGTGAGCAGTATAGTCAAAAATTGAACACCAAACGAATGTTATTTTGTTTATCTATTCAATTTATGACTCTTTTAACTATAAATGACTCTATGATGATAAATAGTCTATCCATTTAGGAAGATAAATATGAAAAGTCAACCATCATAGATCTAAAATCTAATAAAGTGAACTTGTATAGTTTTAATAACCTGAAAAGTGAACTAAACTCAGTACACTGCAAAATAGACATTCTTTCTCAAAAGAATCATGATTCTTCTGTAGAAGAACCGTGCTTTTTATACAGAAGAACCATGCTTTTTATAATGTGCTGATTATTAGTGCTCTATAAATGGCTTCGGTTGCTGTCTTACTGTTGAACTTTTTCAATGGAAGTTGATACTTTGTACTCTTCAAAATGCCCTTTACTACCTCCCCATCTGACTAGCCCTCCTCCCCAAGCTGGGTAGCCTTGCTCAGCTCGCTGGCGAAGGCTGCTCAGCAAGCCGATGAAGGGGTGCTTGATTTTCATTGATGGCTATAGTGAGTATTGTTAATTAAAGTCATGATTTTGTTGTTGGACTAAACTGTATGATAAGGGGAGTGCAAGATAGATTTTTCTATTAAGTAAGTAGAGTTTACTTAGTAAGAGTGTTGTGTATGTTTAATTATTTTAAGCAATACAATTTGCCTTAAACTATAAAATTACTCATCTCCCGTAAAAGATATACAATCATCCGTAATTTATCTACCACCTCAATAGACCTTATTCGTTACTTTTGTATCAAACAAATAGTTTGTCAATATGAATACAATGAAGAAGCTTTGTGTAGTTTGTTTGATGCAAGTAGTTCTTTTCTTGGCTATGGCGTGTGGTAGTAGTCCTGTGATAGAAGTTATTCCAGAGCAACCCGATGTATCAGTAGATACCGATGATGGCGAGGATAAAGATAATACAGATGAGAATATGGAAAGTAATACATTGAAACTAACTATTGGTAGTCGGACACTGACCGCCACATTAGTTGATAACTCATCGACGCGTGCACTGAAAGAGATGCTATCGGGCAAGACGCTTACCATAGAGATGAGCGATTATGGCAATTTCGAGAAAGTGGGACCACTGGGCGCCATCCTGCCTCGAAACGATGAGCGCATAACTACCCAACCTGGCGACTTGATTCTCTATCAAGGCAATTCGTTTGTGATCTATTATGCCCCCAACACTTGGAGCTTCACCCGGCTAGGCAAGATAGACGATATATCGCAGAGCGAGTTGATGTCTATCCTTGGGGCAGGAGATGTGACAGTGACACTTTCACTTCAGTAGGAGAGTGTCACCATCAGCACAATGTTATCATCGTATTGTTTTGTCTGATGACCTTTTGCTTTAAATGGTATTTTATGGTTTTATCGGTGGCGGAGTCTATCTTGCCACCCTTGTTGACAAAACCCAGAGTTTATGATATTGGTCTTTTAAGCTCTTCGCAAGGCATCGATAGTATTGCTTCATTATGGTGTGGGTTACACTTACTACCTCGTTTAAGGGAATTTCATCGATGCACCTACTGTTATCATAGCAACAGCCATGTGAGGTGTTTAACGGTGTTGGCATGAGCATATACGCCCTGTATGATGACGACACCGATGGTATGATAGGGAGCTTCGCTGATTTGTCCGAAGCTTTCAGAAGAGGATCTGAAGTGGGAGTAGGTGTAAGAATCATAAACGATCTCATCGCAATGATAGCTGAATAAATCTGCAGCTCCCAATGTGGTTAAATTCACTGGGAGCTGCAGATTTGTTTTAAAATTTACTATATTGCAAAACATCTTAAGCCTATGAGAAATAGAAAGCCCACAGGTTTATGACGGGGAAGAGAAACGTATTGTCGCCACTCGTAATTTCTCCATAACGGGTGTAGCGTCAGAAAGATTCATTGAAGGAGTAAGAAAGGAGGTAGAATTATGAGCCAGATTGTAGGTTTATTGATTTTCTGCGTGCTGATAGTCCTATTCCTAGGGGAGAGCGGCTATTATCTGCTATTAACCCTAGCGGGTCTTGTCATTTTAGGTTTGCCTTTTACTAGTATGGAGTACAGAAACAGGGTGAGGACCAAGTTCCGAGACATAGCCCATAGCGAGGAGTATTATAAGAACTTATGCGAGAGTGCAGGTATAAAGCCTGAAAGGGAGAGCGCGAAAAGTGTTATCCGCAATATCTACAGAACCATCAAGAAGTGGTTAAGGATAACGTAATTAAATGGTGGGGGTTAATTCTCCCGCCATGACCTAACCAATACTAACATTATGGATATAAAGAAGGCAAATCAAAGGGTATGGTTAGGAAAGGCTAAACTCAGCCAGAACCTATGCGGCGATGTTAAGGTCGGTGCTCAAGGAGTGGAACGAGGAGGTTGATATACCCTGTAAGGATATGGGCGTGTTATCCCTTAAGAAAGTATAGACAATCAATGTCTACTGTACTAGAGAGGAATTAGCTCTCGACTTTCTTTATTGATGATACTTAGCTCGCTTTTGTGATAGATCTGTAAATACTTCTTTATGTATTATGAGTTATCGAAAGCTAATTACTGATTGATTTTGAGCCCTGACCAGATGCATAACAATGAAGGACTTGACGAGTTTTATTCATATTAAGTTTTTTGTTTGGCATGCTCTCTTAATTATCCATTTTTAACAGGCAAAATAAGGCGTTTATACAAAAACTCGAAGCTGAAAGTAGAAAATTAGAGGGTAGTTTGAATAGGCAATGAGGGGTCATTATTCAGTGGGTTTGCCCGTCAAAGACGATTTTTACGACAGGATACATAATAAAGGATGTTATATATT
>CAMTPC010000147.1 GCA_947074295.1 uncultured Bacteroides sp. | reverse complement strand
CAATACTGCGACAACGATGCTGCTAAAGCATTGATCGCTTCTGGTCCACAATTGTAATCAATCATTGACCACATAAATTAAAAAAGGTCTTCCATTTAATGGGAGACCTTTTTTTAATGCATATAAGTAATTGTAACTCATTAGCTATCTGTCAGAGATTCTCTTTACTGCTAATTAAAAGTTGTATTTATTGAAGGTTTTACTAGAATTATTCTACCTTTGAGAACGATTTTCAATACACGACAACTATATGCGGATTAAAGCATTTCTTATAATTCTATTACTTGTTCTTATCTATATCCTCATTGTCACCGTTGATAGAAACGAATATACGCTTGAGGCTGTGCGTGAGTTTAATTCTATATCGGTAGACAAATAAGTATATTTGTAAAGTTGATTATTTTATTCTCAATCCAAATATGATTCGAGCCAGTTTATACGTTCCTGAAACATATAAATCAATCGATTTATACCCTCCTCATATGTAGCAAATGTTTCATCACCATTGAGTCTATTATAAAGAAAGTTTGTATCAATCTCCCAGTATTTCCAATTTTCTGCCTCTGATTTATGTAGATAAGCATACTGCTTATTTAAATAGTCAATGCCCCAATCATGAATCTTAGGTTTTAGTTTTGTATATCTTTCTTTTAATACCTTTTTGAAGGCAGAATCTTTTAATAAATACTTATACCATACAGAGGTGTTGTGGGTAGTGCCAGATTCACGTGAAAAGGTTGATAAGTCGAAATCCCACAACGGACCCGCATAAAGCTTACCGTCTCTTTTTTTATAGCAATACACGCTATATATGCTTTGAAGT
The DNA here is from genome assembly GCA_947074295.1 of uncultured Bacteroides sp. Classification (GTDB taxonomy): domain Bacteria; phylum Bacteroidota; class Bacteroidia; order Bacteroidales; family Bacteroidaceae; genus Bacteroides. Next base: position 6,838 of record CAMTPC010000147.1, on the reverse strand, counting down.
TCTGTGTTACCCGATAATGTTTGTATTAAATAATAATCCGCAAACGAGTTGATGTCTAAGTATTCATTGTATAGCAATTCAAAATTACCTTCTTGGAGTAAAAATTCAATAGTGTTGTAGTAGTTTTCAATATACTCTAAATGTTCTGTGGTAAAAACATCTTCATCCGGCGATTTGATGTTAACCGGCCATTCATTGATTACTGTCTTAAACTTATTAACCTCGTCAAAGTAGCGATCCAACTCAAGAAGGTAGCCGCCAGTTATATTGGTAGTGTTGGCTTTAATTTCATTTATGTTTACTCGCTTACTATCAACACGGATGTGTTCGCAAATATAGAAATTGCCTTGATGCTTCCCGTTAAAAATGACTTCAACAAACTCTCCATTTGGAGTCCACTCCAGGCCATCGGTCATTTGTCCTAGTTTAAAAACAAGATCATTGCGTAAAAGTGTACGGTCGCGATAATTGGCCAAAAAGCACCAGCGCTTATGGTTGTTCATGCCTAACACACCTTTCTTGTTATAGAGCTTTGCGTTGAAGGGCTTTTTAGGAAATTTCCAACTGCCATTGCCTCTACCTCTTACGTATAGGCTGTCATTGAAATCCTCAAAAATACCCATTCCGTCAATATGCATATTGGCTGGTAACCAATCTTCTTTATTGACTATTTCCTTCTCATTGCAAGTCGTGATGGTTGCAACAGGCAATCCTGTGTATGGCAACAAATGGACGATATAGGTTTTTTTCTTATTATTATGTCCATTGACAACGAATTCGAACTTATTGGTATAGTCATTTTTACTGATTCCGCTTTCTTGATAACGAGAGTTGATGGTCGCATAGCCGTTTTCGATTTCGAAACTTGCAATCAAATGTTTGGTGTCGAAATCTGCTTTGGTATATGCAGTGATGTTATTATTGCTATATATTGTGAACTCTATATTCTCGTTTATGACAGGATTTAATTCCTTGTTTATATTGAATGATAGTAATTTAGCTTCATCTTGTGGCTTGATATCTTCCACCTCTTCATTATTGTCTGTATTGTTTTGTGATAAATCAATAATTTTAATGCAGCTTGTGCATGCTAAGATGCTAATTATCAGGCAGAGTAATAGTGATCTCATGAGAAAAATTTCTGGTGTTTGGAATCTACATTATTACCAATAATGCCATTTTGCAACAAATATACTATTTTTTTATTTGTTGCAAAATGGTTAATTCTGATTTGTCTTATAGTTTTCTTGCTTGTTTTTTCGTTTTGTTGATCACTTCGGCTGGTTTACCACGATAAGCGACTCCACCTGAACCTTTGATATTGGTTGTTAGGCTGTTGTTGGCGCAACATGTAATGTCGCCGCTTCCTGATACAGAGGCTTCTACTATTTGCGCTTCCAGTGCTTTGGCCCTTAGGTTGCCCGAACTTCGTACGCTCAGGGATGCATTAATTGTGCTACCTGCAAAATTCAGATCACCTGAGCCTTGTAAGTGACCTGTTACGCTTTGGGCCTGAATCCCTTTTATGGAAAGATCTCCACTGCCATTGAGTTGAGCATATAAAGTGTTCGATGTGAGTATACCTACACCTAAATCTCCACTGCCATTAATTTTTGTTGATGCGCTGTTGGCAGAAACGGTTCCAATATGCAGATCGCCAGATCCATTTAAGCTTAAAGATACTTCGTTGGCTTTTACACGATTGAAGTTAATATCTCCCGAACCATTCATTGAAATATTTAGTTTGTCGGCACTGCTGATGTCTAGCCCTTTAATATCACCCGATCCATTTAATGAAATGTTGAGTTGTTCGGATAGAAGATTGCTTTTCACGATGATATCTCCTGAACCACTAAGAGACATTTCCTTCATCTCGATGCTGGATGTATAGATGATGGGTCTTTTCTTATTGTTGAAATTGATGTTGAATTTATTCTTTGTCTTTATCGTAAGTTTACCATTTTTGGCTTCGCACTCGAGCAGATCAATCACATTGTCGGGCGCTTCGATACGCAAGGTATGGGGTTGATTGGCGGATTGAGTATAAATGACGCTAGCCCAACCTGAAACCTCTAAACAATCATAATCACTGATTTCAATGGTACGTGTTATGATGTTGTCGTTTGCGACGATCTTATCCTGGGCATTGCAACTTATCGACAATAAAATGAAGCATATACTATTTGCAAACTTCAAAATACTCTTTCTCATATAGACTGATTTTTTTGTTATAAATTCGTTTCTTTCTTCATTAGACGTAACAAAGATAGAAAACGTTGCATGATGAATACATTTATTTTAAAAAGAATAAATTATCCTTCCCCAAAACATGCGTAGAGGCATTGGATAGTATTGCGTGCTTTCGTGATAAGCATTAAAGATATTATCCACCTTCAAGGTAAAATCCATGCTCACTCCGTTTTTCATTGTCCATTTATAGCCAGCTTCGGCATTATGAAGCATATAGGCTTCCGTCTGATAGGCCTCGTCTGCACTGGTAAATCGAGCATCCGTATAGGTGATGTTATAGTGAAACCAAACTGTATCTTTATAGTTGAACCGGTAGCCTGCTGTCCAGCGATTGCGTGGGATATAGGGCAATTGTTTGCCTTGAGTACCTTCCTCGCGGTAGCTATTATCTACTGAGTGAGTATAGGCATAATTGCCCGATAGGGTATGTATGGTTTTCTCCCATTGTAGGCGCAAGTCGGCATTGATCTCCACACCTTGCGAAATGACATTGCTGAAATTGACGGGTTCCCAGATCGGCCCTTTCTCCTTGACGATCCACATGATCCAGTCATCGATATTCATATAAAAATAAGTAGCTTCCAGCTTCAGAGCCACATTCCCAAATGTCGGTTGAGTCATTATCGTGAAGTCGGACGAAAACCCTTTTTCGGGTTTAAGATCAGGATTGCCACCTGGTTGCCAGTACATATCATTCAACGTCGGGATGCGGTAGTTATATCCATTGCTGGCTTTCAGTGTCAGCCATTGGTCGATCAGACGATAGCGTGCCGATAGATTGTAACGCGCGAATAGCTTTTCTTCGCTCCATTCCAGCGGCACACGTGCGTCGAAATGCAGGCGAGAAGTGATACGATAAGAGGCTACGGCTGTGGCATTGATCGTATTGCGTGTTTTGGTATTTCCTTCAATACTTTCCGAACGTACCTGATCTAGGCGATAAGTCAATAGTCCTGTCAAGGCAAGTTTGTCAATGCCCGTATAATTGAATTCTCCCTTAGCCACGAAACTGTTGTTGATATTGTCACTCTGATTTGTCAACACTTTGTCAAAACAGCGCGTGTAGTGCATATCGCTATAGAAATAGGCTAGGGTGGTGTTGAAGGTATAATTGTCACGCATGGCGTCATAATGGATCATGGTGCGGACATTGTTGCTTCTGTTCTTCTCCTCTGGGATGTTGTCGATATATATGCCTTGGGGCAGTGAGCGGTTGTCATACTGCCACCAACAAGTGGCCGAAATCTGGTCGTTGTTCTTGAGTCGATAGCCGAATCCTTGTAGCACACCCGCTTGACGATAGTCCGCATTTTTGCGCCGCTCCTTAAAAGGGTCTTTCTGGTAGACTGTATTTAGATACAAATAGTCATTATCCGACTGTTGATAGAAGAACTTTGTGCTAGAAGAGAATCTTTTTTTTGCGAACGAGAAGCTACCAGCACCAGTATACGTGTCGTTGCTCCCGGCTTCGAAAAGCAGTGAACCTGTCGGTTTGCTATCGTTATATATTTCGTTACCGAAGTTGATGCTTCCACCTAATGCACCGCTTCCACCCTTTTGTGCGCTTCCTCCATGATACAGGCTGATATTGTCTACAAAATAGACAGGCACCATAGACAGGTCAAAACTACCCAATTGTGTTGAGTTGATGGAGATGCCATTCCACATCACCTGCGTATGCGATGATGCCGTTCCTCTGAACGATGCAGTGGCCATGGCGCCTTGTCCCATGCTCTTGATCTGTATGGGGCTGCTTTCCCAGAGTATCTCCGAAAGACTCTTGGTGATATTAGTCTTGATATCTTCTTGGGTGATCTCGCTTACTTTGGCGCCGATAGCTGCATCGGCTTGTTTTTTCTTGGCAGTGACGGTTACTTCTTCTAAGTCAATAGTTCTTCTATTGTCCTGCTGTTGAGCGGATAATGCAAAAGTATTTATTATAAGTGCGATACAGAAAATAAGAGTGCGAATCATGTCGAATTGGGGTAGAGGAGATGGGTTTGTAGTGAAGAGCTTGCCTTGTAATGGCAATACCTTAAGAACAAGATATCGCGCCCTTGATATCTAGTTGACAAAGGCGCGACAATTACTTAGTGGAAATAGATGAAGTGTGAGAAGATGCCTGCACGAAAAGTTTGCAATTCTGTCCCATCTTGATCGTACTCGAAGATGCGCGACCGTGATAAGGAGCCATATAGCACTTCACTTAAGAATATAGTATTCTCGGGCGATATGGTCATCAGGTAGACCGTGCGACCATCGTCACGAGTAGGGTAGATGATAGGTTCTGTCGGAACTACAGGATTGTCTACATCAATGGTGTACACACGACGCGCCGAATTGAAGTAAACTGTGCGTCCATCGGGCGAAATATCCATGCTTGATGTGCGGCTGTTAATTTTCAGGTCGCCCACATTGAGTTCGTGGATTGTCGTCTCAGTTGCTGGATCGATACAAAATACTTGCCAATAACCTAATACCCAGAGTCTGCCTAAATGGTCTAAAACCAGCTTTGAGAAGTCTGTCACTTGTATATTCTCACCGCTTTGCTTTCTCAGCTCGCGTCGACCTTGTTCTGTGATGTTGCCAAGATCGAAGACCGACATACGGTCTGCACCTACAAATAACTTGTTGCCGATGAGCTGCATCTGGAACGAGCGGTTGTAGCCACCCATCGAAATGGTGCGGCGCACCACGCTGCGTTCTGTACCATGATTGATATCCATGATGATGAGCTGCGAATTAGGCTTCTGATCTGTCACGATGATCGAGTCACCACCTAGATGCTGTACATACATAGGGATAACATCGCGATCAATAGGCATAGTTTCAATGGATTGGAACGTCTTATAATCCATCACTTCTACTTTGCGTGAGTTGTTTTGTGGTACGTAGAAATAGTCACCAATACGTGTCATCGACTGTGCCACATCACCCATCGGACGGTTATTGATACGACGGAACAGATCTTGTTCAACCGTACCATCGTATGAGAGGGAAGTAAGAGACGAAGTTCCGTAGCCAAACTGTCCCTCGCTCACCACGATAGCGCGAATATCGTTTAGGCTTTCGGGAGCCTCATACTCTGCCACTGGCGTACAGCCAAGGCAGAGTAGCATTGCAATAGCGAAACAGTTAAAAATCTTTTGCATAGTTGGGTACAAATAAGATTGTGCCTTGATAGCCGATATCATATCTCTGGATTCCCCAATTTTCATCATCGGTGATTGTCAATTCCACCACTTCGCTAGGATAGAAAGACTCTTGTCTTTGATTGATAAAGATAAGCGTACCATCTTCTGTCATCTTCAGATCTTTGAGTAGACCGATATGGTCGCGATACTCATAGTCAGCTTCATCTAACTCTTGTGGGTTATCTACATTAATCTTAAAGATGGCTTTGTGGCTACGTGCATAGAGGGTAGCACCATCATTGCTGATATCATACATCGTTTCAAGCAGAGTGCTTACGCTATAAGGCATAAGTACCTCGTGTACGATAGCACCTGTTTCGCCGTTAATAGCGATGAGCTTCACACGTTGACTTTGCTTGATAGCCACCCAAAGATTGTTATTCTTATCTCTTACGAATCTGTTGGCACGATTAGTCAGTTGGAAATTTTCGGCAAGCGTTTGGATGCCTTCTGCCGAAAGGTTATTCACATTCATCATCAATAAGGGAGAAGATGCAGCAGCGGAAGCCATGAATATGTTATCGCCTACACGCGTCATGGCGTTCACCACGATACCTGTATTCATTTCTTGAAGTACAAAATCATCATCGCTCTCTGCGTTCAAATCGCCTACAATCGCGTTGTAGGTATAGTCCAGCTCATCACCTGCCACGAATACTTTGTTGTCTTCTAGTTGTACGGCATTATAGCTTCTTAGCTTACCTTTCAGGTTGAAGTGTCTTTTCAGCTCAAAGCTGTTGGGATTGACCTGCACCAATCCATTGTCCGACCAAAAACTACCATGCACGATGTATAAGTCATCTTCTACCTGTAGAGCATTGTGGGGATTATCTTTGATTTGGAAGTTGTTTACCTGCATCAGGTAGTCCGAATAAACCTCGCCATTCTTGCCGATATACGAGATGGATGGTTTTTCGCCGTAATTCCCCTCATGATTGAAAGTAAGGAAACGGAAATCTACCGGGTAGATTGTTTCGGCAGGAGGATTGATCTCTTCCTCTGGTGTGGCAAAATTTTCATCGCTGTCGCACGCTGTTAAAGAAAATAGGCAAACAGTAGCCAAAGCTAAGCCGAAATAGTTCTTGAAGTTAAATGTCATAACTGTGAAATAAATAATTAATAGGTTGAATAATTAAATACTTCAAGTCAAAAAGTGAAGGAAGGAAATGAATGGGAAATGCCATGATGGTACACGATATTACCCCGATCACCTACCATGCTTTTTTCCCGAAGCACATTATAAGTTTATAATCTTTGGCAGGTTTTCTGGCTACCTCCATCTTGCACGCCTTCCCATCGCCTTCAGAGACAACAGTGACATCATTGTGCAAGACTTTTGTGGAGGATTACAGCTGCGGGTACAGCTCCGAAATTGCATCGGATTCCCTTTTAAA
>CAMTPC010000146.1 GCA_947074295.1 uncultured Bacteroides sp. | reverse complement strand
GGTGACCTCCCTTTGCCAGCAAGCAAAGTAGCCCTTGCCTGGTCGGTGGCAAAGGCTACTCACCAACCTATACATACAATCCTATTAATCAATACTTTACTGATCCGCATTTTCGGATCCTTTTGTCCTATCTTGTATCGAACTAAAACATTAGATTCTACCAACGAAAAAACGGATTTACAGCAGTTATCACACCGCTATAAATCCGTTTTCAATATCTTATCAACAGGGTTGTTTACAAACCCAATGTTTCTGAAATGTCGAGCATTCTTTGGATAGGACGTATCGCTTTGGAAGCTACCGTTGCGTCTACTATGATCTCTGGAGTCTCATCTTTTAAGCAGTTGTACAGCTTCTCCATCGTGTTGAGACGCATGAAACTACACTCGTTGCAAGCACAAGTACTATCGTTAGGAGGTGCAGGTATGAAAGTCTTCTCAGGACACTGTTTTTGCATCTCGTGTAAGATGCCCGACTCGGTGGCTACAATGAACTCTTTTTTATCGCTGTTAATAGCGTGTTTCAACAGCGCAGCGGTCGAGCCAATTTTGTCGGCCAAAGCCAAGATGGTACTTTTGCACTCGGGGTGAGCTAACACTTCGGCCGATGGATGCGCTTTTTTCAGCCCCACGATCTTCTCCACCGAGAATTGTTCGTGCACATGACAGGCACCATCCCAAAGCATCATTTCGCGCCCTGTAATCGAGTTTATGTAATTTCCTAGGTTGCGGTCCGGTCCGAAGATAATTTTCTCGTCAGCGGGAAAACTCTCCACGATTTGACGGGCATTGGTAGAAGTCACCACCACATCAGTCACAGCTTTCACAGCAGCCGAGGTGTTGACGTAAGAGATAACCGTATGATCGGGGTGAGCCGAAACGAACGCAGCGAACTTGTCGGCAGGACAACTGTCAGCCAACGAGCAGCCGGCTTCCAAATCGGGCACCAACACTTTCTTGTCGGGGCAAAGGATCTTCGCCGTTTCGCCCATGAAATGAACACCACACATCACAATGATGTCGGCTTCGGTTTTGGCCGCCCATTGAGCCAATGCCAAACTGTCGCCCACGAAGTCGGCTATATCTTGAATGTCGCCCGACTGGTAGTAGTGGGCCAGAATGACAGCGTTCTTTTCTTTCTTCAGCTTTTCGATAGTAGTTATCAGTTCATTCATAATAAATATATTTTCTTTCTTCTAATTTAAAAAAAATCTATGATGATTATAATAGGCTGTTAATAGTGTTAGTAAAAAAACAACAGAATAGTTGCATATTTATTTATTAGTAGCCAGTTTATAGTTATTAGTAGGTTATAAACCATCTGTAAATAGGGTTATCTGTTGAGAATAAATGACTTAATGATAGTTATTAGTAATCGGTTTATAAACCGCAAAGTTAAAAACTTTATGCTTATCAACGTGTATAAAACTGCTGAAAAAACCACTAAGAAGTAGCTTGAAAGTTTAGGCTAACTTTTTTGCATTGTTAAATGCCAGTTCGGCTTACACAGAATAATGAATAATGCAAGGATTATTTTTAAAAACCTTTTAGCTGCTTATTGACAAGTTTTCCCCATCTGTTAACAAGGAAATAAACAGAATGATTTACTTTTGTGAAGCTAAATGTAGTATGTAATTACACTTATCATTAACTGCAGTGTAATTCATTGAAAATGAATAGATAATATAAATAATAAAACGGATGAAAGAGATGCGTAAACTGAAGATTACGGAGTTGAACCGTATGGATGCCGATGATTTTAAAACTTCCGAGAAACTGCCATTGGTGGTGGTGCTCGATAATGTGCGCAGTTTGCACAACATCGGATCTGTGTTCCGTACATCAGATGCTTTTAGAGTGGAATGCATTTATTTATGTGGTATAACTGCTATACCTCCTCATCCTGAGATACATAAGACGGCGCTTGGAGCTGAATACACTGTGGAATGGAAGTATGTGAATAATACACTTGAGGCTGTTGATAACTTAAAGAAAGATGGCTATAAAGTATATAGTATAGAGCAGGCCGAAGGGAGTATCATGCTGAATGACTTACAGTTAGAAGTTACTAACAAGTATGCAGTGGTATTGGGTAATGAGGTGAAAGGTGTACAGCAAGAAGTAATCAATCACTCAGATGGCTGTATAGAGATTCCACAATATGGTACCAAGCACTCGCTCAACGTTTCGGTAACAGCAGGAATCGTGGTTTGGGACTTATTCAATAAACTACAAACAGAGTTTTAACAACACTGTTGATAACTCTGTAACCTATTGGTAGTCAATGTTTATATGAGCCCATTGGCTACTAATAACACAACACGTTCGGTGAGTTTATCCTCACCTTCTGGATCATATTCCTTTTTGAGACTGGCACCAAATACTGAAGCGAAGGTTTGATAAAAACCGGCTTTAAACGGGCCCATAAAGGCTTTTACTAATTCATAAGAACTCTGGTTGCACTGTCTGTCTACTAGCTTTATCAACAGCTTTCCTTGCGCGAAGGTCAGCTTCTTCATACGTGCTGTGTATTGTTCCTTCAGACCTTTCTCTACTGCCTTTATATGCTTCTGACGTGCCTTTTCATTGGGTAAGGTCTGTAAGTATTCGTATGTCTCAATGATAATCTTATTGATTTCTAATGAAATGGGATAGACTTTCTTGACATTGCGCACCAAACGATAATAGGCCTCGCGCTCTTTTTTGTTCTTAAAAGTGAGGGGTTTGAATACATAGACGGTAGGCAATTGCACATAGGGTATCGTGTCGCCATTGTGAATACAAAGCGGTACTAAAAACCTGGTGGGTTGTGGTGTGGGCTCTTGAGCCGACAACACCGATACGGGAAGAAGAATAGCCAGTATTGTTATCCAGGCTATATGTAAAGCCTTTTGCATAACGCAAAAATACGATTATATTTCGGATAATCATCTATTTACATGTGCTTAAGCGTGTATTTCCCGATTATCGTATAATGCCTTGATAAAAAGTAAATATATATATAATATTATACAAAATACTCCTGTATAGTTATTAACAACAGTTTATAAGGTATGTGTATAACTGGTTAAATCTTCGCTGTGTATCTTTAAAAGGATGTTTATGAAATAAATGCTTGTTAATAACTACGAGTTTCTAAAAAGTATATATGATGAATTATTAAGACATATAGTAGTTGGTTTATTTTCTTTCTATAAGATTAATTATCATTTATAAAATACGAACCAATCAGTCATCTATCTGTTTCTATTATTTCAGTTATCTTTGTCTGTTGATAACTCTATTTTTCAATCTAGATCATTAAAGTAATACAATCATGACCGTTATATATCCTTCACCCATTTTTGGGCCAGTTCACTCGCGACGTTTAGGAGTTTCGTTAGGTATCAACCTTTTGCCTGCCGATGGTAAGTTTTGTTCTTTCGACTGTATCTATTGTGAGTGTGGATTTAATAAGGACCGTCGTCCCAAACAAAAGTTGCCCACACGAAAAGAAGTAAAAGATGCCCTTGAAGATCGTTTGAAGGATATGAAAGCTAACGGCCCTGCTCCCGATGTGTTGACCTTCGCTGGAAATGGCGAACCCACAGCTCATCCCGATTTCGCAGGTATCATAGACGATACGATCGAACTGCGTAACCATTATTTTCCAAATGCAAAAGTAAGTGTGTTGACCAACGGGACTTTCATTACTCGTCAACCCGTTTTTGATGCGCTGATGAAGGTGGATAATAATATAGTGAAACTGGATACGGTGGATACCGATTATATACATTTGGTAGATCAGCCTACAGGAAAATATGACCTAGAAGAGATTATCGAGAAATTGGGAGAGTTTAAGGGACACTGCATCATTCAGACTCTATTCATGCATGGTGAATATAATGGGAAAGATGTTAGTAACTTATCGGATAAATATCTGCAACCATGGTTGGATACCGTCAAAAAGATTGCACCTAGTCAAGTGATGATCTATACCATAGATCGTGAAACCCCCGCCCAGGGGCTTCGAAAAGCCACTCCCGAGGAATTGAACCATATAGTGGCATTGTTGGAGAAAGCAGGTTTGAAAGCTTCTGCCAGTTATTAACCACTCGGTTAATAACTGGTTTATTACTTGATCATCACAATCTTTGTGACAATACCTTCTTTTCCTTCTTGGTCGGAAGCCAATACAAAATAGACACCTGATGCGACTTTGTTGCCCGACCGATTTCGACCATTCCATGTAAATTGTCCGCCAGTGGATGTTCCTTCGAAAACCAGCTCGCCACTGACATTTACAATCTTTACATCACTATCACGCATCAATCCTGTAACAGTGATTACCCCCGTATATCCCGAATGGACAGGATTTGGATATGCGTAGACATTGGCCTCTTCAAATCTATCTGCACCTTCAGTCGCCTCCGTCTGATAAGAGACCAATCCTTTATCAGTACCAATGTAAAGCATCCCTGTGCTGGGATGTATCAATAATGATGTGATGTTATTATCAGGAAGAGGACTATTGTCCTTGGTAAAATGTTCGATGGTTTCCAGACCATCCGGGCTGACTAGGTACACACCATTTCCACCAGTTCCAATCCACTTTCTGTTGCCTCCATCTACAGCTATCGCGGTAATATTATCACTGGCCAGAAGATAATCGGCAAGATTTGTACCATCATTACGCGGTACTTTTATTTGTGTGCAGTTATATCCCGATTCAAAAAAGCGTGAGGTGTTGTAGAGTACAATAGGCCCTTGCATAGTACCAATCCAGATTGCTCCATCTTTGTCTTCAGTGATACAGTTAATCCCCTTGTGTGAAAGCTGGGTGCCATCTTGATTAATAAAATTAGTGACGAACTTATGTTCATCATCTGTTGTATCATCAATCGTTCCATTATAATCCAAGCAGAAAACCCCATAGTCAAACTCTAGTGAAGATATGGCCCAAAATCTACCATATCGATCGAACAAACACTCTTTAAAGAAAGTAGGAAAATTGGTCGACGAATAAGAAAGAGCCTTCCATGAACCATCTTCCTTCATTATTTGAATAGTATTACTCACTTCGCTATTAAGTATCCACAGATTATTTTCTTTGTCATAGCTCATGCCTCCTATTCGGACATATTCGGGCTTGGCAGCTGGGTTGTTAGGAAGGGTGCTTTCTAGTGTACTATTATCATAGTAATAGCGATTGGTATATTCGCCGTCATAAAACTCGTATAAACCCTGACCGAACGAAGAAACATAGTGACGTCTATCGTCTTTTGGATCTTGGACAATATCAATGATGTCTTTATAATTTAGACCTGTAATCTTCCAGATATCATCATCCTGAAAATAACTCCAATCATGATTGTCAAGAGACATTACTAATCCTCTGCGATCGTATGCCCACATAGATCCTACACCACCTCCTGTTATATAGAGTTTATCATCCAAAAGGCGCATATTGTAGATGTGGTTTCTTTTTGGGCTATTGGGTGTGATAGAAGAAATGATAGGCGTGAAAATGCGCGTATCGTCATCAAACCTTAACCCCTTTAAGCCTTCTTCCAAACTTGCTACCCAATATACTCCATTTTCATACGCGATGGATGATATATTCAATCCGGGTTCCAGATAGTAGGACTTACTCAAGCTATCAAACATGAATAACGCATCCGTATTGCCCGCAAAGAGTTTATTGTCATAGACATACATATAGGTATAATTACCAGAAATAATCTGTTCGTGACTGAAGTTTTGGCGATTGATCAGATAAATTCCAGAACCGACAATATCACCAATCAATTCGTTTTCATAAATAGCGACATAATTATACGCATAGCTTGAAACTAACCTCCAGTTGTTAATGTCGAGCAAGTTGTCCGTTAGTTTACCTGTTAGCAACCCATCTGGAGTGGCCGCATAGATATATCCTCCGTCAATAGCGCAATCATTGACCATTCTATTGAATATATATGAATTGGCAATCTCCCTCTTTTTAAGATTGATGACTATAATACCGAATGCAGTCGATAGATAGGCATCATCACCCTCAAAAGATATGTTGTTGATAGTTTTATCTTGCGTCATGTTCTTGTTCATATAATCAGGAAGATTATAGACATCACGATCATTGATAAGTAAGTCAATATTCCCATTTCTATAAACAATGACAAGAGTTTTGTTCGCTTTATTATAAGCTATGTGGGCAATATCTGTATCATTGAGCTGATTGTCTTTCCAATAGGTTTGTACACTCTGATCCTCTTTGTCATAAGAGAATAGACCTCCATTGCCAATAACGTAAATCAGGTTACCGGCAGGTTCGGCTTTCACTACGTTGTGGTAAGAAAGATAGCTTTGCCAACTACCCATAGCATATTGAGCAAAACTGATAGTAGTTATAATAGTAGAAAGGAATAATAGTGTAAATAGTCTCTTCATAACGAATATTACAATTAAAAAAGAGCATATAGAATCATACTATATACTCTTTTATTAACTAGTTAATAACTTGTTTATTGTATGTAACAGAGGTTTTTAGATAGTTTTGTATGGTTTATCCTCTGGTTTAATATCTTGATCTTTCCGATTGCATGCTTGGTCCTGTTGGTCCTGATGAACTTCTCGATGATAGATTCAGAATGGGACTTTCGATTTCCATTTCAATTACTTCTACTTTAGGAGCTTCATAATTCTCTAGCTTGATTGTTTTCAATTCTTGGTTTTCCATAATGGTATTTTTATTAGTTTGATTAGTGTACGATTACTTTATTATTATTTACGATATAGAATCCTTGTGGAAGTTTTATCTTCTCCACACCCTCGGATACTATTTTCTTGTAGAGTGTATTACCATTTATATCATAGACTGTTATTTCGCTGTCATCATTAATATAGACAATGATTTCACCTTTACTACCCTCTATGGCATAAGTTTGTTCTTGATTGTTATTGAGTGGGATAAACCCTGTAGTTCCTCCTGTTCCATCACCTATACTGAGAGCACTGACTTTATTGCTTTGAGTTGAAACTTTATCTACAAAATAACTATAGAATGGTTTAAGCTTCTGGCTACTTGCTTTCACGAATTGGTTTTCTTCGCTATTCAAGATATAATACGAAGCATTAGTGTCATCATCTATCAAATTGTCATAATTACCTTTGTAGTGGTAATAATCGGAAGTTACTGTTGAAGCTTTGGTTATATCAAACTCTGCTGAAGTGCCTTCAAATACCACACTCCAATTATCAGGGAAGACATTCCCCCAATATTTACCGGGGAAGGCAATCATATAAGGTGTATGTGCCAAGAGAAGATCTGTATTACCAAAATTCACTTCTGTTTCTGTACTTCCAGTATGTCCTTTCAACCAAAAATCACCAGACTGCTCTGGAGTAACTGGACGCATGTTATCTACTTGATAAGCACCATTGTCTTCGCTGATGCTTGTAACATCAAATGGTAGATTGATTGTCTGCCATCCACCATCTGCTCCAGCTCCAACGAATGTACGCGTATAGCTAACTGTATTCTCTGATACATTAAATGCTCTGGCTATATGGAAAGGATGTGCATCGTCTATTTTGATAGCTCCCATTGATTGATCACCACTTACAATGTTGGTTAAGTCCATTGTACTTTGTGCAATGGTTCCTTCTGGTACATATATCATACAGTTAGGGTTGGCAGATGCTCTGAGGTCACCGCTATAGTCAATATGTGGCATATTGATGATAGTGATAGCAGAGCAATCGGCTAATAGTCCTGTCATATCTCCATCGAAAACAACCTCTTGCATATTTAGTTCTTGGAGAGTGGTGTTTGCAGTAGCACT
>CAMTPC010000145.1 GCA_947074295.1 uncultured Bacteroides sp. | reverse complement strand
ACAATGGTTTTAGGCAGTCAACACTTATCCGCTCAATTACCCTATCAAAACCCGAATCTCTCGGCAGAAGAACGTGCTGAAGATTTGGTACAACGACTGACACTGGAAGAAAAAGCGGCATTGATGCAAAACAACTCACCCGCTATACCGCGACTTGGTATCCGCCCCTACGAATGGTGGAACGAAGCATTGCACGGCGTGGCACGTGCCGGACTGGCAACCGTATTCCCACAAACCATAGGGATGGCGGCCTCGTTCAATGACCCATTGGTATATGAGGTATTCACTGCGGCATCCGACGAAGCTCGTGCCAAGAATCATGATTTCAACAACCGAGGCGAATACAAACGCTATCAAGGATTGACAATGTGGACGCCAAACGTCAATATCTTCCGCGATCCACGCTGGGGACGAGGCCAAGAAACGTATGGTGAAGACCCCTATCTAACTAGTCGGATGGGAGTAGCAGTGGTCAATGGCCTACAAGGTCCAGACAGTGCGAAATACGATAAACTGCATGCATGTGCCAAGCACTATGCCGTGCATTCGGGTCCAGAATGGAATCGACACAGCTTTGACGCGGAGAATATTTCGCCACGTGATCTTTGGGAAACCTATCTGCCCGCCTTCAAAGTATTGGTACAAGAGGCTGGAGTGAAAGAGGTGATGTGCGCCTATAATCGCTACGAGGGAGAACCTTGCTGTGGCAGCAATAGGCTGTTAACACAAATCTTGCGCGACGAGTGGGGCTTTGATGGCATAGTGGTATCGGATTGCTGGGCCATCACTGATTTTTATGGCAAGAAACGCCATGAGACACATCGTGACTCGGCTCATGCCTCGGCAGATGCAGTGATTCAAGGCACTGATCTCGAGTGTGGACGCAATTATCGCATTCTTCCCAAAGCTGTGGAACAAGGATTGATTAGTGAAGAACAAATAGATATTGCAGTGAAGAGACTGATGAAGGCGCGCTTTGAACTCGGCGAGATGGAGGAAATAAAACCTTGGCAAATACCTTATAGCGTAGTGGACTGCGAAAATCATCGCGACCTGGCGCTAAGCATAGCTCAGCAGACAATGACACTATTGCAAAATCAAAAGAATATTCTACCCCTCGACAAGAATGCTAAAATCGCTTTGATCGGTCCCAACGCCAATGACTCGGTGATGCAGTGGGGCAACTACAATGGGTTCCCCTCGCACACTAGTACATTGCTAGAGGGAATACGGAGCTATCTTCCTGCCGAACAGGTGGTCTACCTGCAAGGATGTGGACATGTAGATGAGATGACTTACAACAGCCTTTTCGGACAGTGCAGTTATCAGGGTAAATCGGGTTTCATGGCCGAATATTGGAACAATCAAACATTTGCGGGCGAGCCTGCGGCTGAAGTTTGGAACAGCACGCCTTTCCACTTCAACACACTCGGTGCTACTGCCTTTGCAGCTGGTGTAAACTTGACTGGATTTGCCGCGCAATACAAAACCGTACTGACTCCCAAAGAAAGTGGAGAAGCCGTCTTTAATCTTCACACTAATGGCAAATTGGTCATTTCTGTGAATGGCGAAGTGGTTTCCGAAAAGATCAATGTGAAAAATCCAGAGAATGTTTACTCCATGCCTGTGAAAGCTGGAGAGAAGTATGATATTGAATTGCTATTCTTTGCACTGAAGGATGATTCTTATCTCAACTTCAACTTGCTGGAAGAAGCACCACTTCACACAGAAACTCTTCTGGCGCAACTGAATGATGTGGATGTTGTGGTATTTGCTGGAGGTATATCTCCTTTACTTGAAGGCGAGGAAATGCCGGTAAACGCAGAAGGATTTAAGGGTGGCGACCGCACCAATATAGAGCTTCCTGCCGTACAACGCAATCTGCTGGCCGAACTGAAAAAAGCTGGCAAGAAAGTTATATTGGTCAACTACTCTGGATCTGCCATGGGGCTAGAACCCGAAAGTAAGAACTGCGAAGCCATCTTGCAAGCTTGGTATCCAGGGCAGGCCGGTGGACAAGCGGTGGCTGATGTGCTATTTGGCGAATACAATCCGGCCGGCCGTCTGCCCGTGACTTTCTATAAAAATGCCGATCAGCTGCCCGACTTTGAAGATTATAATATGAAGGGGCGCACCTATCGCTACATGAAAGAAACTCCACTTTTCGCATTTGGTCATGGATTGAGCTATTCTAACTTTAAATATGGCAAAGCTGTTGCTGATAAGAAGGAGTTGAAAGAAGGAGAAACGTTGACGCTAACTATCCCGGTAAGTAATAAAAGCAAAGTGGACGGACAAGAAGTGGTACAAATCTACTTAAAACGCGCCAACGACAAAGAGGGTCCTTTGAAAGCTCTACGTGCCTACAAACGAGTGAGTATTCCCAAGGATGAATTACAAAATGTGATGATTGAACTACCCTACGAAAGTTTCGAGTGGTTTGACGTGGACAGTAACACGATGCGCCCATTGGAGGGTGTCTACGAAATATGCTACGGTGGTAGCTCGAATGATAAGAATCTGAAATCCATAAAAGTACAATTAAAGTAAATGAAGAGATTTTTTACAACCTGCCTTCTAATGGGAGCAACTTTGTCAGGAATAAACGCGCAAGACAATACGCTTAAACTATGGTATAACCGACCTGCAGAACGATGGGTGGAAGCTCTTCCACTGGGCAACGGTCGACTAGGAGCAATGGTCTATGGCGATCCGCAGAGCGAAACGATTCAGCTGAACGAGGAAACAGTGTGGGGCGGTGGTCCGCACAACAACACCAACCCTAAAGCAAAAGATGCACTACCACAGATACGCCAACTGATATTCGAAGGAAAGAATAGTGAAGCACAAGCACTTTGTGGGGAAGCCATCAGCTCGCAAGGTGCCAATGGTATGCCCTATCAGACCATCGGATCGCTGCATCTCGATTTTAAAGGTAACACGCACTATAGCAACTATTACCGTGATTTGAACATCGCCAACGCTACTGCAACAATGATGTTCGAGGTGGATGGTGTGACCTATGAACGGGAGATGTTTACTTCGTTTCCAGATGATTTACTGGTGATAAAACTAACGGCTTCTGCCAAAGGAAAGATCACGTTTGATGCACGCTACAGTACTCCTTATACGGAGGGAATCGCAGTGAGTGTTAACGCTAAGAAGGAGCTACAGCTAGATGGCAGAGCCAATGACCATGAAGGGATTGAGGGGAAAATTCAATTCTGTACACTGACGCGCATCGAGCACAAAGGTGGTAAGCTAGAGGCTGTTGGAGATAGTGTATTGCGATTGATTGGCGCCAATAGTGCCATCTTATATGTATCTGCAGGGACTAACTTTGTCAACTACAAAGATGTGTCGGGCAATGCGGTGCAACAGGCTAACAACTACATGAAGCGAGCAGGCAGGGATTATAATAAGATGAAAAAGGAACATATCGCGACCTATGAGTCATGGTTCAACCGTGTTTCGCTAGACCTTGGAAGCAATGAGCAAGCTCTACTGCCAACCGACGCACGTGTGGAGCAATTTGCAAGCCAGTTTGATCCCCAACTTGCGGCACTCTATTTCCAATTCGGCCGCTACTTGCTGATATGCAGTTCACAGCCTGGTGGGCAAGCTGCCAATCTTCAAGGCATCTGGAATTATCAGCGTCTTGCGCCATGGGATGGAAAATATACGACAGACATCAATGTAGAGATGAACTACTGGCCTGCCGAACTGACCAATCTGCGCGAGATGCACGAACCTTTCTTGCAACTTATCAAAGAGACAGCCGAACAAGGAAAACAAACAGCCGAGATGTATGGCTGTCGTGGCTGGACATTGCACCACAACACCGACATTTGGCGCTCCACGGGTTCGGTGGATGGCGCAGGATGGGGCATTTGGCCTACCTGCAACGCTTGGTTTGCGCAGCATCTCTGGGATCGCTATCTCTTCTCAGGCGATAAAGAATATTTAGCCGAAGTCTATCCATTGATGCGTGGCGCATGCGAGTTCTATCTGGATTTTTTGATAAAGGAGCCGCAAAATGGCTGGTTGGTAGCATCGCCCTCTTACTCGCCCGAAAACAAACCAAGTGTCAATGGTAAGCGCAACTTTGTGGTGGTAGCTGGCGCTACGATGGACAATCAGATGATTAGCGACCTTTTCCGCAACACAATAGATGCTGCTGCTTTGATGGATGAATCGCCACTCTTCGTGGACAGCCTGCAGAATGTAGCCGAAAATTTAGCTCCTATGCAAGTAGGCCGCTGGGGGCAACTACAAGAATGGATGGAAGATTGGGACAATCCTAGAGACAATCATCGCCATGTGTCACACCTCTGGGGACTCTATCCAGGCAGACAGATCACCATAGATACACCTATTCTGCTAGAGGCAGCTAAACGTTCGCTCGAGGGACGTGGCGACCACTCTACGGGTTGGTCTATGGGCTGGAAAGTATGCTTATGGGCAAGACTTTTGGATGGTAATAGAGCCTATAAGTTGATTACCGATCAACTATCGCCTACCATCGATGAGAAAGGACAGAATGGAGGTACCTACCCTAACCTGTTTGATGCACATCCCCCCTTCCAGATTGATGGCAACTTCGGGTGTGCGGCAGGTATAGCAGAGATGTTGGTGCAAAGTCATGATGGCAGTATCTATCTGCTTCCTGCTCTCCCTAGTGTATGGAGTGAAGGTAGTGTAAAAGGTCTACGTTGCAGAGGTGGCTTCACACTAGAAGAGATGAGTTGGGAGAATAATCAACTAAAAAACGCAGAGATCCTTTCCAATCTAGGTGGTACGATGCGCTTGCGCTCGACCGGTCCACTATATATGAATGGCGAGAAACTGACACCTGTAAAGTCAGGCAAGGCAAATGAAAACACATTGCTGCAAGCACAAGAGATACGCAAGCCCTTAATCTCTCCACAAGCGCCAATCAATACTACTGAAACTCCTATCACATATATTTATGATATTGAAACAAAAGCCGGTGAAAGATATTCGCTAGCAGGAAAATAAAACAATAAAGATCTATCTTGATGGTGTCTACTGATGAATCAGTGTAATCATGATCAAGATAGATCTATTTTATTTCTTTAATTTATCCTCTCGTCTCTGCTTCTTTAGTAGCTGATAGCTATTCACAATGTTCTGCCACAACACATATGTTCCTGGCGCAAACGATGCCAAAGGATTGAGATAGGTATGAGCCATCCATATGGCCAGAATCGTATTTTTCTGTCCCAGTGACTGTCCGCCGCTGATACGCTCGTTGTAATGCCCTCCAATCAGCTTTCCTAAGAAAAACTGTAATCCGCAAGCCAGCAAGGATGCAAGGCCAAGAAGTATGGCAATATACCAATCGGATATCTCATTGATAAAGGAACTAAATACCTGAGCAGTAACTATGGACAGAGAAATTACCCAAAGATAGAAAGCAAAACCACTATGCGATAACAACCATTGATGTGCACGTGGCGTAAAAATCCTCATCAGATAAGCCAACAGGAAGGGACAAATCAGAAGTGGAAACACTTTGCTAAAGATGACAAGGAAAGATTGATAGAAGGAGATGTCAGCGTGAGGCTCTACTACAGGAAAAAGTAGTGGAACAGCAATAGCCGTACCAATATTTGCTAATAATGTGTATGTGGTGACACTCGCCATATTGCCACCAAGCTTGGAGGTGATCACTGCAGCAGCGGTGGCAGTGGGACACAGCATGCAAACCATTGCGCCCTGGGCCACAATGGGATGAAAAGGAACAACTAATAAATAAACACCTATAGAACCGAATAGCTGTATCAGAAGCAACCATAAGTGCCACACCTGCAATTTGAGATCACGTGGTGAAATCTTACAAAAAGTGAGCAATAACATGGCAAAAATCAGAAATGGAGTATAAGGGGCTAATAAGCTAAGCCAAGGGTAAAGTATGCATCCAAATAGCATAGCGATTGGCATAATCCAATTTCGTACAAATGTTAGCATTTGCAGTATTTTTAGTTAAATGAGAATGCAAAGAAACGATGAAAACCACAGATTTGTAGCATATAAATAAGAAAAAATGCAAATGTTAGGTTGAAAAGGGCAAACGTGAACAATTTTAAATTAATTTTGCGACAATATTTGTCCTTAATGAAAGCATATTCGATAGACAAGAAGATTTTATTTATAGTACTTGCCCTGCTGGCATTATTCCTTAGCAGCACTAATCAGGTGTATGCTCAGGATTTTGTTGTCGTTATCGACGCTGGGCATGGCGGACGCGATCCGGGTGCGGTAGGTAAAATCTCCAGAGAGAAGAATATCAATCTCAAGGTTGCATTAAAGGTAGGTGAATTAATTACTAAAAACTGCCCTGATGTAAAGGTGATCTATACGCGAAAGACGGATGTTTTTATCCCGCTCGATAAACGCGCCCAAATTGCCAACAATGCCAAAGCGGACTTATTTATCTCTATTCATACCAATTCGGTAGGAAATAGCAGGGCCGCAAAGGGAGCGTCAACATGGACGCTGGGGTTGGCTAAAACCAAAGAAAATCTGGAAGTAGCCAAACGAGAAAATGGAGTTATTCTTTATGAAAATGACTACGAAACGACCTATGCAGGATTTGACCCTAACTCGGCTGAATCGTATATTATCTTCGAATTCATGCAGGACAAATACATGGAACAGAGTGTGCATTTAGCATCGTTAGTCCAAAAGGAATTCAAGAACCGCAGCAAACGGATAGACCGTGGCGTGCATCAAGCTGAGTTTCTGGTATTAAAGAACAGCGCTATGCCTAGTATTTT
This sequence comes from uncultured Bacteroides sp., assembly GCA_947074295.1. Lineage (GTDB taxonomy): Bacteria > Bacteroidota > Bacteroidia > Bacteroidales > Bacteroidaceae > Bacteroides. The sequence goes on along the minus strand of CAMTPC010000145.1, from coordinate 1,091 downwards.
GGTAGAATTGGGATTCATATCAAATCCAGAAGAGGAGAAGTATTTGAACACAGAGGCAGGTACTAACAGCTTATCCAACTCCATCTATCAAGCGTTCTTGACTTATAAGAAAGAGCAACCTCCTAAAAAAGGGAATATTGCACAAACTACCAGAAGTAGCTCAAACAGCCCTACCCCGCGCGAGAAAGCTGCAACACCTACTCAGCCTGCAACGAAACCTGCCACAACTACAAGTGGAAGTGAGGAACCAATAATATTCAAAGTACAATTCCTAACGGCAAGCACTGTTTTGAAAAAAGGTGATAAACGTTTGAAAGGGATTCAAAACTTCGACTATTATAAGGAAAAGGGTATCTATAAATACACATGTGGCGCATCTGAAGATTATAACAAAGTGCTTCGCACACGACGCGAAATGACAGCCAAGTTTAGCGATGCCTTCATAGTGGCATTTAGAGGAGATAAGAAACTAAATATCAATCAAGCGATTGAAGAGTTCAAAAAGAAAAAGAAATAAAATATAAATCTGATGAGATACATAACAAAAGAAGTAAAAATTGGAGTAGCAGGGATAATATCACTATTCATCCTAGTTTATGGCATTAATTACCTGAAAGGTATAAACCTTTTCAAACCTGCCAGCTACTTTTTTGTCAAGTTCGACAATATCGCTGAGTTAGCGAAATCTGCTCCGGTCTATGCCGATGGTGTAAAGGTAGGTATCGTCAGAGATATCATATACGATTATGATTCACCAGGAAATGTAGTTGTTGAAATAGAGGTGAATCCAGAAATGCGTATCCCGAAAGGATCGAGTGCTGAATTGGTGCCGCAATTAATGGGAGAAGTTCAAATGAGACTACTCCTTGCCAATAATCCACGCGAAAAATGCCTGCCTGGTGATACGATTTTTGGTGCAGTAAATGAAGGTGTTTTTGAACAAGCTTCTAAAATGCTACCACAGCTCATATCCTTAGTGCCTAAAATAGATTCTGTACTGTCATCTTTGAACGCTATCCTCACGGATAAAAGCATTCCAGCAACCATGCACTCATTGGAAGCAACAATGGCAAATCTGGAAGTGACTACTA
>CAMTPC010000144.1 GCA_947074295.1 uncultured Bacteroides sp. | reverse complement strand
CGAACTGCTCTCACCTCATGCAAAAAATGTGAGATTTGCACGGCAAGAGAGCATTTTCTTTACTATTTTTGCCCTCCAACGCCAATGAACCCACTAGGCGACACAACCTTATTTGACCAATGATAGAGAACGAAGTAGAACTGCTGATAGAGCGACAAGTGAGAGAGTGGCCGTTTGCCGCGCAACAATATGAGGCACTGCGACATACGCGGTGCAGGGAGGTGATGGTAGACGGATCATTGTACCGCATACAGTTTAACCCTGCAAGGGCGGTGTCGTCGGGGGCTAAGATGGACAAGGCTACGCTGGCTCAGCGGCCGTGCTTCCTGTGCGATCCGCAACGACCATCGCAACAGCAGGCGGTGGCTTTTGGCACGGACTATCAGATTCTGGTGAACCCTTTCCCTATTTTCCAGAAACACCTGACGCTACCTACACGAGCGCATACGCCCCAAAGCATCGAGCAGCGATTTGCCGACTTGCTGGACGTAGCAGAGGCTTTGCCGGGGTATGTGGTGTTTTACAACGGTCCCTACTCAGGGGCATCGGCACCCGACCATGCGCACTTTCAAGCGGCTGGCAAGGGACATCTGCCTTTGGAACAAGAATGGGATGAGGTGGAATGCCGCCCCTTGCACTGCATGGAGGGGGCAACGCTGAGCTATATGAACCGCGCGTTGAATCCGGCCTTGCGCATTGATGCCACAAATAAGGCGAGTGCGGTGATGCTCTTCGAAAGGGTGCTCCATACCATGGAGACACGGGAGGGCGAGGTGGAGCCGCGCCTCAACCTGCTGACCTGGCGCAAAGGAGACCAATGGGTGGTGTGGCTATTTCCACGCAACCGACACCGGCCCGACTGCTACCGAGAAGAGGATGAGCTCTATCGCCGCATGATCAGCCCTGGATGCATCGATATGGCAGGACTGATTATCGCTGCCCGCGAAAACGACTACAACCGCCTTGATGCGGAGGAGCTGGCGCAGATCTTGCGTGAGGTGTCGCTGGACACGGCGCACTTCTTCCAATTGATCATCCAACTGAAAAAGAACCATGAATGAACCTCAGATAAGGGTGGGCATCTTGAGTGCCACTCAACTTAGCTTTAACCTGATCGGCGATTTCCTACTGAACGGGAATATCGTGAAGGGCACTCATTGTGTGACTCTCCAAGCAAACCGCATCATTTGGCAAGACCAGGCATACGAAAGTCTGCTACTAGAACCCGCACAGGGCAATGCATCGGTCTTCGAACTGATGGACGTGAAGATCGGCATCGATTTCCACTGGGAGCGATGCGAGACGCAACGGTTTCGGGGGGCATTGCGCATCATCGTGGACGAAGATAGGCTGATCGCCATCAACGAGATCGATGTGGAGGACTATCTGACGTGTGTGATCTCGTCGGAGATGAGTGCCACGGCATCTAGCGAACTGCTAAAGGCGCATGCGGTGATTTCGCGTAGCTGGCTACTGGCACAGATCGAGCGAAGAGGCAAGGTACAAGAGCAGAAAACTCCGGGCTTTACGCTGAGCCGCGACACGATAGTGCGCTGGTACGACCGCGAAGACCATACCTTGTTTGATGTCTGTGCCGACGATCATTGCCAACGCTATCAGGGCATAGGGCGCGTATCGACACCGCACGTGAATGCGGCGATAGCTGCCACACGGGGCGAGCTGCTGTATGACGACTGCAACGAGATTTGCGATGCCCGCTATTCCAAATGCTGTGGCGGAGTGATGGAGGTATTTTCGACCTGCTGGGAAGAAAAAGACTTTTCATATCTACAAGCACGCCGCGATGACATCGTACAAAATGCACCCGACTTGCGGCAAGAAGCGGAAGCACAGAAATGGATACGCACCTCGCCATCGGCCTTTTGCAATACCACGGACAGCCGTGTGCTGGCGCAGGTGCTGAACCACTACGACCAAGAGACACCCAACTTCTACCGCTGGACGGTGAGCTACTCGCAAACCGAACTGACCGAACTGCTGTGGGAACGCAGCCGCATCGACGTAGGGCAAGTGAAGGAACTCAATGCGATAGAGCGCGGACCATCGGGACGTATCAAGCTGCTGCACATCGCAGGTACGAAAGGAGAGATGACGCTGGGTAAAGAACTGGAGATACGCCGCTCGCTGTCGGACAGCCATCTGTACAGCTCGGCCTTTGTGGTTGACACAGAAGACAGAAACGAGGAAGGTGTTCCGGCACGTTTCGTGCTCCACGGCGCAGGCTGGGGACACGGTGTGGGGCTGTGCCAGATTGGTGCGGCACTGATGGGCGAGAAAGGGTATGACTACCGACAGATATTGGCGCACTACTATCCTGGAGCGCTACTGAAACAAGCCTATATTTAAACACGAAGATAAAGGAAACTACGCATGAAAGACACACTACCAACTAGCACTACACGCAATCCGTGGGCATGGATTCCAACGCTCTACCTCGCCGAAGGGCTGCCCTATGTGGCAGTGATGACCCTCTCGGTGATCTTATACAAACGACTGGGTATATCGAATACCGATATCGCCCTGTACACGGGCTGGCTGTACCTGCCATGGGTGATCAAGCCCTTTTGGAGCCCATTTGTCGATCTGATAAAAACCAAACGTATGTGGACGCTGGCCATGCAATGGACACTGGCCTTTGCGCTTGCTGCCATTGCCTTTACCATACCCACTGCCCTCTTCTTCCGGCTGACCTTGGCCGTGTTCTGGCTGGTGGGATTCACCTCGGCCACGCACGATATAGCCGCCGACGGTTTTTATATGTATGCACTGACCAAGCACCAACAGTCGTTCTATGTGGGGATACGAAGCACCTTCTATCGCATCGCCATCGTGCTGGGACAAGGGGTATTGGTGATCATCGCCGGACTGGTAGAGACGGGTACGGGTCTGGAACCTGCCCTGCTGCGCGTGGAAGCCTCGCCCGGCTATTTCAGTCCGCTGACACTGCCCACCTTTGAGGAGCGACATACAGGTAGCAGCGAACCAACCTTCGTGTTCAGCGCAGAGACCCTGCAAGCAGGCATCATGCCCATGGAAGATGATTCACTGTCCGCCACCCAACGCATCGCCACGCTGAGTGCCGCCGTGCGCCAAGCCAATATTCGCAACGGTTTCACTCCACAAGAAGTGAATCCGAGCAATGGACAGACTATAGCGGCGAGCGCGAAACTCGAAAGTCCCTTCACCACCTGGGTGCGCAACACCTTTGGCGAGAAGCGCGAAACGGCCGAAAGTGCGGTGAGCAATGTGGTGGCAGTAGGTATACGCCTGTCTCACGCCCCGCAAGGCGATGAGAAACGTATCCTCAACATCAACTTCAAGAGTGGCGATCCAAGCATTGCCATAGAGCAAGGCAGCCGACTAGAGTTCACAGCGGACAACTGGCTACAACCTGCCTACCTGCTCTTTCGCATTGATCCCAAGCTGAAAGAGGCGACCACATCTACCTTCGTGGGCACATCGGGCAATATCCCCTACGCATGGAGCACCGTATTCATCGTGCTGTCGGCGTTCTTCTTGCTAGTGAGTCTATACCACAGCTGGGCACTCCCCCGCCCCGAAAGCGATCGCCCAACCGAAGATCTGACGGCCCGCTCGCTGGTACGCGCGTTCTTCCAGACATTCAAGACTTTTTTCACGAAGAAGCAAGCCTTGCCCGCTATCCTCTTCATGTTGCTTTATCGCCTGCCCGAAGCACAGTTCCTCAAGCTGGTCAACCCTTTCCTACTCGACCCCATCGACAAAGGCGGACTGGGACTGACCACCGGACAAGTGGGGCTGGTCTACGGCACCATCGGCATCATCGGGCTGACCATTGGCGGCATCATCGGCGGCATAGTGGCAGCGCGAGGCGGACTGAAAAAGTGGCTTTTCCCCATGGCGTGGACCTTGTCGCTCACGGGACTTACCTATGTCTATATGAGCTACGTCCCTACCTCTTCCATGCCCGTAATCTATATCTGCGTGTTTATCGAGCAGTTTGGCTATGGCTTCGGCTTCACCGCCTACATGCTGTTCCTGATCTACTTCTCGGAAGGCGAACACAAGACGGCCCACTATGCCATCTGCACAGGCTTCATGGCACTGGGCATGATGCTGCCCGGCATGGCGGCAGGTTGGCTGCAAGAAGCGATCGGCTACTCGCACTTCTTCATCTGGACCTTTATATGCAGCATTGCCACCCTAGCGGTGTGTGCGGCAGTCAAGATAGATCCTCAATTCGGTAAGAAATGATTCCTTACTTAAATTTATAACTTAACACACCATGAATCAAACGATCAACAAACCCTCGTCCAAACAACGCCTGCTGGCATTGGACATCTTGCGTGGCATCACCATTGCGGGAATGATTTTAGTGAACGACCCCGGCTCGTGGTCGTATGTGTATGCGCCCTTGCAACATGCTGAGTGGGATGGCCTGACACCTACCGACCTAGTATTCCCCTTCTTCATGTTCATGATGGGGATATCGACCTACATCTCGCTGCGCAAGTATGATTTCCGTTTCTCGGCCGATGCAGGACGCAAGATACTGAAACGCACGGTGGTGATCTTTGCCATCGGGCTAGGCATCAACTGGTTGCAGTGCGCCTTTGCTACTTGGCATGCCTTAGCCACTACCGACCTGTCGATTGGCGAACGCCTATTGGAGAGTGTGTGGTGCTGGGAAAATCTGCGCATACTGGGCGTGATGCAACGATTGGCCCTCTGCTATGGTGCAGCCTCCATCATCGCCATCACCGTGAAGCATCGGTACATCCCCTATCTCATAGCCACACTGCTGGTAGGATATTTCATCCTGTTGATGGTAGGACACGGTTTTGCCTACAATGACACGAACGTCCTCTCGGTGGTAGACCGCCACATACTGGGCCTGCACCACATGTACAATGACCATGGCATCGACCCCGAAGGCATCCTCAGCACGATACCGTCGATAGCCCATGTGCTGCTGGGCTTCTGCATCGGCCGTTGGATGATGCTGGCAACCACTGTCAGCGAGAAGCTGGAACGCCTTTTCATCATCGGCTCGATACTTACCTTCAGCGGTTTTCTGCTAGCCTATGGCTGTCCCATCAACAAAAAAGTGTGGTCGCCTACCTATGTATTGGTGACGTGTGGACTGGGTGCTACCTTCTTGGCGCTGCTCATCTGGATCATCGATGTGAAAGGATACAAAAGATGGAGCCGCTTTTTCGAATCATTTGGGGTCAATCCATTGTTTATCTATGTATTCGCAGCCGTACTTGCCATCTTGTTTGGCGGCATCACGTTTGATATAAATAGAACAACCATGAATACCCGAGGCTTTCTGTACAACATTTGTCTAGACAGCTGGTTGGGCAACTATTTCGCGTCATTGGTTTATGCCGTGCTGTTCGTGTGCCTCAACTGGGCAGTCGGCTACCGGCTTTATCAAAAGAAAATATACATCAAGATATGATTGCAATAGCAGACAGTGGATCGACCAAGACCACATGGAGTTTTGTCGATGGGGACGGCACAGAGAGCCGCCAAGAGACGGGTGGGATCAACCCCTACTATCAGTCGGACGAGGAGATGAAGCAACTGCTGGAAGAGGCGTTGCTAGGCAAAACAATAGATACCGTGCACTTTTATGGCGCGGGATGCACACCTGCCAAGCAGCCTGTGGTGGAACGGCTGTTGGCTCAACTGCTGCCCAACGCCAAAGTGGAGGTGGAAAGTGACTTGCTGGGCGCGGCGCGCGGACTGTGTGGTGTGTCGCCCGGCATAGCCTGCATACTGGGCACGGGGTCAAACTCGTGCCAATATGACGGTACACTAATCACGCACAATGTGTCGCCACTGGGCTTTATCCTAGGCGATGAGGGCAGCGGCGCCTATCTGGGCAAGCGACTGGTGGGCGACCTGCTGAAGGGTCAACTGCCTGCCGAACTAAAAGATGCCTTTTTAAAGATCTATAAGCTTACTGTGGCCGACATCATTGAGCGTGTGTATCGTCAACCTTTTCCTAACCGCTTCTTAGCGTCGTTCTCGCCGTTTATCCTGGAGCATATCGAGCAACCTGATGTGCGGCTACTGGTGGCGGATAGCTTTCGCACTTTCCTGGAACGCAACGTGATGCAGTATGACTACGCACATCATGGGGTGCATTTCGTGGGGTCAGTGGCATGGCACTATCGGGAAATACTGCACGAGACAGCCACACATCTGGGCCTCACCGTGGGCGAAATAGAACAAAGCCCCATGGCGGGGCTGGTCATTTATCATACTACATTGTAACAAGAAAACATGTTTACCAAGATTACCGAACAATCTTCGCTCTACAACGATCTGGAGCAGAAGTCAACCCGCGAACTACTCGAAGATATCAACAACGAAGACCAGAAAGTGGCACTGGCAGTGCAACGTGCCATCCCGCAAATAGGAAAACTGGTGGATGCCATCGTGCCACGAATGCGGCAAGGTGGGCGCATCTTCTATATGGGCGCAGGCACCAGTGGACGACTGGGTGTGCTGGACGCTTCGGAAATACCGCCTACCTTCGGGATGCCACCCACCTGGGTAATCGGTCTGATAGCAGGTGGCGAAAAGGCACTGCGCTCGCCCGTGGAAAATGCAGAGGACAACAAGGAACGAGGTTGGGAGGAACTGGAAGGGCATCACATCTGCGACAAGGATACGGTGATAGGGATTGCCGCATCGGGCACTACACCCTATGTGATCGCAGCTTTGGAGAAAGCGCGCGCCAACGGCATTCTTACCGCCTGCATCACCAGCAATCCCGACTCGCCCATGGCGGCAGCCTCGGACATTCCCATCGAGATGATCGTGGGACCGGAGTATGTGACAGGTAGCTCGCGCATGAAATCGGGCACTGGACAGAAGATGATCCTCAACATGATATCGACGGCGGTGATGATACAGATGGGCCGCGTCAAGGGCAATAAGATGGTGAACATGCAACTGAGCAACGCGAAACTCATCGACCGCGGCACACGAATGATTATGGAGGAGACGGAACTGGACTATGAACGGGCCCGCGACTTGCTACTGTTACATGGGTCGGTGAAAAAGGCAGTGGAGGCATACAAGTGTTGAAGACAGAAATAATGATTTGCCGTCCGAATTAATATATTATTGCTATATTTGTACTACCTGTCGTGATAAAATCTGAAGCTAATGATGAAAACAACCGTGATTATCACTCTGATAGCACTACTCCTGAGTCAAGCGGACTGTCGCGGCAAGCAGTCTGCCCAAGAACCGATTAACCCTATACAAAACGATATGAGAACAACGGATGTACCCTTGACAATGTACAAGGAGCTGATTCCACGAATCAATGCCTTGTCGACCTTCGCGCTATTTAAAGAAGACCGCACGAGTCTGCAATCCGAACGATTGCCCTTCTTCCATAATTATGACTTGCTAATGGCGCAAACCTTCTCGACCATTCCGCCAGTGACGATGCACTATCTGTGGAACCCTGAGGACAACGACATCATCAAGATGGACGGCACACGCGACGCAGTGTTTGATAACCTAGACAAGCTGATGCCACTGATCAGCGACTCGACTGCCGTGCCCTATGTGACCTTCGTGCTGGACAATGTCCAAAGCGAGGACGGCACATTGCGCGTGGTGCAGACACTGGACGGTTTCGAATTTTCGGACACACCTTCGCCCGAAGAACGCGAACTGTTGGAGAAAACCATTCGTCCCGCACGCCTCAGTCGTGATGGCGATGATTATCTGATCAACTGTATCATCATCCTAGGCAGCAATGTGTTTGAAGCGGACATCAAATTGGCTCCAAACGGCATCTTCGAGTTCACCGGAGAGAAAATGCTGATAGAGGATATGCACTGCGTGAGACAGTTGTTCCTGGAATAGCTTATACCCCCAACACAATGTTGGCATCAATATTGAGCTTACGGCTAATTTCGCGTGCTACTTTTAGTGTGGGTTCGCAC
>CAMTPC010000143.1 GCA_947074295.1 uncultured Bacteroides sp. | reverse complement strand
AGTAGCTGACTACGGATCAGCCGGTTACAGGTTTGAATCCTGTCGCGGTCACAAGAGAGCTTTTGCAAGTGGTTTGCAGAAGCTTTTTTGTTATGTAACATTTGAAATGCCAAAAAAATCTCCATAATCATCAGAATTGATGTGGTTATGGAGATTCTTTAATTATGGCATTATCATTGCTAACTATTCTCTAGCAATCTCTTTGTATATGCTTCGGCCGCTTCTTTATCAGCAGGCGACGGAGCCCAAGGCGCAAAGTTATCGGGCGACAATGGCGCAAAAGGACCTTCTTTTATTTCATAAATCACAGTATTGGGCTCCAATACTATAATCGAATGCCAAGTACCTGCTGGAATTTCTATACCATATTCACCTTTAGCCGGATTAAGTTCACGCTTTTCTACTACATTGCCTTCCTCATCAAAAATAAATGCAAATAATGCTCCGCGCAATACTAAATAGATTTCTTCTTTATCAGGATCTTTATGGCGATGGGGAGGAAGATAAGTGCCAGGTTCTAGTGCATTGAGTAGTCGCTGCATGGATGCGTCCATACTATCATGGAAATTATAGTTCATACGCAAACGCTCATTGGCTTTAGCCTGAGTTGAAACCTCATCAAGTAATTTTTCGGTGATATATTTCATTATTAAAAGATTAAATAGTTTTGACTACAAAAGTAGAAATATATTTTTAATACTCCTTATGGAGAGGTAAAAGAAAGAAACGCAAAGTATTGAATATTTTTTATCATATCTTTTTGCTTTTTAAAATATTGATGTAAATTTGTCCCCACTTACACGCCGCTATAGCTCAGTTGGTAGAGCAACGCATTCGTAACGCGTAGGTCGCCAGTTCAAGTCTGGCTAGCGGCTCATCTTATCATACAATCCCATCTTTTTTGCGAACAATCGCCCCACCCTTTTTTGTTATAAAATCATTATTAAAAGAGAATTATTCACTCACAAAAATATTGATAGTATGACCATAGAAGAATTAGGAGCTTACGCAGCTTCACTTACCCACTCAGAAGATGTATATGATGTTTTTGCTTGCAATTTCATCAATGATGCTATCTCCAATAATGACAGTACACTAGATGATATGCTAAAATGTACAAGTGAATCTGATCTGAACGAGTACATCCAGAAGATTTATGATGAAAACTATAAGACCAACTATTTTTCGCCAGATGATGATTAGCACAATGCAATCTATTGAGGATAGAAAAAGGTAAACGGTGGATTAATAAATATGGGGATGAACAAAAGTTCATCCCCATATTTATTGAAGAGAAAATGAGACTATTTCATTTTACACTATCGCTACTCATTATCTTCTTCATCTGTTTCATTATCTTCGGCTTGACAGAAACAAATGAACCATTCGGCGGACGCATGCAGTGTTTCCATAATTTCTTCACTGTTGAGCTGCTCCAAGTCCAAATAGAAAGAGGGATGTACATAAGCCACAAAACGTACGATACCTCCGAATTTATCAGTATAGGTAAATGGATAAAAATAAGCATCGGCCCCTAATCGTACATCACCACGATAAACCACCTCAATTAACATCCCTGTTTTCAAGTGAAGGAGCAGGTTTCGTCCATCAAGTAATGATTCACCTCCATTATAGTCGTCCAAGAATGCAAATTGGGGCAACTTTTGCTGAAGCTGTTGCATGCATTTCACATAGGCGTATATCCCAATGATATTCTTATCTTCGTCATAAACGTAGAAAGCATCCACGGTTCCTTCCCATTTCTCCACATCATAAGGTGCTGGCATCGTACTGCAACTGACACTGGCCCTCATCACAATACCATCTAGATCTCGCGCCACCTCTTCGGCTTCACAACGGGCATCTTCCAAATAAAGAAATGATTCTTTAAATATTTCCATATCCTATAAAATTAGATTTAATTTTCTGGTCTTATTTATTCTCAAAAATAAAGTTAGTAAAAATTCAAATATTAATAACTCATTATCAGTCAGAAATTGCCTATAATCTGTCGCGAAACAGCAAAGCCAAGGATCTCTATGAACATGTATTAACCCATTAGCAAACAAAAGCAAACATCTGTTGTTATCAGTGTAAGATGAAATTTATAAACTGTAAACGTATGAAAAAACTTAAATTGAAAATAATAAGTATTTCCTGTCTTCTTTTGTTAGCTATAACAGTACATGCTGCCAATCCTGATCCAGCCGTGATAGCCAATTTTCAAAAACTTTATCCTAATGTTACGGATGTGACATGGGCACAAAAAGGTGGTTATGAAATAGCTTGCTTCATGCTCAATGGATTTGAACGTAATGCTTGGTTTACAAAAAAAGGAGAATGGAAAATGACAGAAACCGATTTCAAATCGCTCAACATCATTCCGAAGCCCGTAGCGCAAGCTTTTTGGAAAAGTACTATGGCTGCTATGGCCACTCAGTATATACGTATAGTGACATTACCTGACAACCAGCCCGAAGTTATTGTGATTGATGTACAGGCGTGGAACTCTCCCGAAGAATTCCAGCTTTTCTATAGTCCAGATGGTAAACTATTGGAAACACTAAATGCCACAGAGACAGGCGGTGAAATCTATCCAGATTTATTTGATTAAAGCTATATTCATTCTTTGAATTGATCTTTGAACTTTTGAGTTTAAACATCTTTTATGTTCCCATCTTCAAATTGGCCAAGATGGGAATACTATTTATAGAGGTAATCTTCTTAACTTTGCGGCATTATAAAAAAAACAATCCAACAAAAATGAAATCAAAGACAAAGAAGATTCTTTTCATTATCATTGTTTTAATTCTATTACTAGGGGCAGCAGTCACAGGCATAGCTTATTACCAATTATTTACCCCTCAGTTTTATCCCGATAAAACCATATATATTTATATCGATAGAGATGACACATCTGATTCAATCCTCCATAAAGTAGAAGTTGCTGGCAATTCCAATAGTATGACTGGGTTTAAGCTGTTGGCCAAACATCGCGGATGGGGCACTGCGATACGCACAGGTAAATATGCAATTAAACCCAACGATGATGCTTACAAACTCTATAAGCGATTATCTCGCGGCAATAAAGAGGCTGTTAATCTTACTGTAGGTAGCACCAGAACCATCGATTTGTTGGCACGTAGCCTGAGTCGCCAACTAATGATAGATTCAACCGAAATCGCAGCGGTGCTTCATGATACTGCTATGCATAAACGACTGGGTTATGACGAAACAACCATCACTTCCCTTATCATTCCTGACACCTACCAAGTATATTGGGATATGAGTGCAAATGATCTGATAAATAGATTGACTAAGGAGCATGACCGTTTCTGGAATGAAAAGCGAATTGCACAGGCTGAAGCCATCGGACTGACACCGCAAGAGATCTGCACCCTAGCATCCATAGTGGATGAGGAAACCAACAATAACCCTGAGAAACCTATTGTAGCAGGACTATATATCAACCGTATAAAGCGTGGTATTCCCCTTCAGGCTGATCCCACAGTGAAATATGCCGTTGGCGACTTCACGCTGAGACGAATCACTAATGAACATTTAAAATTTGAATCTCCCTACAACACCTATCTTAATGCCGGACTGCCTCCTGGACCTATCCGCATTCCTACAAAACAAGGTATTGAAAGTGTATTGAATCATGCGCAGCATAATTATATCTATATGTGTGCCAAAGAAGATTTATCTGGTACACATAATTTTGCGGCTACTTATAGCGAACACATGAGAAATGCGCGCAAATATTGGAATGCCCTTAACGAACGAAAGATTTTCAAGTAAAAAATAAGGTAAATTGCTTTTAAAATGTATCTTTGTCAACCAAATTATAACCTGAGTTAAAATACATTTTATATGAGCAAGCAACTTTTACTTGGCGATGAAGCTATCGCTCAAGGCGCATTAGACGCCGGTCTATCGGGCGTTTATGCCTATCCGGGAACTCCTTCCACAGAAATTACTGAATATATTCAGGGTAGTCCTGAAGTCAAAGAAAGAAATATTCATAGCCAATGGGCAGCCAACGAAAAGACAGCGATGGAAGCTGCCTTGGGAATGTCGTTTGTAGGCAAGCGTGCACTAGTATGTATGAAACATGTCGGCATGAATGTAGCTGCTGACTGTTTTATTAATGCAGGGGTGACAGGGGTCAATGGTGGTCTAATAGTATTGGCTGCCGATGATCCTAGTATGCACTCTTCGCAAAATGAACAAGATAGCCGCTTTTATGGAGATTTCGCACTGGTGCCTATGTTAGAGCCAAGCAATCAACAGGAAGCTTATGACATGGTTTATCATGGATTCAAATTCTCGGAAGAAACAGGCGAGCCTGTGCTGATGCGCATAGTGACTAGACTAGCCCACTCGCGCGCAGGCGTCGATAGAGCTGAAGTGCAACCACAAAATGAACTATCTATCAGTGATGATCCGCGTCAATTCATCTTATTGCCGGGAAATGCGCGCAAACGCTATCAAGCATTGGTTGACAAACAAGCATTATTCGTCAATGCATCTGAGAATTCAGTTTATAATCAATATATAGACGGTCCCAACAAAAAGATGGGGATCGTTGCTTGTGGAATCGGTTTTAATTATCTGATGGAAAATTATCCTAATGGCTGCGAATATCCTGTATTGAAAATCGGACAATACCCTCTTCCTAAAAAACAACTAGAAGAATTGACTAAAGAATGTGAGACAATTCTTATCTTAGAGGATGGACAACCATTTGTGGAAAAACAACTAAGGGGCTATTTGAACAAAGGTTTGCATATCAAAGGTCGAATGGATGGCACACTACCCTATGCAGGCGAGCTATCACCTGATACGGTAGCTAAAGCGCTAGGCAAAGAAAATGTTTCGACCTTCGAGATTCCCGATTTGGTTGCTATGCGCCCACCCGCTCTTTGCGAAGGATGCGGACACCGAGATGTATATAACGCACTAACTGAAGTACTACGTAGCGAATATCCAGAACACAAAGTTTTCAGCGACATCGGCTGTTATACTCTTGGTGCAAACGCTCCTTTTAATGCTATCAACTCATGCGTAGATATGGGCGCTTCCATTACAATGGCAAAAGGTGCAGCTGATGGCGGATTATATCCTGCTGTGGCTGTGATAGGCGACTCCACATTCACCCACTCGGGTATGACAGGGTTACTGGATTGCGTGAATGAGAAATCGAGTGTCACAATTATTATTTCTGATAACGAAACAACTGCGATGACAGGTGGTCAAGATTCAGCCGGAACTGGACGTATCGAGGCTATCTGTGCTGGTATCGGAGTAGAGCCGGAACATATCCGGGTAGTGGTGCCATTGAAAAAGAACTATGAGGAAATGAAGCAGATGTTGCGCGATGAACTAAATTATAAAGGCGTATCAGTTGTGATTCCACGCAGAGAGTGTATTCAGACTTTATCACGCAAAAAAAGAAAAAAATAAGCCATGAAAAAAGATATTATATTGTCTGGTGTAGGCGGCCAAGGCATTCTATCTATCGCGACAGTGATAGGAAAAGCAGCCCTCAAAGCAAATCTTTATATGAAACAAGCCGAAGTGCACGGTATGAGTCAACGAGGCGGTGACGTTCAGTCCAATCTTCGTATCAGCGATTCACCTATTGCGTCAGATCTAATACCGAAAGGAAAATGTGATCTTATCATCTCATTGGAACCAATGGAAGGGTTGAGATATTTACCTTATCTCAGCAAAGAAGGATGGCTGGTGACCAATGAGACACCCTTTATTAATATCCCTAATTATCCCGATAAAGACGCTATTTTAGCCGAAATTGAGAAGCTGCCCAATAAGGTGTTGATCAATGCGGATCAAATCGCTAAAGAAGTGGGTACTATACGCGTAGCAAATATGGTATTATTAGGCGCTACAGTACCTTTCCTTGGTATAGATTATGAATTGATACAGGAAAGTATTCGCGATATATTCGGTAAGAAAGGTGAAGAGATTGTAGAAATGAACCTTACGGCACTTGCTGCTGGTAAAGCTATTGCCGAGAAAAAATGTTAGCAAGAAGTACACAACAGGAATAATTGAAATGCCGGTTCTCCACGCCCTAAACGCTGAGAACGGGCATTTTCTATTCTGAAGTAATAATCATAAAAAGAGGATAAGAAGATGGAATCTAATTACTGGGAAGAACGTATAGAAACAATGGATAGAGCTGAGTTAGAGAAACTACAGCTGAAACGCCTTAAAAAAACAATAGAGATTGCTAATCGTGCGCCATACTATAAAGAGGTATTCGAGAAAAATGGCATAACAATCGATCGTATTAATTCGTTAGAAGATATAAAGAAAATTCCTTTCACTGTGAAAGCAGACATGCGCGAACATTATCCTTTCGGATTAGTAGCAGGAGACATGAAACATGACGGTGTACGTATTCATTCATCAAGCGGCACCACTGGCAATCCAACAGTTATCGTTCACTCGCAACATGATTTGGATTCATGGGCTAATCTTGTTGCTCGCTGCCTTTATATGGTAGGTGTACGCAATACAGATGTTTTTCAAAACAGCTCAGGCTATGGGATGTTTACTGGTGGATTGGGATTTCAATATGGTGCTGAACGCCTAGGTGCATTAACCGTTCCAGCAGCAGCCGGTAATAGTAAACGCCAGATAAAATTCATAAATGACTTCCATACTACTGCCCTGCACGCAATACCCAGCTACGCTATCCGCCTTGGAGAAGTATTTCAGGAGGAAGGAATGAATCCGGTAACTTCAAGCCTTAAGACACTAATTATCGGAGCTGAACCTCATACAGACGAACAACGTCGCAAAATAGAAAAACTACTTGGCGTGAAGGCATACAATTGTTTTGGTATGACTGAAATGAATGGACCTGGAGTGGCATTTGAATGTAAGGAGCAAAACGGCATGCATATCTGGGAAGATTGTTATCTAGTGGAGATCATCAACCCAGAAACGGGCGACCTCGTTCCTGATGGTGAAATAGGCGAACTAGTGTTAACAACATTGGATAGAGATATGATGCCTCTACTTCGCTATCGCACCCGTGATCTTACACGAATTATTCCCGGTTCTTGCGCTTGCGGACGAACGCATCGTCGCATCGACAGAATTAAAGGGCGAAGCGATGATATGTTTATCATAAAAGGAGTAAATATATTCCCTATGCAGATTGAAAAGATACTGATGCAATTTCCTGAGCTAGGAAGTAATTACCTTATTACTCTTGAAACGAAAAACAATCAGGATGAAATGGTTGTTGAAGTGGAATTGAATGACCTTTCATCGGACAATTATATCGAGTTGGAAAAACTACGAAAAGAAATAACTCGCCAGTTAAAAGATGAAATTTTGGTAACCCCAAAACTTATACTGGTTAAAAAGGGATCAATCCCTCAAAGCGAAGGTAAAGCAGTACGTGTAAAGGACCATCGTAATAACAAATAATTATTTAAACATAAAATGGATTTACTCAAAAACCGCATTCTTCAAGATGGGAAGTGTTTTGAAGGTGGTATCTTAAAAGTAGATAGTTTCATCAATCATCAAATGGATCCTATATTGATGAAAGCTATCGGAGAAGAATTCGCACGTCTTTTCGCTGATTGTGGAGTTAATAAAATCATGACTATCGAGGCCAGTGGAATTGCTCCCGCCATCATGGCAGGTTATTACATGAATCTTCCTGTAGTTTTCGCTAAGAAAAAGACACCCAAAACCATGGAAAATATTTTAATGACAAAAGTGCGGTCTTTTACCAAAAACAGAGAGTATGAAGTAATCATCAGCAAAGACTTTTTGACACCAGACGACCGCGTGCTTTTTATAGACGATTTCTTGGCTTATGGTAATGCAGCACTAGGAATCCTTGACTTGATAAGGCAAGCTGGCGCTACACTTGTAGGCATGGGGTTCATTATTGAAAAAGCATTCCAAGAAGGGCGTAAGGATTTGGAACAAACAAATGTACGAGTGGAAAGTTTAGCGATTGTAGATGATTTATCCGCAGGGAAAATAACGCTTAGATAAGCAGAAAACAAATAAGATATTATAATCGAGCAGGAGGGAAATAAAATAAG
>CAMTPC010000142.1 GCA_947074295.1 uncultured Bacteroides sp. | reverse complement strand
ACCATTCCTTAATGGTATATCTAGAGAAGGCATATATTTGATATATGCCTTCTTTAAGATAATGCCAACAATATATCTTCAATTTAGAATAACCAGATACATATTCCTGATGAGACAAACTATCATGGGCTTATTTGCCGTGGGAGCATTGTTTATGCAAAGCTGCTCGGCCGATATGGAGAACCTTACCATAAAAGACAACATCGCTACTCCAGAAATAGATGCGACCACAGAAAACTACCAGAAGGGGGTTTTAAGAGTGAAACTAAGTGCCTCGCTTTGCGAATCCATAGAAAACGAAGCAGCCAGAGGCGAGCTATTGCTGAAGGACATTCTTTCAGCCGAGCTGGATGATATCGCTATCCTTTCATCAAAACGTCTGTTCCCTCACGCCGGAAAGTTCGAAAAGCGAACTCGCGAGATGGGGATGCACCTGTGGTATGTGGTGAAGTTTGACCCCACCGTCCCTACCACACGTGTCACACGTGCTTTTACCAAGAGCGACAACGTGCTGCAAATCGAGCAAGTTCCCGTTATAGTTCACTACAAGGCAGAGGTAATGCCCGACTATGCCGGTATGGTGAGAAGCGCTGCCTCTAGACAAGAAGGCAGCGAAATGCCTTTCAACGACCCTATGTTGCCCGAACAGTGGCACTACAAGAACGAAGGCCTGTATCCCAACTATCTGCCAAGCGCCGATGTCAACGTGCATCCGGTATGGAAAAACAACCTGACGGGCAACCCCGAAGTCATCGTTTGTGTGGTAGATAATGGTGTGGACTACCTTCACGCCGACTTGAGAGATAATATCTACATCAACCAAGCCGAACTAGCAGGTGCAGCAGGCGAAGACAGTGACAACAACGGATATGTGGATGATATCTATGGCTACAACTTTGTAGACGATACAGCTATCATCGAACGCAATGACCACGCTACACACGTGGCAGGGGTTATTGCAGCTGTCAACAACAATGGTATCGGTGTCAGCGGTATGGCCGGTGGTGATGGCACACCCAATAGTGGGGTGAAGATTATGATCGCACAGATCTTTACCAAGACTAGCTCGAGCGATGGTACAGTAGCCATTAAGTATGGTGCCGACAACGGTGCCGTAATCAGCCAAAACAGCTGGGGTTACCCCAACTTGACAGATACGCCCGAGACCGATCGTCTGGCGATAGAGTACTTCCGCAAGTATGCCGGTGTGGACGAGAATGGGGAGCAAACAGGCCCTATCCGCGGTGGTATCGTGGTATTTGCCACTGGTAACGAGTCGCGCCCTTATTCGAGCCCTGGATCGTGCGAACTGGCAGTATCGGTGACGGGTATCGCTCCTAACTTCACAAAGGCCAACTACTCCAACTATGGCTATTTCGCTACATTGGCAGCTCCTGGCGGATCGGTGATGAGCGATTTCGGAGCCGATTCGAGAGGCGGTATCCTGAGCACTACGACCGATGATACTTATAGAAGAATGCAAGGAACATCTATGGCTTGTCCCCATGTATCGGGTGCCTTTGCTTTATTGGTTTCACAAGTGGCCAACAGCGGTAAGAAAGGTGTGACGGGCGAAGAGATGATTCAACAACTGGTGAACAACAGCCGCCCCATAGACAACTACAACCCTCTGTACGAAGGTCAGCTAGGTGGTCTGGTAGATATCTACAGAGCTACAGGTGGCAACAGCCAGCATGCTCCCGAAGCGGTGACCGATTTTGCCATCACATCGTACACGCACACCGCAGCCAGCTTCAAATGGTCTGTCCCCAATGATGAAGATGACTTGACGAACATCGGTTTCAGAATATACTACAGCACAGAGAGATTGCAAAACATCGACTTCGACCGCCTTCCTGCTACTGTACAGTACCAAGAAGTGGGCGAGTACGTGCCTGGCGTAGGTCAGGAGATGATTACCCGCATCCGCGGACTACAGCCTTCTACCAGCTACTATTTCGCGATTCAGGCATACGACTTCTCGGGCAACAGAGCACCGCTTTCTAATGAGGCAGTAGCCACTATGCTAGACAACAAAGCACCTGTAATCACCGCAAGAGAGGGCAATGAGCTCTACGTGAAGACATCAGGTACAGCGCGCCTCAGATTTGATATCTCAGACCCAGAGAACGAAGATATAGAGGTAAGCTTTGAGGTAGGCTCGAATGCCGAATCGTATGTGCTTGCCAACAACACCGTGACCTTCTTCGTGAATGGTGCCGCTACACCCGTGGGCTCGTATAGCAGCGTGATGACGGTGACAGACAAGTACAACGCACAGTCTAAACAGAACATCTTGTATCACATCGTCGAGGAGTCTGCACCCGAGAAAACAGAGAACGAACTCTCTTCGGTAGAGATTACAGGTATCGCACAAACGTATAGCCTGAAGTGGACCGACTATATCGTAGACAAAGATGGCGACGTGCTGGAAGCCAGCATCACTGTTGCCGACGAGTCTATCGCGTCTGCCGTTATAGATGGCAACGATATCGTGTTTACGACAAAGGCCTATGGCACCACAACCTGCGTGCTCGAGGCGAAAGACCGTAACAACCCAGCGGTACAAATCGAGTTCACCCTGACTTGCAAGAGAGAGGGCGAGCAGCCTGCGTTGGAGCTTCAGATGTATCCCAACCCTGTGCGCGACCAGCTCAACATCAAAGCCAACGAGTCGGCTACCGGACAGTTGAAGGTGTACAGCGCAAGCGGCAGCACCGTATTGACCATGGAAAACATGGAGCTGAAAAGCGGAGTGGCCCAAACGATCAACATGAAGGAGCTGCGTGCCGGACAATATGTTGTTCAGTTTGAATCGAATGGTAAATCAATTAAAAAAACAATCACTAAGATATGAGAACTCGCATCTATTCAACACTAGCGGCCCTACTATTCACGGCAGCTGCGGCAGGACAATCTCAACAGTCCTATATTTCGAATGACCCTATAGCCTTTTCGATGGGTAATACCGGAGTGGTAGCCGGCGCCTCGGCATTCTCTATCTACAACAACTCGGCGGCTGCTAGCTTCAGCGAAAACAAGGCGGCTTTTGGTGTCTCATATCTGGGATGGCAGCCCGACGGATTGAAAACAAAAACGCCATCGCTATCGGGCTATTACAATGTGGGCAAGCGCATCTCGTTATTGCTGGGCACACAGTACAGCTTCCACAAAAAGCAGAACATCATCAACGAGAACAACGAGGTGTCGGGCACATTCAAGCCATCTGACTTCTCGCTCAATGTGGGTTTCGCCTATCGCCTGATGGATCAGCTGTCTGCCGCTGTCAATGTGCGCTATATGGATGCTAAGATCTTCGACACTCATGCGTCGGCAGTCGGTGTGGATGTGCAGATGATGTATCAATGCAAACGTTTGGCTGCTGCCCTTAGCCTCAACAATGTGGGTAGCGAGTTCGACTTTGATGGCAGCAAGATCAAGCAGCCTACTCAGCTCAACGTGGGCGCGTCTTACGAGCTGCTGAACGAAGAGTCTATGCACGACCTGAAACTAGCGGCCAAGGTGGGCTATGTATTTGCCCCCTCCAACGAGAAATCGGTGATAGCCGCTGTGGGCGCAGAGTATAGCTATGCCGGACTGATCAGCTTGCGCACAGGCTACTCATACAGCGACAAGAAGAAGTATCTCCCACCATTCGCCACTGTAGGTCTGGGTCTGAACCTGGCCAACATACAGCTGAATGCTGGCTACCTGATCGGCGTGACCAAGCACTCGCCCATCAAGAACTCTTTTATAGTGGGTTTGTCGTACACGCTATTTTAGGCATCTGCCACAATAGAGCCTAACAGCTCATCACCACTGCCGCAGCAAAAAGGCTGAGACAGATGAACAAGGGAACTGCACCTCAAAAAAGTCTTAACGGACTTTTGGGGTGCAGTTCTTCTATTATCATACCGCCCCATCGAATTGGCCTCCCCCGACACATAATTAGTCGCCTCCGTGAACTTTTCAACTCCTAGAATATTATTATTGTATAACCCTATAAACCCAAAAAAGACTGTTATGAGAATCATCGTTATCGGAGGAGTGGCAGGAGGAGCCACGGCAGCTGCACGCATGCGCCGACTCGACGAGCAAGCCGAGATCATATTGCTGGAGAAAGGAAAGTACATATCGTATGCCAACTGTGGATTGCCCTACTATATAGGCGATGTCATCACCGACCGCGAGAAGCTGTTTCTACAGACACCCGAGGCATTCGCGGTGCGCTATCGCATCGATGTGCGGGTCAACAACGAGGTGGTCTATATCGACCGCGCCAAGAAGACGGTTTCCATCCGCATGAACTCCGAGGATGTCTATGTGGAGCGGTATGACAAGCTGGTGATCTCCACCGGTGCCGTGCCCGTGGTGCTCGACATGCCGGGCATCAAGCTCGATGGCGTGTTCATGCTGCGCAACATCCACGACACCGACAAGATCAAGAACTATATAGAGAACCACCAGATACACAACGCCATCATCGTGGGTGGCGGCTTCATCGGCATGGAGATGGCCGAGAACCTGCACGAGACAGGCGCTCAGGTCAGCATCGTCGAGCTGTCCAACCAGGTGCTCACGCCGATGGACTTCTCCATGGCCTCGCTGGTACACCAACACCTCATGGGCAAGGGCATCAACCTCTACTTAGAGCAGGAAGTCACCTCCTTCGAGCGGTCGTTGCGCTCCCTCAAGGTCAATATGCGCAGCGGCATCAGTCTGCCTGCCGATCTGGTGATCCTCTCGGTGGGCGTCAAGCCCGAGACCACACTGGCGCGCACCGCAGGCATCGAGCTGGGCACCACGGGCGGCATCAAGGTCAACGAGCTGTTGCAGACCTCCGATGAGTCTATCTATGCCATCGGCGATGTGATAGAGTATCCCAACCCGCTCACCGGACTGCCCTGGATCGACCCGCTGGCTGGTCCGGCCAACCGTCAGGGGCGCTTGGTAGCCGACAATCTGCTGGGCACACCCACACCCTACGAGGGCTCTATAGGCACGGCCATCGCCCATGTGTTCGACCTCACCGTGGCCTCCACGGGACTTCCGGGCAAGCAGTTGCGCAAGTTGGGCAAGCCCTATCTGTCGGCCACCGTACACCCCTACTCGCATGCCACCTACTATCCCGATGCCACCTTGATGAGCATCAAGGTGACCTTCGACCCCGACAGCGGCAAGCTCTATGGCGCGCAGATCGTGGGCGAGGAAGGTGTAGACAAGCGCATCGACGAGTTTGCCCTTGCCATCAAGCGCGGCAGCACCCTTAGCGAGCTGTGCCAACTAGAGCAAGCCTATGCGCCCCCCTATTCCTCGGCCAAGGACCCAGTGGCCATCGCCGCCTATGTGGCCCAAAACATCATGACGGGCAAGATGAAACCCGTCTACTGGCGCGAGTTGCGCGACATCCACATCAAAAGTGAGTTCCTGCTAGATGTGCGCACCCCCGAAGAGTTCGAGAAAGGTTCGCTGCCCTATGCCGTCAACATACCACTGGACGAGCTTCGTGCCCGCATCTGCGAACTGCCCCAAGACCGCCCCATCGACGTGTTCTGTGGTGTGGGCATGCGGGGCTACATCGCCTGCCGCATCCTCACGCTCAGTGGCTTCGAGCAGGTGCGCAACCTGGTGGGCGGGCTCAAGCTCTACAAGGCAGCCACCGCGCCCATCATCATCCGAGAGCGTGTATAGATAAAGCAACATAGGCACTGGAAGCTGCATCGCTTCCGGTGCCTATGTTTTTATGCTATTCTGTCGTCGCAGACCGCAGTTTATGTCCTAAAAATTAAGCAGGTGCGCCATCAACCATTAAATAGGACGGGGCAGTCGTTAAGTAAATTTAAAAAGTAAATGCAAACGTATGCATTAGAGCTTGCCAGAATCGCCCAGAGCTGACATTTTGCACACTATTTTAGTAAAATACAGCAATATTTCACAGATTGCCCTCAATGCGCTATGAACCATTTGAAAAAAAGGTTGTTTTTCTAGTACGATTGACTTAATTAGACTGACACGTCAATTAATTATTTAACCTAAACATTATAAACGAGATGAAAAAATTAATTCCTATCTTCATGGCGGTCTTCGCATTCGCGTTTGTATCTTGCGAAAAAGACCCGGACTTGGACAAACTGAGTAATGAATATTTAGTTTATACCAACTATGACAAGAGTGCTAGCTTCTCAAGCTACAGCACTTACTATCTGCCCGACGAAATCCTAGTGATCGACGGCAAGGACGAGACCACAACCAACACCAGCGAAAGCGCTCAGACCATCATCGCTGCTATCAAGACACAGATGGCTGCACGCGGATTCACCCTTGCCGATTCTAAGGCCGAAGCCGATCTTGGTGTGCAAGTGAGCTATATCCAAAACACCTATTACTTCACCGACTATGGCTATCCCAGCTGGGGATGGGGCAACAGCGGTTACTGGCCCAACTATTGGGGAGGCTACTGGGGTGGTGGCTACTACTATCCTTACTCTATGACCTATTCGCTGACTACCAACTCTTACATCACCGAAATCGTGGATCTAGAAGCCACTACCGGTACAAGTGCTAAGTTGCCTGTGTTGTGGACCAACTATCTGGTAGGCCCTACCTACTCTACCACCACTACTACAGCGCTAGTTGTACAAGGCATACAACAAGCTTTCAGCCAATCACCTTATCTTAAAAAATAAACTATAAACAATTATTAGACAGTTATGAAAACATTAAAATATATCTCTCGTGTATTGGCTATAGTTGCTGTGGCACTGGCCTTTGCAATCCCCGCTAACGCTCAGCTGTCCGACAATGGATATGCCAATATCGACTGGAATTTCAACATTCCATTGAGCAACGACTTCGCCAACAAGGCAAGCGGTTGGGGTATGAACTTCGAAGGTGGTTACTTTGTATCCGATGGTCTAGGCTTGGGTCTCTTCATCGCCTACTCGTCCAACCACAAGTATGTGAGTTCGCAGACTATTCCTGTAAGCTCTACAGGTACGCTCTACACCGATCAGCAACACACTGTGTTCCAGTTGCCTTTTGGTGCTGCTGTTCGCTATCAGTTCAATCGTGGTGGTGTGGCCCAGCCTTACATCACAGCTAAGATCGGTCCTCAATATGCCAAATATTCTACTGACTTCAATGTATTCGAAGACAAGCAGAACACTTGGGGATTCTATATCTCTCCCGAAATCGGTCTCAACATCTTCCCATGGTCGTATGGCCCAGGTTTGCACATCGCTCTTTACTATAGCTATGCCAGCAACAAGGTAGATAAGATCTTCAATTATGATTACAGCGGCCTTAATAATTTTGGCTTCCGCGTGGGTGTAGCCTTCTGACGGAACGACAAGAGGATTAATACAAAAGGTTAAACATAGTTTTTTGTCCAGAGTGTGTCAGCATGCAGTTGACACACTCTTTTTATATCCCTCTCCCCTCTCCAACACACCATCCCACCTATACACCCTCTTCTACATCAGGCGGTTGTAGACAAGACATTTTTTTTTCAATTTAAGTTAATTATACTTAGACAATACGGCAATTATCCCTATTTCAGAATATAAAAATTAATTTTGTGTGGTTCGATTTCTGCATAGCAAGCTATTCGCCTTTATCGAGTCGCAACACCAAAACAATATTTGAATATTAAGTATTTACAATCAGAACTTAAAAACAAAGCATACTTTATCGAGTGCGGGCATGTATCCTTTATTCTGCCACATGCCTCTGCCACCTTTGGAATAACCTTTCGATAAATATTGCGACTGAAACTAGACATATGAGAAGATTCATTATCTACATAGCCTTATTTCTGTTTTGCGTAGCCCATCTACGTGCCGACAACATCAACAACACCATCAAGATAGGAGCACCCAGAAGCTCTGCGCCCTACTGTTTTGCCAACGATGAAGGCGAAATCGAAGGCTACAGTGCCGACCTCATCCGCAAGATGATGCACGACCTGGGCTATAGCTACGAGGTAGGCATCTACCACCGCCTCGACTCCAACTATAGGAGCAACGCAAAAACCAATGAGGTGTTGCTCAATCAGTTCGACCTGCTCATCTTGAGCGTCCCATCCAGGAGCATCAATAGCCAGTATTATTTCACTACCCCCTATGCCCAGATCGAATATTTCATCGTGTCGCGTCCCGACCTCCCCTATACCGGTCTGCGCGACCTCTCGGGCAAGGACATCATCGTGCTTCGCGGATCCACTGCCTATAAGAGCCTCAGCACCATCGGCACTGTACACGTGGGCAATATCATCGAGACCATCAACATCCCCATGGCTATCAAGCTCATGGCCGAAGGTATGGCCGACTACATGGTGATCGACGACCACACCCTACGCAGCT
>CAMTPC010000141.1 GCA_947074295.1 uncultured Bacteroides sp. | reverse complement strand
ATGATCATTTCCTAAATGTCTAACTACGAAAGGAGGAATAGTAGCTTGACAGGAAAAGATTGTAAACATAGATCCAGTTGCAAGAAGAGTACACGCACGACGAATATGCGTAGTGAAGTTATTGAATAAATTCATTGTGTATCAAAAGGTATTAAATTAAACAAACGATATATGAGGAACAAAAGCACGGAGCAAAGAAAAGTAAAAATGGAATAATTGACTATCATTCTTGTTTCAAGATCAATAAATAATGATACAAACGATAAATAAAATAATGACTTGTAACAAGTTTATTAGTATTTGAACTAAAATTTATAGCCAAAGAATCTTTTATATATTTTCTTTGCAATGTTTCTTAATGAAGGATAAAAAGCACAATTATCAGTGATAAGAAATAAATTTGTTAATTTTAAATCGATCAAGAA
Source organism: uncultured Bacteroides sp. (assembly GCA_947074295.1). Taxonomy (GTDB): domain Bacteria; phylum Bacteroidota; class Bacteroidia; order Bacteroidales; family Bacteroidaceae; genus Bacteroides. The sequence goes on along the minus strand of CAMTPC010000141.1, from coordinate 8,072 downwards.
AATATGAGACGCCTTATTTCTCTATTTATTCTTTTATGTTGTTGCGGTACTATTTTCGCACAACAAATAACCATCAAAGGTACTGTTCTATCAGCTACCGACAATGAAGCTCTTATAGGTGTAAATGTTTCTGTTGATAAAGACCAGATAGGTACAATTACTGACATTGATGGAAATTTTACTCTTACTGCAAATTCTGATGCAGTTCTTATTTTTTCATATATAGGATATGACACTAAGCAGGTGCCTGTAAACGGCCAGAGTCACATGATTGTTAAGCTCGATGAAGCATCGATGTTACTCGACGAGGTTGTGGCAGTAGGCTATCGAACAGAGCGTAAAGCCGACTTAACTGGAGCCGTTTCTGTAGTAAAAGTAGATGATGCTATGAAGGCAGCCGAAAACAATCCAATAAAAGCATTGCAAGGAAGAGTCGCAGGTATGTCTATTACTTCAGATGGCTCACCAAGTGGTTCTGCTACGGTTCGTATTCGTGGTATTGGTACTCTAAATAACAACGATCCGCTCTATATTATTGATGGTGTGCCTACTACAAGTGGGATGCATGAACTCAATGGCAATGATATAGAGAGTATTCAAGTATTACGTGATGCTTCAGCTGCTAGTATATATGGTTCGCGAGCAGCAAATGGTGTAATCATTATAACAACCAAGAAAGGCAAAAAAGGAACTATCAAACTTAATTTCGATGCGTATCTTACAGCTAGTATGTATACGTCCAAAATAGATGTTCTTTCATCCAATGAATATGCACAAGTTTTATGGAAGTCGATGATTAATAATAATGAAGATCCTAACAGTAATAATCTTGGGCTATTTTATGATTATTCAACAAATGAATCCGGACACTCAATCTTGAATCAAGTATATTTTCCTGAATATTTGGATGCTGCGCGCACTATGAAACCTGCTAATACCAATTGGTTTGATGAAGTAACACGTACAGGTATCGCCCAATCCTATAATTTGTCTGTTAGTAATGGTACCGAAAAAGGGAATTATTATTTCTCATTAGGTTATTACAACAATGACGGATTAGTAAAGAACACCGACTTCAATAGAGTCTCAGCCCGTGTAAACAGTGATTTTAAACTTTGGGATGGCATTATTACTATTGGTGAGAACTTAACATTAAATAGAACAAGCGAAGTTGTACAACCATTTCAAATAGTAGAGTCTGCTCTTATTGCAGTTCCTTTTATCCCAGTGCATACAGTAGATGGTACTGGATGGGGTGGACCAATCACTGGTTTACCTGACCGTCGTAATCCAGCAAACTTAGTCGATGAGAATAAAGATAATCGATATACCTATTGGCGAATATTTGGTAATGCTTTCGTCGATATTAATCCAATAAAAGATTTACATATTCGATCAAACTTTGGTTTAGATTATGGTAATTACTATAAGCGTTCCTTAACCTATTCTTTTCAAAATGGTTATGTGACAAATAGTGGTAAAACTAAATCGGTAATGGAACAAGCGCATTGGACTAAATGGACATGGAGTAACATTGCAACCTATGATTTTAGTTTTGGTGAGAATCGTTTCGAAACGATGTTAGGTATGGAGATGTATAAACAAGAAGATATAAACTTTGCTTCATCACGCGAATCCTATTCATTCGAAAATCCAAATTATATGTATCCAGATCAAGGTACAGGAACAAGTGAAGGATCGGGTAGTGCAACAGGTTATACTCTTATGTCTTTCTTTGGAAAAGTAAGCTATTCTTATGCTGATAAATATTTAGCTTCAGTGACATTGCGTCGTGATGGTTCTTCACGTTTCGGAAAGAATAATCGTTGGGGTACATTTCCTGCTTTCAATTTAGGTTGGAAAATTAATCAGGAACATTTCATGGAGAATACACAAGATTGGTTGTCCGATTTAAAAATACGTTTCGGATGGGGACAAAATGGTAATCAAGAAATAGGTAATACAGCTATCTATAGTATTTATGCTACAGATTATGGCAAAGGAGATCCTACATGGAATGCCATTTGGGGAACAGCCTATGATATCTATGGAAATGGTTCAGGTTTATTGCCATCAGGGTATAAGCGTGTACAACTAGCTAATCCTGATTTGAAATGGGAAACAACTACTCAAACAAATATTGGTCTTGACTTTGGATTTTTTAATCAAGCTCTATATGGATCAGCAGAATATTATATTAAAGAAACAAAAGATATTCTCTATACGCCAGGTTATTCTGCTATTAAAGGAGAAGGAGCAAGCAAAACATACAATGGTGCCTCTATGGAGAATAAAGGATTTGAGTTAACGTTGGGTTATCGTGGAAATACAAATAATAATTTGCAATATGACTTTACCGCAAACATTTCTACCAATAAAAATAAAGTGACTTACCTGCCTGAATCTGTTAAGAATTCATATGGTGGCAATGGCACATACGACAATATTCTTGGTAGACCTTTAGGATCATTTTATGGCTACGTAGCAGATGGAATTTTCAAAACTCAAGAAGATTTGGATAACCATTGTATTCAAGATGGCAAAGATTTTGGACGTATTCGTTATCGTGATTTAAATAATGATGGTGTTATAGATGATAAAGACCGAACATGGATAGGTAATCCTTTTCCTGATTTTACTTATGGTTTGAATATTAACTTGGCATATAAAAATATTGATCTTAATATTTATTTCCAAGGTGTACATAATATAGATGTATACAATAATGTAAAACTTACATCCGATTTCTGGAGTGTATCCGATACTAGATCTAACAAAACAAGTCGTTTGCTTGATGCTTGGGATCCTATTTCTAATCCCAATTCTAATATTCCTGCACTAACCACCAATAACAAAAATGATGAAGGACGTATGTCTACCTATTTCATAGAGAATGGTTCATACTTCAAACTAAGAAATATTCAAATAGGTTATACGCTACCATCAATAGCTGTAAAAGCTATGCGAATGGAAAAAATACGTTTCTATCTCAGTGGTCAGAATCTTTTTACCATCAAGAGTAAGAGTTTTACAGGCGTAGACCCAGAAAACCCAGGTTGGGGATATCCTATTCCAACTACTCTAACTTTTGGTCTTAATGCAACATTTTAAATCTTTATTACAATTATGAAAGCAATTAAATATATTATAACATTAGTTCTTGCAACCTCTTTAGTGAGCAGCTGCACGTTTCTTGACTATGACCCACATGGCATACTTAATGAAGAACAAGTAAAGGACCCTAGTCAAGTAGATGCCCTTTGTACAGCAGCGTATGCATCTTTGGGTAATGACCATTATGATAAACCTTTCAGTCTTTGGCCATATGGAAATGTGCGTTCGGATGATGCATATAAAGGTGGAAATGACCAAGCCGATATAGCCGCTTTCCATTATTATGAGATTTCTGAAAATATACGAACTGATTTCGGTGAAGCAGATGGGTTGTGGTTTTATATCTTTGAAGCTATATCACGTACCAATTCAGCACTGAGTGTATTAAAAACGATGGACGATAATGAATTCAAGAACCGCAATAGCCGAATGGGCGAGATGTATTTCTTACGTGGACACTTTTATTTCATGCTAAAATTAGTTTTTGGTCATATTCCATTTATAGATGAAGATTTGCCACTTGACGAATATGATCTTGTTTCTAATACCTTGCCAAATGACGAACAATGGGGATTAATATGTCGTGATTTTCAGAAAGCTTATGAATTATTACCCATAAGTCAAAATGAAATTGGACGTGCTAATAAGATAGCCGCCGCAGCCTATTTATCAAAAGCCTACCTTTTTAAAGCTTATCGTCAAGATGAGATGAATAATGTGAATGCCACACCAAATACAGAAGATTTAAATAAAGTCATTGAATTTAGTGAAGTGGTAATGAATTCTACATACGGTTTAGAACCAGACATTGCCAATAACTTCTTGCCTGGTGCTTTTCAAAATGGTAAGGAATCGATTTTCGCTATTCAATATTCTACTGATGATGGTACTATGTTTGGACGTCTCAACTGGAGTGATGTGTTATCAGTACCAATGGGGCTTGGATGTTGTGACTTTCACAAACCTAGCCAGAACCTAGTAAATGCCTATAAAACAGTAAACGGGCTACCCGATTTTAATAACTATGACCAAAAGGATTATAATGCAATACAAGATATGGTCGATCCGCGTCTTTATCATACAGTGGCTCTACCCGGTATGCCTTATAAATATAATGAAGAGCTTATTTATGAAGAGAATTGGAATCGTACACCTACTGTTTATGGATATTATGCATCATTAAAAGAAAATGTGGATCCTTCTTGCGATTGTTTTAAGAATGTTTCTCCTTTCTATGCTAATTCTAAGAACCGCATTGTTTTGAGATATGCAGATATTATGTTGGTAAGAGCTGAAGCTTTAATAGAGGTAGGACGTGAAAACGAAGCTAGACCATTGATTAACACTTTGCGCGAACGCGCACAAAGCAATGTATTTATTCCTTATGCTAAGAACCTAAACATAAAAACATATCCAGCTACAGGATGGACTCGTGACTTTGCACGCCAAGCATTGCGTTGGGAAAGACGCCTAGAGTTGGCTATGGAAGGACATCGTTTCTTTGATCTTGTTCGTTGGGGTATAGCCAATGACGTGATGAATAATTATTTCAAGACCGAAGGCGAACGCCGCTTTTATCTTAAAGAAGGAATCTTTGATAAAAATAAGGATGAATATATTCCTATCCCTCAACAACAAATTAATTTCACAGAAGGTATTTATCAACAAAATCCAGGTTGGAAATAATCTGTACCAACAATCCTAAAAGCATATCAAAATGAAAATAAATAGTTATTTAATAATCGGCTTGTTCATGAGTTTACTTGCTATGACAGCCTGCAATGATGATAATTATAACGGTATCAGTAATAGTGGTGAAGCAAAGATTGTCTCTTTTAATGACAATCATGCCAAACTAATTACTCTGAATGAAGTAGCTGGGAGCATCGAACTAATTTATCCTTCAAATATAAATTTAAGTACTCTTTCACCCTCTCTTCAACTGTATGAAGGTGCACGTGTTTTCTCGCCAGAGAATCCTGAAGGACCTATTGATTTATCAAATATAACCAACTATCGTATCATCAATGGTAACATTTATCATGATTACAAGATATTGGCTTTGCATGTATCAGATATTGCTAAAATTGAATCGTTTGCTATAGGTAGATATAAAGGAAGCATTGATCATTCGGCACGCACTATCAAAGTTAATTATCCTATGGGAGAAAGCATGAACGCTTTGACACCTATTATAACAGTTAACGATGGAGCCAAATTAGTAACATCGCTTAGTTCGCCACATGACTTTACAAAACCGGTAAATTTTGTCATAAGTTATATGGATGAAACTTTTACCTACACAGTATCTGTTATACCAACAGTATTTGTGCCTATGGCGTTTCTTGGCGAAGCAGCTTCTGCTAATCTATTAAGTAATAATGATGAGAAAAAAGCATGGGAATGGATGAAGCAGAATTATGAAACTGCTGAATATCTGTCATTTGATGACATTAAAGCAGGTAAAGACCTAACACAATATAAGGTTATTTGGTATCATTATGATTCTTATAGTGCTGGAGGTGACCCAGTAGCTCCAGATGCTGCAAATCATCCACTTGTAATATCTTCACTTAACGATTATTTGGCCCAAAAAGGAAATATGTTTCTTAGCTCTGCAGGTATGGCATTAGGCAAGCTTCTTAGAATATCCAAAGATGGCAATATGTTTAATAATGCATGGGGATTTGATAATGAGCCATTCAGTGTGAATGATGCTAATGGTTATGGCTGGGGATTACGTATTACAGACCATGAAATCTTTAATGGCTTGCGCAAACCGGTTGGAGAAACAAATCGAGTATTCATTTTGAGTAATGGCTGTAATACGCGAGGTCATAATGTGCGTTGGAACCTAAAGGCCGATTGGACTCCACAATATCTAGGTCGCGAAACTTGGATGGAGACAAATGGCGGCAAGCAATTGGCAGATATGCACTGGGCGGACAATATGGATGAGACCTCCATAATTACCGAATATGAAAAGAATGACGAAAGAGGAACTGTTATAACTTGTGGTTCCGAAGCATACGATTGGTACGAAGATAACTATCCGAGTAACACTTTCCGTGATAATTTGGAATTATTGACTCAGAATATTCTTAACTATCTGATTGATTAGAAACATATCCTTAAAACTAGATTATGAAGTATTTATCTTATCTATATACATTAGTGCTCGCGGGATTTACTCTCGCGGCATGTAGCGATCATGAATATATTTGCAATGATCAATCTGCAGATCTTAATGCACCAGCCTATCACGATGTGAACGACCTATATCAAACATATAATTTGTTCTGGAAGCCCGCTGATGGATGGGTAGGAGACCCAATGCCTTTCTACGAAGACGGACGATATTTTGTTATGTATCTTCATGATGCTCGCGATGGCGGGGATACCTTTCATCCATTTGCAATGGCATCAACTACAGATTTTATATCTTATAATGATCATGGTATAGTTGTACCTTGCGGAGCTGATAATAGCCAAGAAGATGCTTTGGGTACTGGTTCGACCATAAAAGTGGGTAATACTTATTATACCTATTATACTGGGCACAATGCAAATCTATGGCCTGCTGAAAAAATATATTTAGCAACTTCTCAAGATTTGCGTACTTGGACAAAGCAAACAGATTTTTTACTTGAAGCTCCTCTCAATGATGTTGATCGTAATGAGTTTCGAGATCCTTTTGTCTTTAAAGAAGGGAATGTTTATAAAATGCTTATCACAAGTCGTGCTTATGTTTCTGCTGTCAATGATTGGAAGGCAGTTCTATTACAATATTCATCTACCGATATGTTGAATTGGAACCTCGAAGAACCTTTTTACTTTAATGGTGAACGAATACTAGAATGTCCTGATGTATTTACTATGGGAAACTATCAGTATCTAATATACTCTAATTGGGACTGGGCAGGAACAGATAGACGTACACGTTATGTCTATCGTGAAGTAGGTAGCAAATCTTGGATTACACCTGAACAACCAGCTCTCGATGATCACTTTTTCTATGCAGGAAAAACTGCAGGCGAAGGCGATGAACGTTACCTTTTTGGGTGGTGTTATACACGCGAGAATCATAAAGATACTGGTTATAAGATATGGGGTGGTTCTCTTGTTGCTCATCAGTTACTTCAATTCAGTGATGGTACTCTCAAAGTTGCTATGCCAACTCCTATTCGCTCTGCTCTTTCGCGAGAGATAGATTTATCATACAAAGTAATGAACGATGCATTATATAGCAACAATCAATATGTATTGGGCAATGATGGCGAAAGCAAAGCTTTAGCCGTTTTCGATGGAATAAAAGGAGCATACCGCTTACAAGGAACCCTGCATACGGGGAATGCAAAACGCTGTGGATTTGAATTTGGCGCCAGTGGAAATCGTTCAGAAGTACATGATTTGGTATTTGATATGAATACTCGTACTTTAAATTTGGAGCGTATTCAGAATGGACAAACCGTCGATGTTATTACTTCGATTACTCTACCAAAAGGAAATGAGTTTGAAATAGAAATAATAGTCGAAAATGCTGTTTGTGTTGTTTATATAAACGGCGAAAAAGCTTTGACAAACCGTATTTATCAAATGAATAGAAACGGTTGGGGATTGTTTGCCCAAGGTGGCGAGGCTACCTTCAGCATAAAGGCATTCAAGGAGTAAAGTTATTAGAATTAAGATTTTGTGTGGAGACTATAAAAGTGCTCTATGCAAAATCTTTCTAAATAGATAGAATGTTAGAATTAGTAAATCACTATTCTAACATTTTCTTTTTATAGGGGTAAAGGCTTTACCTATTATTTTATATTGATTAAAGTAGAATAGAATATTTGCAGATTATTTGTGCTAAGATAATAGGGCGCTTATAGAATGAAATCTTAATAAGGTAAATATAAAAAAGTAAGCCATCAGTTTTCTGTCTCAGAAAACTGATGGCACTAACCACAAAT
>CAMTPC010000140.1 GCA_947074295.1 uncultured Bacteroides sp. | reverse complement strand
CCATTGAAGGAGACAATATCGGTTATGCTGTACACATCTACCCCGGATGGTTTGGCAGTGGAGAGGGATATGTTAATTTCCAGAAAGGGTGGGATGAAGATGTAAAACCCATCGCTGACTTGGCGCCTATCATGATTACGGAAATGGACTGGGCCGATGCAAAATATGAGGCTTCGTGGGGTAAATCGTATACGGGAACCGCTGGTGGAGATGGTTTTGGTGCCAATTTCAAGAAAATCACTGACGATGCAGGAAATGTCAGTTGGTTGCTTTTTACGAGCCCTGAGTTTTTGGCTGCCTTCAAAGATGAGGCTCCATTGCCGGGCCAACCATATACATTCCTTACAGACCCTGAGGCTTGTCCATGGCCCATTTATCATTGGTATAAAGAGTATGCCGTCGACAATTATCCCCGTCCGGACTTCACTTTTCAATCGACTAGCGATAATGGCGATGGCACTTTCACAAATCCGGTGATTTTTGGAGATTTTCCCGATCCAGATGTGATTCGGGTAGACGATACTTACTATATGGTTTCTACCACTATGCATATATTTCCGGGAGCCACCATCTTGAAATCGTATGATCTAGTGAATTGGGAATATTGCTGCAACCCGTTGGAAAGAATTGAACTTTCGGATGGGTATAATCTCGAAAATGGCGAAAACCGCTATAGTAAAGGGCAATGGGCCAGTGCACTACAATATAAAAATGGTAAATTCTATCTATTATTTACTACTCTGAATGAAGGGAGTTATCTATTGACGACAACTGATATCAAGGGACCATGGGAGAAAAAGAAACTGAATGACTCCTTTTATGATCCAGGTCTTTTGTTTGATGCTGATGGTAAGAACTATATAGTCTATGGCATCAACGAAATACGAATAGCAGAGGTCGATGATGATTTTGTGAAAGTGGCAGGTGGCGATAAACATGTAGTGAGTTATTCGGTAAAAGAAGGATTGGAAGGCAGTCATCTTTATAAAATCGGAGATTATTATTATATCTATTCTACCTATGGCGGTTGGCCTGCCTATCAGACCGTATTCAGATCGAAAAATATCTATGGACCTTATGAAGAAAAATTCCTGCTTGATGATGATAATATTCACCAAGGCGCATTAATTCAGACACAGACGGGCGAATGGTGGACCATGTTGTTTTACGATAAAGGTCCTTATGGCCGCTTCCCCAATTTGCAACCTGTAACATGGGTCGATGAATGGCCGGTGATAGGAATGTATGGTAAGGGAGTGAAGAATTTCCGTAAACCCAATGTCGGCAATGATTATCCTGTGAAATCTCTTCCTACCAATGACAACTTCCGACATTATGAACTAGGCATGCAGTGGGGATGGAATCATAATCCCGACCCAAACAAATGGTCGCTCACTGCAAATGCGGGTTCTCTTCGCCTTTACACAGCAAATGTGACGGATGAAATGCATTGGGCTAAAAACACGCTGACACAGCGTATCTTGGGTTATCATGCAGATATGACTCGCTCTTATGGCACAATAAAAATGGAGATTGGCGATATGCAAAATGGTGATGTAGCTGGTCTTTCGGTATTCCAAGATCCTTATGCCTATATTGCTGTGGAGATGAAGGATGACCAAAAAAGCATCATATTCGGAAAAGCATCTTTGACAAATAGTGGAGTTAAATCGATCACACATGGAATAAATATCAACCAAAACACTATTTATCTGCGCGCCATAGCCAATTACACCAAGGGGAAAGCTAATTTTTATTATAGTACTGATAATAAAACCTATACTCGCTTCGGGGATGAATTCGAAATGAAATATGACCTCTCGATGTTTACGGGTAATAAATTTGCTATTTTCAACTTTGCCACACAGCAGCTTGGTGGCTATGTGGATATCGACTGGTTTTCTACTGAACCAACATTTGATGAAAGTGTGTATTTTGATGATTCTTTCAGTGGCTATAGCGAGGAGTCTTTGACATTGTCCGAACTCATAGTGGAGGGAGGAAAAGAGATTACTCTGTTGACAGGTAGCTCGAGTAGTTTAGCGGTAAAAGCAGTATATGCCGATGGACACATGGAAGATGTGACACTGTCAGCCACATACGAAGTAGGAAATGAGGATATTTTGCGGGTGGTCAATGGGCGTATCATGGCACTGAAGGATGGAGAAAGTGCTTTGACTATCAGCTATCAAGGCGCATTGGGCGAGAAACAACAAAAACTCATTGATGTCACTGCGACTCTATTCCCTTTGACAGAAGCACTTTTTAATCCTTCAATATGGACAACGGGCTCATTTGATGAATCTACTAAGACGCTTATAACGGGACAATATGGATTTGGAGGTTGGCAATATAACAATGGAGTAGATTTATCTGAATATAAGTATGTTGTTGTTCGTTTGCAGGAAGTTAATAATGGAGGCGCTTCATTCCGTTTATTCGATGAAAATAGTTACTGGACATCACCAGCGATGTTTGATATGGGTGATAAGACTCAAGTAGTAGTGGAACTACACAACTCCTATAAAGACAATAATGCGGGAAAACTTAATCCTTCAAGAATTTACATCGCAGGCTTTTGGTCGTATGGCGGGAGCTATATTTGTATCGATGATATTTATCTGACCAATTCGGATGACTATGTCAAGCCTAGTGGGATAGATGATAATGAAATGTTGATCGATCCGGTTGTTGATGTATACACAGTAAATGGAGTTTTAGTGGAAAGACAAATCTTGCGAAGCGAAGCAATTAGTACTCTATCACCAGGTATCTATATTATGGAAAATGAGAAAATAATGATTCTTAGAAAATAATACTGTAGTTAATTATATCTTTTTTAATCTACATCCGGCATGCACTTATTGGCGTGTCGGATGTTCTTTTATTCTGGAAGCCGCACCTTATAAATACGCATATCTTTCATCTCGATGTATTTGAATGGCATGTCTTCATAAACCCGATGTGTCCACCATTTTTCCTCTCCTTTAGTATAGATGAGTGATTGGGTTATGGGGTCATAATTGATCGATTTTAGACTTCCTGTCTCAGCGAGGGGTGGGAAGGGGTTGAACAGTTCTTCTTCTATTCTAAAAGAATAGACCCCTTCGCGACCAGCTATCAGTAATTCACCGGTATCTATAAAGCACATATCGTGACCTGCATTCATAGGTAGAGTCCATGTCTTGATGCGCTGTAGAGTAGGGGCATCGCTATCCCAATTGTCGAGTTTGTATGATTTTAATTTGCTGAATCCCAAAGCATACAGAGTTTCAGAGTATGAATCCCAAATCGCGGCATGACCAAAATAAAGTCTATCTTTATATAGGACTCTATCGGGTTCGTTTAAATCGTAGAGTCTTATACAATTTCCGTCTTTGTGCGTAGAAAGCACTACCGCTAAGCGATTTTGGGGCAGTATTTCGGCAGAGTGTGCCAATGGTGCATAAGCATAGAATAGACATTGGCGTGTAGCTATATCAAGAAGCAGGACAGCTCCGGCCGATGCAGTAATAAGTAACTGTGTGTTTTGTGTAACGATCTTACATTCATCTAATGGATAGAGGTAGTTTTCATACTCGGCTGGAAGCTGTGCAAATGCCTCTTTAATGTTCCAGCTCCAGATTAACTCATACCTGTCACCCTCAGACTCATTCCAATTAATGATGCGCACGGTGTCATCTCCGCACACTGCTGCAATCTCTTTATGATAACTATTGAATGACATGTTGTAAACTTTAAATCTTAATAGTAACGCTATAGAAATCAAAAAGTTTCATTCCTAAAACGGCATAAAATAATTAAATAGAAGGGTATCTAAATAAATCGGATGGTAATACTTGAAAGTTATCCAAAAAATATTTAACTTTGTTTGAGTAAGATATACACATTTAAATAAAAAACAAAATGAAAAGATTAACTGTAGGAAGATCGCCGGACAACGATATCGTATACGATGATCCAACGGTGAGTGGTCATCATGCTTATTTGATTATTGATAATGGACGCGTTTCAATAACGGATCATAGCACAAATGGGACATGGGTAAATGGGCAAAAGCTTCATAACAATACATGTGATATACGTATAGAAGACAACATCTTATTTCCAGGAAATAATAGATTTGACTGGGGATTAATATCAGACAATCTTAATAAAACGCAATTCTTGAATCCGCAAGTTAATCCCAATACAAATCAAGAATATTCAAAACAGGATCCTAGATTGACACCCTATACTGATAACAATAATGGTCCATCATATAAGTATCAGATTACAACCATGTCATTCAGTGAGGCTATAGCAAGTGTGTTTAAACATTATGCGGACTTTTCAGGGAGAGCACGGAGAAGTGAGTATTGGTGGTTCGCTTTATTGAGTTTCTGCATCAATTTGATACCCTATATTGGTTTTATATGGGCATTGGTTGTCATTATTCCAAGCTTGGCCGTTGCCATTAGGCGCTTGCATGATATTGGTAAAAGTGGCTGGTATATACTTTTTGGTCTAATTCCACTTGTTGGAATCATTTTATTGATAGTTTGGTTCTGTCAAGATAGCGTTGAGGGGAATAATGAATATGGCGTTAATCCTAAAATGAAGATGGTTGCATAGATTTAGTAGCTCAGCTACCTTTGAATCATCAATAATTTCTATAATGGAAAGAGTTATAAGTAATATATTCATTTTTGCCGATGAATGTATACTTATAACTCTTTTCCATCTAAGAAGAATGTAGTGTTGTCGCTTTTTCGGGTTTGCTTTATGTCTACAAAGAAACAACAGTGACTGATGTCCTGCTAAATTATACGACCAAATCGTGCAATTCTTTCGACCAAAGTGCCAAATCGTTAGACGAAGTAGGTAATCATTGTATCTCTCTATTAATAAAAACACACTCAGATATGTCAAGAAAAACAAGTTGGATGAATATCTTTATACAGATACTACTATGGTTGCTGTTTTTTAGTACCCCTATAGTGACACAGATACTCAATGAAATCCCCTGGATAGATATAATTTATGGTATGAAATATTATTATCCTAGTTTGTTGATATTTCCTCTTGTTTTTTATGCCAATTATTTATGGTTAGTTCCAAATGTTTTGTTCAAGAAAAAGAATTGGCACTTTTTCATTCTGAATATTGTATATACTTATGTTTTGACTTTTTTATCTAGATTATATCTGGCAGCTCTTGATGTCGATGTGATGTATTTTGATGAGGGTACTCGTTGGATTTTTACCGCTGTAACAGCTATATTTACTATACTTCTGATTATGACAGCCATTGGCATAAAATCACAAAAACAACAGATAGAGTTGGAGCTAAAAGATACTGAGAACCAGCGGGTTCTAGCTGAACAAGAATTACTGCGCTTGCGTAATCAACTAAACCCACACTTTCTGTTCAATACATTAAATAATATTTCTGCTTTGATAAATGTCAATCAAGATGAAGCGCAAGAATCTATAAATCGTCTAAGCGAAATGCTAAGATATGTTTTATATGATAGTGTGGACAAAGAGGTGTCATTGAATAAAGAAATAGACTTCATGAATAACTACATTGATTTAATGCGTTTAAGATACATTGATACGCTGACCATGAGACTGGACTTCCCGCAAAACCCTATAAATACGAATATAGCTCCACTGCTTTTTATTTCTTTGTTGGAAAATGCTTTCAAATATGGTGCGAGCAATCAACATGCATGTTATATCAATATTTCGCTTAAAGATGATTATGACTCTTTGCAGTTTATGATAAAGAATTCGCTTTCTAAGAGAGCGGCTATAAATGGGAAGGGAGGTGTTGGACTTGATAATCTAAAGAAAAGATTGAGCCTGCTCTATCCAAATAAATACACCTTAACGGCACTTACAAATGATAATGCTGATGAGGAAGAGTACTATGAAGCCTTATTACGAATTGAAAAACAATGATGGTAGCCTTATGATATTGAAATGTGTAATAATTGATGATGAGCCACTGGCACTACGCCTGCTCGAGGGATTTGTCGATAGGGTGCCTTTTTTGCATCATATAGCATCATATATGGATCCTCTGACAGCACTCGACCAGCTAACCGATGATGTTCAGATCATTTTCTTGGATATACAAATGCCTGGATTGACAGGTTTGGAGTTTTCCAAACTCATCACTACTGAGGCTCGAATCATATTTACGACTGCTTATAGAGAATATGCTTTTGAGAGCTATGAGGTACAAGCATTGGATTATTTATTAAAACCCATCACATATACCACCTTTTTGAAAGCTGTAACTCGTGCTAAAACATATTTCGATAAGATTAATAAAACGATTAATCAATTGCAAAAAGATGAAAGGGTTATAGAACTTCCAAAACCAGAAACACAATGTAATGCATATTTTTTCGTCAAGAGTGACTATAAATTAATTCGTGTAGATTTTGAAGATATCCTTTACATCAGTGGACTGAAAGACTATGTTCGTATTTATATCAAATCTTCATCTCGCCCAATAATTGCGCTGACAACGATGAAAAATATTAATGATAAACTACCAAAAGAAAACTTTATGAGAGTCCATCGTTCTTATATCATTGCAATAAATAAGATTGATAACATAGAACGCAATAGAATACGAATAGGCAGCGAATTAATTCCTATAGCTGAGATCAATTTGAAAGAGTTGTTGGAAAGAGTGAAATGATTGATATAAAAAATGCCAACTCCCATAATTATGGAAATTGGCATTCGCTTTTTAGAAATAATCTATATTTTATTTCTCACATTTCTCGCAACTAAAAATGGCCCATACACCAGCCGAAAGAGCTGCGCCGATCATAGGAGCCACAATGAATAACCAAAGTTGTGCTAGATTTGAACCACCTGCAAACAAGGCTGGGCCAAGGCTACGAGCTGGATTCACTGAAGTACCAGTCAAAGGAATACATATGATGTGTACCAAGACCAATGCCAGACCAATAGCTAAACCTGCAAAGTTACCTGCGCCTTTCTTAGAATCCGTTGTACCTAATACAACTAATACAAAAACGAAAGTGAATACTACTTCGGCAATAAATGCTTGCAACATCTCTCCTTCACCAAACCCATTAGCTCCAGTAGCTGTAGAATCGCCATAACCACCTGTAGAGGTTAAGACGAAGATAATTGCCGAACCTACGATTGCACCAATACATTGTGCTGCCATATAACCAATGGCTTCTGAACCTTTCATTCTTTTTGATAACCATACACCAAGGGTGATAGCAGGATTGATGTGACAACCTGAAATGCCACCGATAGTATAGGCCATAGCCACAACAGAAAGACCGAACGCAAATGCAACTGCAAGCATATTGATAGGTTCGCAACCAAAAAAGACTGCACTACCACAGCCCATTAAAACTAGCACCATTGTACCGAGTGCTTCAGCTAATAATTTTTTCATTTTACTGTTTTTGGAATTAATATTACATAGGGGTATTGCTTGTGTTTTTATTGTATATTTTAATAAACCTAAGCAAAAACAGTGCAATATTCATAAAAATTTATGATATTAACAAATAAATATAAGAGTAATAATGAAAAAATTCACTTAAAAGTTGTTTGTGATGTTGATAATACCGTTGCTAAAGTTGTAATAAGTGGTAGTTTTGCTTTATTATACGTTCCTCAATTTGAATTTGATTGTATAAATATATATATATCATTAGTATGAGGTACGCGATAAGATTCAGATACTACAAACCTTATTTTTAACTTTTTCAATCTTTACTTTTATCCCATAGATTTTACCAAGAAAGATCATATTAAAGTCCTTTTTTACTATAGTGGTTTAACGTATTTTATAAGATGGCATGACGACTTTTTTCGTTTGACAAAGATATGTTAGGTATATATAGCCATGATGATACTTATCTCCGTCCTTTACAGGATATAGAATAAGCTATGAATTAGAAAATTGAACTTTACATAGATAACTGCAGAGTCAGTTCGGCAATAAAAGTTATCCTTAAAAAGTACTACAGTTTCTCTTATACAGAAAAGAGAAGTCAGTTCAGCTAAAACATTCAAAAACATACAAAATAAGATTGAGAGATATAATCTAGTTTTATGTGGAAATGCCGACACTACTCATTATATCGTTGTCGCCAACTGCGTGGCATGTAAAATCAATCTGTTTAAAATTTCCCTTTTTGGGGTGTGATGCAATGCCTCATGAGGCGATGCGTTCTTGTACATTTGTGACCATAGCTGTAAATAATGTTATAATTAGAATTAGTTGCTTTATTATTAGTCCGTTTTTAATAGGCTTATTTGCTCTATCCATGCTCTGACTTGCGGTCTTGCCTGTACTCCATCACGAGCAGTTGTACCACGTAGCCCAAAGTTCTCAAGTATTGTTGTATTTGGGAAGTATTGTTGCATTAGGGATGTGCAACTACTTGTTCCACTATGTGTGCTTCCCTTTTCTTCGGACAGTTCTAAATTAGACAAATCTTATTAAATTT
>CAMTPC010000139.1 GCA_947074295.1 uncultured Bacteroides sp. | reverse complement strand
TGGTTCGGCAGGAATCGGCCAGCCGTTTAAAGTGCTTCAACAGTACATCAACCACGTCGGTGGCGAGGTGGAAGTGTTGACCAAGAAAGGTGTAAAGCTGACAGGTATCCTGAAGAGTGCAGACGAGAACCATTTTGTGGTGGGTGTGCAAAAGAAGGTGAAAGAAGAAGGTGCCAAACGCCCTAAGCAGGTGGAAGAGGATGAGACCTTCGGATATGATGATGTGAAATATACGAAATACTTAATTACTTTTAAATAATATGGCCAAGAAAGAAGAAACAATCAGTTTGATTGATACCTTTTCGGAATTTAAGGAGCTGAAGAATATCGATAGAACCACGATGGTGAGCGTCCTCGAAGAGGCTTTCCGTAGTGTGATTGCCAAAACATTTGGTACTGACGAAAATTATGATGTGATTGTGAACCCTGATAAGGGTGACTTTGAAATTTGGCGCAACCGTGAGGTGGTGGCTGACCAAGACTTGGATAATCCACATATGCAAATCTCATTGACTGAGGCACAGAAGATTGATGCGTCGTATGAGATAGGCGAAGAAGTGACTGATGAGTTCAACTTCGCTAAGATGGGACGTCGTGCCATCTTGAACTTACGTCAGGCATTGGCCTCAAAAATACTTGAACTAGAGAAAGATAGCCTATACAATAAATATATTGATAAAGTAGGTACTGTTATAAGTGCAGAGGTGTATCAGATTTGGAAGAAAGAGATGCTTCTGCTAGATGATGAAGGTAACGAACTGTTGTTGCCCAAAACTGAGCAAATCCCAACTGATTTCTACCGCAAAGGTGAAACGGTACGTGCTGTAGTAGCACGTGTGGATAACAAAAACAACAATCCTAAGATCATTCTGTCTCGTACATCGCCCGTATTCCTTGAACGTTTGTTCGAAATGGAAGTACCTGAGATCAACGACGGTCTGATTACCATTAAACGCATCGCGCGAATTCCTGGCGAACGTGCTAAGATCGCTGTGGAGTCCTATGATGATCGCATCGATCCAGTAGGTGCCTGCGTAGGTGTAAAAGGTAGCCGTATTCACGGTATCGTTCGTGAACTTCGTAATGAGAACATCGACGTGATTAATTACACGCCAAATGTTTCTCTGTTTATTCAGCGTGCTTTGAGCCCAGCAAAAGTATCATCTATCCGCCTGAACGAAGAAGAGAAGAAGGCAGAAGTGTTCTTGCGCCCCGAAGAAGTTTCGCTGGCTATTGGTAAAGGCGGCATGAATATCAAGCTAGCCATAATGTTGACCGAGTACACCATCGATGTATATCGCGAGCTCGAGGACGGTGTGGATGATGACATCTACCTGGATGAGTTTAAAGACGAGATTGACGCTTGGGTAATTGATGCCATCAAATCGATTGGGATCGATACTGCAAGAGCCGCCCTCAACGCGCCACGCGAAATGCTGATCGAGAAGACTGACCTGGAAGAGGAAACGGTGGACGAGGTATTACGTATTTTGAAATCGGAGTTTGAAGAAGAATAAGAGAACCTCGACAATTAAGTAAGGTTCAGATGGATCGGGAGCTTGATGGAAAGCTCGAGAGATATGTTTTAATTTCACTTCACTCCAAATTCTTTTTTAAATTATAATATGACGATAAGGTTAAACAAAGTAACAAGAGACTTGAATGTAGGTATCGCAACGGTAGTTGAGTTCCTGCAAAAGAAGGGAATCACTGTTGAAGCGAATCCCAATGCTAAAATTACAGAAGAACAATATGCGATGCTGGTCAAAGAATTCAGCAACGACAAAGACCTTAGGCTCGAATCTGACCGCTTCTTGCAGAAGCGACAGAATAAAGATCGGAATCATAAGACTTCCGGATCGCAAGACCGCGCACATACGAATGCGGAGAAAGCTGCAAGCGATGAAGTGATTAAGACGGAAGTGCCCGAAGAGGCACGCCCAAAAGTGAAGACAGTTGGAAAAATAGATCTAGACAGAGTGGGACAGAGAACAACGATAGAACCGGTTGAGAAACCTGTTGAAAAGTCGGAAAAACCTGTTGAGAAACCTGTTGAAAAATCTGTGGAGAAACCAATTGAAGTAAAGACAGAAATAGTATCAGAAGTACCCGTGAAGCCCGTGGTAACTGAAGCTCCTGTAGTGGAAACACCTGTGGTAAAAGAGCCTGTTGTGGTTGAGTCGCCAAAGGTTGTAGAATCTCCAGCTCCAGCTGAGGTAAAACCCGAACCTGTTATAGAAGTCCAACCTATGCAAGAGAGTAAAAAAGAGGAAGTGAATGTGAAGAGTGAGGCTATAGAGCCAATTCAAACTTCTGCCCCAGCGGCGGAAGAAGGTGCTGCAGCCGAAAAGAAAGAAGATGGAGTCTATAAGATTCCTCAGGCAGAACGTGTGACCAAAATTAATGTGATTGGTCAAATCGATTTAGCGGCTCTTAATCAGGCTACACGCCCTAAGAAGAAGTCGAAAGAAGAGAAGCGCAAGGAAAGAGAAGAGAAAGAGAAAATCCGCTCTGACCAACGCAAACAGATGAAGGATGCGATCATCAAGGAGATCCGCAAGGATGATCCCAAAGTTGCGGGAGGTGATGCCAATGCTGACGCCAAGAAGAAGCGCAACCGAATCAATAAGGAGAAGGTAGATGTCAACAATGCATCTAACTATGCGCGTCCGGCTGGCGAAAGAGGCCCACGTACTAATCATAACAATAATAACAACAATAATAGAGGTCCAGGTCAAGGACAGGGTCAAGGCCAAAATCAAGGACAAGGACAAGGACAAGGACAAGGACAAAGAAGAGGCCGCAACAACGATCGCTTTAAGAAACCTGTAATCAAACAGGAAGTGAGCGAGGAAGATGTAGCAAAACAAGTAAAAGAAACTTTGGCTCGCCTCACCACCAAAGGAAAAAATAAAACGTCAAAATACCGTAAGGAAAAACGTGACATGGCGTCCAACCGTATGCAAGAGTTGGAAGACCGTGAATTGGCGGATAGCCGCATATTGAAGTTGACCGAATTTGTTACGGCAAATGAATTGGCCAATATGATGGATGTCTCTGTCAATCAAGTTATAGCTACTTGTATGAGCATCGGTATGATGGTTTCAATCAATCAACGTCTAGATGCAGAAACAATCAATCTAGTGGCCGAAGAGTTTGGTTACAAGACTGAATATGTGAGCGCTGAAGTAGCACAAGCGGTTGTAGAAGAAGAAGACCGTGAAGAGGATCTTCGTCATCGTGCACCAATCGTTACAGTGATGGGACATGTTGACCACGGTAAGACATCATTGCTCGACTATATTCGTAAGGCTAATGTGATCGCAGGTGAAGCGGGTGGTATCACTCAGCATATCGGTGCATATCATGTGACGCTGGAAGATGGTAGAGATATCACATTCTTGGATACTCCTGGTCACGAAGCCTTTACGGCTATGCGTGCACGTGGTGCTAAGGTGACGGATATCGCTATTATCATCGTTGCTGCTGACGACAATGTGATGCCACAAACCAAAGAGGCTATCAATCATGCCATGGCTGCTGGTGTGCCTATCGTGTTTGCTATCAATAAAGTAGATAAACCACATGCTAACCCAGAAAAGATCAAGGAAGAACTTGCTCAAATGAACTATCTGGTGGAAGAATGGGGTGGTAAATACCAATCACAAGATATCTCTGCCAAGAAAGGTACTGGCGTGAAGGAACTGATGGAGAAAGTGCTTCTCGAAGCCGAAATGCTCGAACTGAAAGCCAATCCTGATCGTAACGCTACGGGTTCTATTATCGAATCGACACTAGACAAGGGTCGCGGATATGTGGCTACTGTGCTTGTATCTAACGGTACATTGAAAGTGGGCGATATCGTATTGGCTGGTACTAACTACGGTCGCGTAAAGGCTATGTTCAATGAGCGTAATCAACGTATCAAAGAAGCTGGACCTGCTGAACCTGTATTGATTCTAGGTCTAAATGGTGCTCCTGCTGCTGGTGATACATTCCACGTGGTGGAAAGTGACCAGGAAGCTCGTGAAATCACCAACAAGCGCGAACAGCTTCAACGCGAACAAGGATTGCGTACACACAAGATTCTTACGCTTGACGAGGTGGGTCGTCGTATCGCACTAGGTAACTTCCAAGAAATGAATATCATCGTCAAAGGTGATGTGGATGGATCGGTAGAGGCGTTGAGCGACTCATTGATCAAGTTGTCTACAGAACAGATTCAGGTGAATGTGATTCACAAAGGCGTGGGTCAGATCTCAGAATCGGATGTATCATTGGCGGCTGCGTCAGATGCTATCATCGTAGGTTTCCAGGTTCGTCCTTCAGGAGCTGCCGAAAGACTGGCTGAGCGTGACGGTGTGGATATCCGCAAATATTCGGTGATCTATGACGCTATCGAAGAGGTGAAGTCGGCTATGGAAGGTATGTTGGCACCTGAGCTGAAGGAGGTAGTAACTTCTACTATCGAGGTTCGCGAAGTGTTCAATATCACCAAGGTAGGTCTGGTTGCTGGTGCTTGGGTTAAGACTGGCAAGGTGAAACGTTCGGATAAGGCTCGTTTGATTCGCGATGGTATCGTGATCTTTACCGGAGCAATTCAGGCATTGAAACGCTTCAAGGACGATGTGAAAGAGGTGGGTACTAACTTTGAATGTGGTATCAGCTTGACAGGCTGCAACGACATCAAGGTAGGTGACATTATCGAGACATTCGAAGAAATCGAAGTGAAGCAGACTTTGTAATATAAACTCTCATAACATATACAGGTGGTAATGTGGTTTCGTTGAAAAACACCACCTTACCACCTTTTTGTTTTCTATAAACATGACTACACTTGATATCATTATTCTGGTTCTGGTGGGCATCGGCTTCGTGCTGGGCTTCACGAAAGGTTTCATCCGCCAGCTCACCTCTATTCTGGGGTTGATAGTCGGCTTGTTCGCTGCCAAAATGCTTTATGCCTCTTTGGCAGAAAAGTTATGTCCGGTTGTCACAGAATCGATGACTGTGGCGCAGGTGATCGCCTTTTTGGGCATTTGGATCATCGTTCCACTATTGTTCAGTATAGTGGCTTTTTTATTGACGAAGGCGTTCGAAGCGGTGTCATTGGGTTTTCTCAATCGTTTGCTTGGCGCCTTTTTTGGTATGGCAAAGTTTTTGCTGCTCGCTATGGTAGTCATTGCAGCCATCGAATACTTGGATCCCGAACACAAGTTTATAGTGAAAAAGACGAAAGAATCGTCTAAACTATATGGTGCTATTCAGCGTTTGAATGAGTACTTATTTCCGGTTGCCACAGAGGCAACCCAACATATATATAATCAGATTCAATAAGAAATGATGCAACAAGAAGAACCCAATAAATATGTGAAAGAACTGGCCGAGGAGAAATACAAATATGGTTTCACCACGGACGTTCAAACGGAAGTGATTCCGGTGGGCTTGAATGAGGACGTTGTACGTCTGATTTCTGCGAAGAAAGAGGAGCCCGAATGGTTGCTTGAGTTCCGTCTGAAGGCTTATCGTCATTGGCTGACGATGGAGATGCCTACGTGGGCTCATCTGCGTATTCCTGAGATTGACTATCAGGGAATCTCTTATTATGCTGACCCCACGAAGAAAAAAGAAGGGCCTAAGAGCATGGAAGAAGTAGATCCTGAACTGATCAAGACCTTCAATAAACTGGGTATCCCTTTGGAAGAACAGATGGCATTGAGCGGTATTGCCGTAGATGCGGTGATGGACTCAGTATCCGTGAAGACCACTTTCAAAGAGACACTGATGGAGAAAGGGATTATCTTCTGCTCGTTCAGCGAGGCAGTAAAAGAACATCCTGACTTGATAAAGAAATATATGGGCTCGGTAGTCAACTACCGTGACAACTACTTTGCTGCCTTGAACTCGGCGGTATTCTCGGATGGTTCGTTTGTTTATATTCCCAAAGGTGTACGTTGCCCTATGGAACTATCTACTTACTTCCGTATCAATGCTAAGAATACAGGACAGTTCGAACGTACTTTGATTGTAGCAGATGACGATTCGTATGTGTCTTATCTAGAAGGTTGCACCGCTCCTATGCGCGACGAGAACCAACTTCATGCCGCTATCGTTGAGATCATCGTTCACGATCGTGCCGAAGTAAAATACTCGACCGTGCAAAACTGGTATCCTGGTGATGCCGAAGGTAAGGGGGGTGTCTACAATTTTGTGACGAAGCGTGGCAATTGTCTCGGTGCGGATAGTAAATTGTCATGGACACAGGTCGAGACGGGTTCGGCGATCACATGGAAGTATCCTTCGTGTATCTTGACGGGCGATAACTCGACAGCCGAATTCTATTCGGTGGCCGTGACCAACAACTATCAGCAAGCCGACACAGGCACCAAAATGATTCATATCGGTAAGAATACCCGCAGTACGATCGTAAGCAAGGGTATATCGGCTGGTAAGAGTGAGAATTCCTATCGTGGTTTGGTACGTGTAGCGCCAAAGGCCGATAATGCCCGTAATTATAGCCAATGTGACTCGTTGTTGTTGGGCAATCACTGTGGTGCGCATACCTTCCCTTATATGGATATTCGCAATGAGACGGCTGTGGTAGAGCATGAGGCCACTACTAGCAAGATTAGCGAAGACCAGATTTTCTATTGTAATCAGCGTGGTATTCCCACAGAGGATGCCATCGGATTGATTGTAAATGGATATGCTAAGGAAGTGTTGAACAAGCTCCCAATGGAGTTCGCGGTAGAGGCGCAAAAGCTGTTAGCCATATCGCTAGAGGGTAGTGTAGGATAATAAGAACAAGTAAAAAAGAAACATCAATATGGAAATGAAACCATTGTTAGAAATAAAAGACCTCCATGCCAATATCAATGGCAAAGAGATATTGAAGGGCATCAACCTGACTGTAATGCCTGGTGAAGTGCACGCAATCATGGGACCTAACGGATCGGGTAAGAGTACCTTATCATCTGTATTGGTAGGTAATCCAGCTTTCGAAGTAACTAAAGGTAGTGTCTTGTTTGAAGGCAAAGATCTTTTGGCGCTTTCGCCCGAAGATCGTAGCCACGAGGGAATGTTCCTCAGTTTCCAATATCCAGTGGAGATTCCTGGCGTAAGCATGGTGAACTTCATGCGTGCAGCTGTAAATGAGCAACGCAAATATAAAGGTCTACCTGCCCTTACAGCTAGCGAATTTTTGAAGCTGATGCGCGAGAAACGTGCAATCGTAGAGCTGGATAACAAGCTAGCCAACCGCTCGGTAAACGAGGGCTTCTCGGGTGGTGAGAAGAAGCGCAACGAGATCTTCCAAATGGCCATGCTCGAACCCAAACTGAGTATCCTCGACGAAACAGACTCTGGTCTGGATATTGATGCTCTACGTATCGTGGCCGAAGGGGTGAATAAGCTCAAGACTCCTGAGAATAGCTGTATCGTGATTACACACTATCAACGTCTGCTCGACTATATCAAGCCAGACATCGTGCATGTGCTCTATAAAGGTCGTATCGTGAAAACGGCTGGTCCCGAATTGGCGCTCGAGTTGGAAGAGAAAGGTTACGATTGGATCAAGAAAGAATTGGGAGAGTAACATATGGGTGCAGAACAACAATATATAGACCTCTTCTTGCAGTGCGAGCCGATGATCAGCAAGCACAGTGCAGGAGTGCTGAATACTCAGCGAGAGGCTGCTTTTGCGCATTTCAGGGAACTGGGTTTCCCTACGCGCAAGCTAGAAGACTATAAATATACTGACGTGAGCGAGTACTTCGCGCCCGATTATGGTCTTAATCTGAACCGTCTGGACATTCCTGTCAATCCGTATGAGGTGTTTAAGTGTGACGTACCCAACATGAGTACTTCGCTCTACTTCATGCTCAATGACATGTTCTATAATAAAGAGTTGCCACGTATCCCATTGCCCGAAGGTGTTATCCTCTGCAGCTTGAAAGAGGCAGCCGAGAAGCATCCTGAGTTGGTTGCTAAGTATTATGGTAAACTGGCTGATACATCTAAGGATGGTGTGACAGCTTTCAATACTACCTTTGTACAAGATGGTTTATTCCTATTCATCCCTAAACGTGTAGTGGTAGACAAGCCTATTCAGCTGGTCAATATCCTTCGTAGTGATGTCAACTTCATGGTGAACCGCCGTGTTCTGATCGTTCTTGAGGAGAGTGCTCAGGCTAAATTGTTGGCTTGCGACCATGCTATGGACGAGGTGAACTTCCTGGCTACTCAGGTGATCGAGGTGTTTGTGGGCGACAATGCGGTGTTCGACTTATACGAACTCGAAGAGACGCACAACGAGACTATACGCGTGAGCAACCTCTATATGAAGCAAGGTGCCAATAGTAATGTATTGCTCAATGGCATGACGCTGCACAATGGTAAGACGCGCAACACCACGAAAGTGACGCTTGCTGGAGAGGGTGCGGAGATTCATCTCAATGGTATGGCTATTGCCGACCGTCAACAACATGTGGACAACAATACGATGA
>CAMTPC010000138.1 GCA_947074295.1 uncultured Bacteroides sp. | reverse complement strand
TGCCTTTATATTCTTGTGGTTTAAGTATAGCTTGGCCGCCATTCTTTTGGTCTTCCTGCTGATTTTTATCATCGAGAAGATTATTCATACGACCTATACCGTCACCAAAGACAATAAACTAGTTGTTTATCGTGGCCGATTCGCGCGTAAGATCATTATTCCATTGGCTGATGTAACCGCTTTGCGTCGGGGCAACTCCATGAAGTTTGGTCGTTTCTCCGTGACTAGTTATATCTTGGTGGAATATGGCGAAAACCGTTTTGTTTCTGTCATGCCCATCAAGGAAGACGAATTTGTGAAGCTCATCGACAAACGCTTGAATCCTATTTCATCTGCACAAGAATAAACTTCAAAAAAAGAAGGTGTTTTCTGTTTCCGGTTAATTATCTATTTCTATATTTGCTGATAGCGGTAAAGCGAAGTCGTTTTAACGCTTTGAATCCTATACAATAACTCTAAATGTAAATATATTATGAAATACCAATTGATCATTATCGGGGGAGGACCTGCGGGATATACAGCTGCCGAAACAGCCGGAAAAGCGGGGCTTAGCGTTTTACTCATCGAACGCAACAACCTTGGCGGCGTATGTCTCAACGAGGGTTGTATTCCTACTAAAACATTGCTCTACTCGGCCAAAACACTCGACAGTGCGCGTCATGCAGCCAAATATGGAGTCGTGGTGCCCGAATCGTTTATAGATCTTCCTAAAGTAATTGCTCGCAAGAATAAGGTAGTGCGTAAGTTGGTATTAGGCATCAAGGCGAAACTCACCAATAACCATGTAACCGTATTGCCTGGCGAAGCTTTTATCGTCGATAGTCATCATGTACGTTGCGCCGATGAAGTGTTCGAGTGTGATAATCTGATGGTTTGCACGGGCTCGGAAACGATTATCCCTCCTATAGAAGGTATTAAGTCGGTCGATTATTGGACACATCGCGAAGCGTTGAACTGCAGCCAACTTCCTTCTTCTATGGTCGTTGTAGGCGGTGGAGTGATAGGCATGGAGTTTGCGGCTTATTTTAATAGCCTCGGCACCAAAGTGACAGTGGTCGAGATGCAAGATGAGATATTGGGTGGTATGGACAAAGAACTCTCCTCTCTTTTACGTGCCGATTATGCTAAGCGGGGAGTGAAATTCTTGCTCAATACAGCCGTCACGGCATTGGCGCAAGACGAAGAAGGCATCACCGTGACTTATCAAACAGGCGGGGCAGAAGAGTGTTTGGTCGTAGATAAACTGTTGATGAGCGTGGGGCGCCGTCCAGTCAACCAAGGATTCGGATTGGATAATCTCGGCCTAGAACTTACCGAGCGTGGTTTCCCGGTGGTCGATGCGCAGATGCAGAGTTCGCTTCCAGGCGTATATATATGCGGCGACTTGACAGGTTTCTCCCTATTGGCCCACACTGCTGTGCGAGAGGCCGAAGTAGCCGTTCATCACATCTTGGGCAAAGTGGATATGATGAGCTATCGTGCCATCCCAGGTGTGATCTATACCAATCCAGAGTTTGCTGGAGTAGGTGCTACCGAGGAGTCACTCACAACCAAGGGAATCAAGTACAAATGTATCAAAATACCGATGGCTTATTCGGGACGGTTCGTAGCCGAGAACGAAGGAGTAAACGGATTCTGTAAAGTTCTGGTAGCCGATGATGATACGGTGATTGGTGCTCATGTTTTGGGCAATCCCGCCTCTGAGATCATTACGCTGGCTGGTATGGCTATCGAGCAACAACTTAGTGTTTATCAATGGATGCGCGTGGTTGTTCCTCATCCTACAGTAGGCGAAATTTTCCGCGAAGCACTAGCTGCTCTATAGTATCAGGTATTGAACAATATGAGGCACGTAAGCGCAATTTATCCTGTAGCAGGAAAATAATTGTGTTTTCGTGCCTTCTTTGTTTTCGAATAACTGTAATTTTGTTGTTATTTGACATTTAAACCTGACCACAACAATGAATCGTTTGTTATTTGCTATACTCCTGATTGCCGCGTTGCCGCTCTGGGGGCAAACCTCGTTAGAGCAACAGCTGGAGAAATTGATAGATGCTCTCCCTGAAGGATCGGAGGTAGCTGTATCGATTTACGACCTCACTGCAAAGAAACCCCTCTACACCTATCATCCCAATCGCCTGTCGCGTCCTGCATCGACCATGAAGCTCGCCACTGGTATCGCTACACTGGCTCGTACCGACATGGAAGTCCCTTTTTCTACACAAGTCTGGTATCAAGGCATTGTATCCAATGATACGCTGCATGGAGATGTCTATGTGGTTGGAGGATTCGACCCAGAATTTGACGAAGAAGGTATGCGCAGGCTAGTCAATAGTGTAGCGCAACAATCCTTCAAAGTGGTGACGGGTAAAGTCTACGGTGACGTGTCGATGAAAGATTCGCTTTACTGGGGGCAAGGCTGGGCGTGGGACGATACCCCCGAAGCCTATCAACCCTATCTTTCCCCTTTGATGTATAGCAAAGGCACTGTTACGGTCACGGTATCGCCATCGGATATACAAGGACAACCCGCTTCAGTCTTTACCTATCCATCTTCTTCCTATTATACAGTAGAGAACACGACAAAAACCAAAACACCCAGTGTGGGTCGCTTTGACATCAACCGCAACTGGCTGGACAATGGCAACCATATCACTGTGAAAGGCAATGTAGAACGACGCTCGGGTAGGGAGATCAACGTGTACTCGTCCAAAGACTTCTTTATGCATACTTTTCTGGAGCGCTTATCTGCGCAAGGTCTACAGGTCGATTCCATCTATGGCTTTGCCGAGTTGATACCCGATGGTAATGAAGTGATGCTGGGAAGCTTTGAAACTTCAGCTCAGCGTGTGCTCGAGGAGATGATGAAAGAGAGTGACAACCTATACGCCGAAGCTTTGCTTTATCGCCTAGGGACTTTAACCTCAAGCAAGAAAACGATTTCAGCGCAAGACGGTCTCAAGGAAATCACTGCATTGCTGCGGCGTTTTGGTTATAAGAGCGAGCAGTTTAAGGTAGTCGATGGCTCGGGCCTATCTAACTACAACTACCTCAGCCCCGCCATGTTGGTCGATCTGCTGAAATTCGCTTATAACGACACCGATATGTTTCGTCGATTGTACAAGTCACTGCCCATATCGGGTATAGATGGCACATTGAAGCACCGTATGAAACAAACGGTGGCCAATCGCAATGTACATGCTAAAACAGGCTCGTTTACGGGTATCAATTGCTTGGCGGGATACACCCAGACAGCCGATGGACACGATATAGCTTTTGCCATCATGAACCAAAATGTGTTGCAGCAACTCAAGGCACGTGAATTTCAGAATAAAGTATGCGAAGTGATATGCAGCTATAAGTATGCAGAGTCACAATGAGATACAAAGGAAAATCACGAGTCGGGAATTGAAGATCATTCGGGCAATGGTAACCAATGCGGGGCGATGTGATCTATAAGACAAATCTTTTGATATAGTTGGTACATCAACGGTCATCCATGAATAGAAGGTGATTCTTTTTAAGTTATGACTTCATTCTTAATGTTCGTGTCCGTAATTCATGTTTCACCCAACGGCGCAATACACGGTATCGTGGGTGCAAGGCAAGACGAGGGCGAAGCGAACTTTCGCTCACCATGAAAAGGGCAAGACAAATCAAAGCCAACATAGTCAGCCAGCCATATATCTCCTTCATCGAAACCATCAGAGAGTGTTGTTGCACGGTTCCATAGAGTTGTTCTATCGGAAATCGCACGGTCTGTGGATTGATACGGTCTAAGGATGTGCTAAGTAGCATTGCATTTTTCGCTGTTGCACCTTGCATGGCATGCTCCAAAAGGGCAGTTCCGATGGGGCCACCTATGCAGGCGCTGACAAATGCCTGAACTGATACTGCCTCAAAGAAATGTTGAAAAGGCACACGTGACAAGGCTGTTAGAAAGCAGATGGCGATAATGACATAGGCGAAGCTGCGCATAAAAACAGGAAAAACCAACGCTTCTTTAGGAAGGTGATAGTCAATGCAGAAATAGAACCATAGCAAATAAACTGTGATGCAGGAGAAAGCGATAACCGTCATAGTCTTGTACCTCCATTTGCGTATGGCAAAGGTGAGATAGGTAAATACAGCCCCTGTCATTATTCCGCCCAATACCACCCAGTTGAGTGAGATGACATTCAACGCGTCATATCCCAAAATGGCTTCGGTGTAAATATGCTCGAAAAGATGCGATGGAGCCAACAAAATATCTACGATGATATAAAGAACGAAAGTGATCCACACGGCAGGATAAGTCCATGTTTTCAAGGCTATAAACGGGTGACGGATAAAAGAAGAACGCCACAGATTGAGCAACGTCACTACCAGGCCCATGACAGTTGCAGTGCGTATGGCAGATGATTGATACCAATTGTAATGTTCTCCATAGATGCATACAAAAAGGATACATAGCAATGTAATTCCCCACATCATTGCGCCCAGCCAATCGATGCCAAACAATGGGAGCTTGTGCATGGAACGATAGTTTCTGAAAAGGATAAGAGAAAGCAGCATTAACATACCTAATAGCCCGATGATGAGCCAATGCATATATTCCCATTTACTCCATACTGCCATGTAAATCGTGATGAGACCCGAGAGTTGGATGCAGCTTTGCACTAGCAGGTAAACAAAACAAAAGAAAATGGAAAGGTCGCGCTTTGGGGTGAGCCAAAGCTGGATGGTCGAATTGCATTCAAAGGTGGCCCACATACGGAATATGCCAGCTACAAAGCAGGTGGCTACCAATATTGGCACGCTATGCGTGTACATCGTGATGAGGTTGCATACAATCAGTACGGATGAGCAAAGGAAGAATGCTGTTTTGGTGCAAAATCTGAATTTGAGGCGAAACATAATGGCAAACGTAAGTGCCATACCGGCAAAGGAGGCGTAGCCTGCCATAAGTATATCCTCTTGCATCAAGGCCAATCCGCCGACCATCTCGCTGACGGCTGCCAAATAGATGCCACCCGAGAATTGGAAGATAATGACAAAGAAAATAATAATCCACGGTTTAGCCTTTTCGGGAACGAAACTGCGGATAGCGGGTATTGAGAAAGGACCACTCTCGTGCATAATTTTTTAGTAATTAACGGTACATTCAACATTCATTCCCGCGCGGAGTCTACTCATATCTTCTGGACTGTTTTCGTCTGTAAATTCGATACGAACAGGAATGCGTTGTTCGATCTTTACGAAGTTGCCGGCTGAATTGTCTTGTGGGAGCATGGAAAAGCTGGCGCCAGTAGCGCGCGAAATGGCTTTCACGCGTCCATTGAATATGATTCCTGGTATCGCGTCGACTTCAATCTCTACGGGTAGATTCTCGTAAATATGGGCCGTCTGTGTCTCTTTGTAATTGGCCATCACCCAGCGATCATTCAGATCCACTAAATCGACAATGGTTTGCCCAGGCTGAATGAGTTGTCCTTGTTGTATGCCTTTACGTCCTGTAGAGCCGTCACAGGGGGCCAATATAACGGTATAAGAAAGATTGAGCCGAGCCAATTCAAGTGCAGCTTGTGCTAAATGAATACTTGCATCTGTCTGGTCCAAACGTTGTGTCTGTTCTTGTTTTACCAAAGCGGTTGACTGTTTCTGACGTTGCAGTAGTTCATAGCGTGCTTTCATTGCCTCATAGTTAGTGCGTACGGCATCATATTGCTGAGGGGTTACTGCATCTTGTTCCAAAAGCCTTTGATAGCGAATGAATTCGCGCTCTGCATTCTCAAGCAATACTTTGACCTCCTGAATGCTGGCATCTGAAACAGAAATATTGTTTTGTGTTGTATTAATGGTCGAGTTCATCACTGTTCGGCCACTCAATGCATTCTGATAATCCGCTTCGGCCTGAGCCACACGCAGTCGGTATTCTGTGTCTTCGATAAGGGCAAGGGTGTCTCCTTTGTGCACTGTTTGATATTCATCAAAGTATATTTTATGGATAAATCCCGGAACGCGTGAGTTTACGGGAACTATCAATTGCTTAACTTGCGCATTGTCAGTATACTCTACTCTGCCTAGGTGCACAAATTTGGCGCATACCCAATACACGCCACCTATTAGCAGCAAACCTACCACGATATTATAAATCAGTTTTTTTGTTCTATGTCTCATATGTCTATAAATGGTTTATGGAAATTATAAACTGCCAGCCGATTTTTTCAATCGGAAATAGTTGAAAAGGATATTAATACGCGCATTCACGGTTTGTAGTTCAGCGCTGAGTTTTGAATTACTGGCATCGAGCATGTCTGTGATCAGTGCCAAGTCATTGAGGAAACGATTGTTCACTACATCATAGTTTTGGGTAGCCAGTTCGAGACTTTTTAGTTGGGTATCATAAACTTTAAACGCTTCCTGGAAGCGTATATAAGCATCTTTGACAGCAGTATAAATGTTTTCTTGCACTAGTAAATCATCTTCCACGGCACGCTGTGTTGCCAGCTTAGATTGTTTTATCTTCTTGTTGCTCTTATAGAGTGAAGATAGCTCATACTTCACACCTATACCTACATACCAATAGTTCAGATTCTGGTTGAGTGGCGGGACTTCTATCGTGATAGGGCCATCCAGATTGTCGCCAGCAAACAGTGCAATGGAGGGCAAACGTTCAGACCGTGCCAGTTTTTCGCCATGCTGAGCCTGACGAATGCCCAATTTTGCCTGCTGTAGCAAAGGTGAAACTCCGGTAGCCATTGTCTGCCAATGAGTTTCGTCGGTAAGTAAAGGTAAAGTTTCTAAGAGAGTTGTATCGGTATGAACACAGATATCTTCTGGTAATCCTAAGATCGTGATCAGTTGTGTATTGAGAATCGCAATGCTGTTTTCGATTTGTATCAATGCTAGTTCCAGATTTTGTCGTTGCAGTTCATAGCGTGTGATATCGTTTTTTAGTACTACTCCCTGTACTTGCCGTGCCTGCATCTCGTCTAGTAAGTGTTGGGTTTGAATGATGTTTTGACGATAGACAGCTGCTTGATTGCGAAGCTTAAACATCTCCAAATAATTGCCTACTAGTAAGAAACGTATATCCTGTGTCCGTTGTCTTGTGCCCAGTTCGGATAACTGATGAGTTAATTCGGCCATTGCTACACTGTTGCTGATGGCGCCTCCTGCATAGATCACCTGCGAAGCTTCTAGCGCAAAATTGTTGGCAAAGTGGGGCATCGGTGCATTCATCCCATGTGAGAAATTGCGGTCAGAAATCCAAGCATCTCCCAAATAGCTGGCCGAAGCCGAAAGACTAATCGTTGGAAGCATCTCATTCTTTGCTATCTTGATGGCTTGTTGTGCTTCTCGTTCGGCTATTCGTGACGCTTTTATGGCATGGCTATACTCATCGGCCAAATTGAACATCTCTTCTATGGATAACACCAGTGGAGTACTGTTTTGAGCATTAACAAAAAGGACGCTGCAAAGCGCCAGAAGCAATATTATTCGTTTCTTCATCTCTGATGTCGGATTATATTTAAAGAATATTTTATCATCGGGAGGCGTTGCAAAGTTCGGTTAAAATGTGCTTCAGACAGACATCCAAAATTGAGCAAAATTGGTATAATTTGAAGATTCCATTCAAATACTATTATCTTTGCAGGGTCTCAATCACTACTAATAATTCGATTATGAATCCGATTAAGAATATCCATGAAATATCTTTTGTCAATGTATCTGAAGGAGATTTGCGGCAAAGAGTGATATCTGTGCAAGTGTCGGGAGAGGAGTTGAATACGCATTTTTCGATATCGACACATCTAGATGCGTTTATAGCGATATTGGTATTATCAGGAGATGCAGATATTCAGATAAACTACAAAAATCATGCACTACATGCAGGGTCAATTGTGTTGCTATCGGCCTCTCATCTTTTTCGATTCACTCGTATCAGTAAGGATATTCGTTGTCGTCTATTTTTTGTAAGCCGTTTGTTCATGGACGAGATGGATTCGACGGATATGATCAATCGCCGAGTGAAATATGGGGTGCGATTGTATGGTTCTCCTGTGCTGAGGCTGCAATTGGCTGATATGAAAAGCATTGGGCGAAAAATGGAATATATAGAAAGTGCAATTGCTAATAAGGCTCATCTTTACTATAAGGAGGTAGTACTCAACACCGTTTTTGCTTTCTACTTGGATTTGAGCAATATCATTGACCAACAACCCAATCTGCAAAGTGAAAGCAACTTGACACGCTATGAGGCTATTATACAGGGTTTTATCAATCTGCTTTCTGTGCATTATCGACGCGAACACAAGGTGGATTTCTACGCATCCAAACTGAACTTATCAACTCATCATCTGACACATATACTTAAATCAATTACGGGTCAAACTGCCAGCGACTTCATCGCTGAGATGCTATTTAGTGAAGCGCGTACACTGTTGATTCATTCTAAGTTGTCTGTACAACAAATTGCTATGCGGCTTAATTTTGCAGATCAATCATCGTTTGGGAAATTCTTTAAAAGAAAAGCGGGGATGTCGCCTGCTGATTTCAGAAAATAAAATGGAAAGGCTTTAGTCTACGTCTACTAGGCTTGTTAGTAGGTCGTAATTTTAGAGTGCTTATGCGTGACTTATGGGCAAAAAAAAAGGAGTCACGCCTGACTCCAACCTTTGTTAACCTT
>CAMTPC010000137.1 GCA_947074295.1 uncultured Bacteroides sp. | reverse complement strand
GCTTATCCTAAGAGCCGCGTTCTTACATTTGGTATCGATATTCAATTTTAACAAACACTTGATATGAAAAAGTTATCCTATTATATATTAGCCGCATTATTTGGCACGATGTCTCTTTCGGGCTGTTCGGATCTTCTTCAGGAAGAGTCGCAGACAGAAGTAGACAAGAACAACTATATGAACAATGCCTCAGAAGCCGAAACCGTGCTTCTGGGTGTATATCGCAGCCTTGTGGCTGATGCGATGTATAGCTATAACCTTTCATTGCTATTCACGCTGACAACCGACATCGCTCAATGTGAAGGTAGCACACCAACCAACTTCCGTGAAATTCCTGCTAATGCTTTCACGACCAGCAACTCGAGTGTGCAACAAACTTGGTTTGCACTGTACAAGGGCGTTTACAATGCTAATGACTTCATCGAGACATTAGAGTCGAAAATCGGCAACTTCACTGAAGGTGACAAAAAGATAGCCAATGTATATTTGGCAGAAGCACGTACACTCCGTGGTTTGTTCTATTTTGAATTGGTGCGCTGGTTTGGCAATGTAGCATTGATGACAAACACTTCTATGTCAGAACAGCATCCTTCAACCTTTACACAAGCTGATCCTCGTGATGTGTATAAGTTCATTGAAGATGACTTGTTGTTTGCTATCGACAATCTGCCTTATGCAGTTGAAGATGATATCCGTAAAGCTAATAACTTCCGTCTATCTAAAGGTGCTGCATTGGGATTGTTGACCAAAGTGTATGCTACATGGGCGGGCGAACCCGTTAAAGATACATCGAAATGGGAATCAGCCGCTAAGACTGCCGAAATCCTAGTAAACTCGGGCAAGCATGAGCTACTAAGCGACTATGAGCAATTGTGGTACAACACTTGTAGCAGTGTTTGGGCACCCGAAGAAAGTTTGATTGAAGTAAGCTTCTATGCTCCTACCATCACAGGTAGCACCAGCGAAGACCCTGCAGGACGTATCGGCAAATGGAATGGTGTAGTAGCCAATGAAATAGCAGGTGTAAGAGGACGTAATGCAGGCAACTGGAAAGTGGTTTATACATTCTTGAGAGACTGGGAGAAGAAAGAAAATGACTTACGTTGTGGCATTTCAATTGCCAACTACAAATATGTAGGAGATGTGAAGACTGACTATACAACGAAAGATGCTGACGAAGAGCCAAGAAACTGGCAGCTCTTTACGCCAGGCAAATGGGATACAGAGAAGTATGTAAGCTCGGGCAACTACCTAGTTAACGCAGACCGTTCAAACGTGAACTGGTATGTATTGCGCTATGCAGATGTGTTGCTGCTCTATGCAGAAGCATTGAATGAATGGAAAGGCGCGCCAACTGCGGAAGCCTACGAAGCTATCAATACTGTACGCCGTCGTGGTTTCGGCCTAGCAACAAGCGAAGCTAGTGAATTAGCTGATGTAGCTGTAGGTCTAGACCAATCTGGTTTCCGTGCGGCTGTTCGCAAAGAGCGTGCTTATGAGCTGGCTTTCGAAGGTCATCGCCGTCAAGACTTGGTGCGTTGGGGTAACTATGCCGAAACCGTGAACCAAACAGAAATTGGTCTGATCACTTGGTATTCTAGCGCGAATTATATTGCCAATACATATACCAAAAAAGGCAAACATGAGCTATTTCCTATCCCACAAAGAGACATGGACTTGATGCCTCAATTTGTTCAAAATCCAGGCTGGTAATCACCAAAACACTGCAAGAGAGCCTTCTAAACGGCTCTCTTGCATATTTTTAATACTATTTTCTACAAAAATAAAAGTACGAATATTCAATTCTAAAGCCTTTTCAACATTCGTACATACCCTTCCCTTGACTATTCTTTAGTTTTGCAATACTGATAGAATAGTATTTAAAAACACATAATTAAAGAATGAATTACATGAGAAAAAAAATCGCTCTTTTAGCTTCTGTAGTTGCAGTTGCCTTTTCTTCGTGCAACACAAATAACAACGATGATTATAGTTGGGTTAAAAAAGGAATTGATGTGGCTACACACCAATTGCTATTAACTGCTAACGAAATAGATGGAACAGAAAAACTTCCTCGTTCTATATGGATCGGATATGATATGGATTTCTTGAAGCAACAATTAGAACGTTGCGAAAGTACATTCGTGGATTCTCTCCGCGCCTACCCTTCGGCCGACCGCCTTGGCAAACGCCGACTTTGCAGTGTATATGATTGGACTAGTGGTTTCTTCCCTGGCTCTCTATGGTACACTTATGAACTGACAAATAACAAGGCTGTGAAAGATCAAGCTATTAAATATACTAATCTTTTGAATCCTGTGCGCCACTATACAGGCACGCACGACTTGGGCTTCATGATCAACTGTAGCTATGGCAATGCATTGCGTCTAGCTCCCAACGATACGATCCCCGCTGTGATGATCGAAACTGCCAACAACCTTTGTGGCCGATTCGATGATTCGATTGACGCAATCCGTTCTTGGGACTTTGGTACATGGAACTTCCCTGTGATCATAGACAACATGATGAACCTCGACTTACTTTTCACTGTAAGTAAAATGACTGGTAATCCCAAATACACTGATCTGTCTCTACGCCATGCTGATAAGACTATCGATCACCACTTCCGTCCGGACTTTACTTGCTGGCACGTGGTGAGCTACAATGCTGATGGTACTGTAGAGCGCAAGCAAACTCATCAAGGAAAGAATGATGATTCATCATGGTCGCGCGGACAAGCTTGGGCTGTTTATGGCTATGTATCTTGCTACCGCGAGACAGGTGAAAAAAAATACCTTGACTTCGCTACAAACATCGCTGACATGATCATGGCAAAGGTGCAAACAGAAGATGCTATCCCTTACTGGGATTATGATGCACCTGTTGGCCCAGAAACCCCACGTGACGCTTCGGCTGCTTCTATCACTGCTTCGGCACTGATTGAGATGAGCACCATGGTACCCAATGGCGAAAAGTATTTCAACTATGCCGAGAAAATCTTGAAAAGCTTATCAAGCGACGCTTATTTAGCAACTCCAGGCGAGAATGAAGGCTATATCCTGATGCACTCAACAGGGTCATTGCCCAATGGTTCGGAAATCGATGTGCCTTTGAACTATGCCGACTACTATTACATGGAGTCTTTGAAACGCTACATGGATTTGAAAGGTATTTCTTATAACGAATTATCATAAACGAAAAGCATAAAATATCATGATTAAAACCACTAAACTGATCGCTGCATTTCTTGTTGCTTGCTTCACTTGTGGAGCAAGTGCACAAGAGTTGAAAAGCGAAGTCTTCTCACTACTCAATCTGGATTATCCAGGACTTGAGAAAGTGAAAGAACTACATACACAAGGCAATGATGCCGCAGCAGCAGAAGCTCTACTAGACTA
The DNA here is from genome assembly GCA_947074295.1 of uncultured Bacteroides sp. Taxonomy (GTDB): domain Bacteria; phylum Bacteroidota; class Bacteroidia; order Bacteroidales; family Bacteroidaceae; genus Bacteroides. The sequence continues at coordinate 5,278 of CAMTPC010000137.1, read as the reverse complement.
TTATAAAAACCGCAAAGGCGTTCAGACACCTGATATCAACCTGAAGGATATAAAGATCAGCAAACAAGAACAGAAGTGGGCTGATGATGCGATGGAGCACACCTTCTTCGTACACAAAGGTTATCAGCCATCATTCAACTATGGCGAAGATATCAACTGGCAATACTGGCCTGTACAGGACAATGAACTGCGTTGGCAGTTGCACCGTCACAAATGGTTTACTCCAATGGGTAAAGCCTACCGTGTTTCGGGTGACGAGAAGTATGCCAAGGAATGGGCGCATCAATACATCGACTGGATCAAAAAGAACCCTTTGACCAAGATGAACAAAGAAGAATATGAACTAGTAAGCGCTGGCGAAGTGAAAGGTGCTGCCGAGAATGTGCGTTTCGCATGGAGACCACTAGAGGTGAGCAACCGTCTGCAAGATCAGACTTCGCAATTCACACTGTTTTTGCCTTCTCCATCATTCACGCCTGAGTTCTTGACGGAGTTCTTGACTAACTACCACAAACATGCGGTACACATCCTTAACAACTATTCGGATCAAGGCAATCACTTGCTTTTCGAGGCGCAACGCATGATTTATGCTGGTGCATTCTTCCCTGAGTACAAAGATGCAATGAATTGGAGAAAGAGTGGTATTGATATCTTGAACCGTGAAGTAGGCATTCAGGTATACGAAGATGGTGGTCAGTTCGAACTAGACCCTCACTACCATTTGGCAGCTATCAATATCTTCTGCAAAGCATTGCGCATGGCCGATGTAAATGGTTTCCGCAATGAGTTCCCACAAGCATATATGGATTGCATCGAAAGCATGATTATGTTCTACATGAATATCTGCTTCCCCGACTATACTAACCCATGCTTCAGTGATGCGAAACTAGGCACTACTAAAGAAGAGCAAAAACACTACAGAGACTGGGCTAAATTGTTCCCAAAAAACAAGCAAATCCAATATTTCGCGACAAATGGCAAGAAAGGCCAAAAACCTGAGAATCTTTCGAAAGGATTCTTGAAAAGCGGTTTCTTTACTTTCAGAAATTCCTGGGACAAAGATGGTAACGTAATGGTCGTGAAAGCTGGTCCTAAAGCTTTCTGGCACTGCCAGCCCGATAATGGTACATTCGAACTTTGGTTCAATGGCAAGAATCTTTTCCCAGATTCGGGTGCTTATGTATATGCAGGTAATGCAGAAGTAATGAAACTAAGAAACTGGTTCCGTCAAACAGCCGTTCACAACACACTCACACTTGACAACAAAAACCTAGAGGTTACAGAGTCGGAAACGAAACTATGGCAACCCGAAGGTAACGTACAAATTTTAGTAACCGAAAACCCTAGCTACGAAGGCTTGAAGCACCGCCGTTCCATCTTCTTCGTAGACAACACATATTATGTGATTGTAGACGAAGCAGTGGGTGATGCTAAAGGCAAGGTAGGGATTCACTATCAGCTTTGCGAAGGCGATGTACAGTTAGATCCTAAAAACCTAACTGCAACAACCAACTTCGAAGGCGACAGTAACGTAAAACTACAATGTTTCGCGCCAAAAGGCACTTCAATGGACGAGGAAGAAGGTTGGCGTTCTATAGCTTATCGCCAACGCGAAGAGCGTACGGCATTTGCTTTCAACGTAGATAAAGACAATGATGATGCAGTGCGCTATATCACCGTTATCTATCCTACCGAGAACAGTGCAAAAGCTCCTAAGTTTGATGCCAAATTCAAGAACCAGAAGTTCAATGAAAATGGTTTAGAAGTAGAAGTTAAAGTAGGCGGTAAGAAAAAAACGCTGAAATACAAGCTATAAAGATTTCCCCTTTCCAACCAAGTTTGGCTGACCCGCACTTTTGCGGTCAGTCAAACTTACCTTACTCATTTTATTTTAACTCCCCCTCCTGCATCATTCAAGTATACACAAGATATAGCATAACTATCCCTTATCATTATGAATAGCAAATCATCTCATCTTCTACTCCCTATCGCTGCGCTGACTCTTGCGTCGTGTGCTCAAAAAAAAGAAGAAACTCGCCGCCCCAACATCATCTTCATGATGACCGACGACCACACCACGCAAGCCATGTCGTGTTATGGCGGCAATTTGATTCAAACCCCCAACATGGATCGTATCGCTAACGAAGGTGCCCGATTCGACAATTGTTATGTGGTTAACGCTATTTCTGGCCCCTCAAGAGCCTGTATCCTCACTGGTAAGTTCAGCCATGTCAATGGTTTCACCGACAATGCCAGCGTATTCAATGGCGATCAACAAACTTTTCCTAAACTGCTGCAAAAAGCAGGCTACCAAACTGCCATTGTAGGTAAATGGCACCTTATCTCCGAGCCCCAAGGATTTGACTATTGGAGCATTCTTTATGGGCAACACGAACAAGGAGATTACTATACACCCGAATTCTGGGAAATGGGTGATATCATCACCGAGCCCGGCTATGCCACCGATATTATCACCGACAAAGCGATTGGCTTCCTAGAAAGCCGCGACAAGTCGAAACCTTTCTGCATGATGTACCATCAGAAAGCCCCTCACCGCAACTGGATGCCCGCTCCGCGCCATCTGGGTGTGTTCAACAATACCACCTTCCCAGAGCCAGCCAATCTTTTCGACGACTATGAAGGTCGTGGTACGGCTGCTCGCGAGCAAGAAATGACCATCGAACATTCATTACTCGACGACTGGGACCTGAAACTGATTACCCGAGCAGAAATGCTTAAAGATACTACCAACCGCTTGTATGAAGTGTATAAACGTATGCCACTGGAAGTACAAGACAAGTGGGACTCAGCCTATGCACAGCGCATAGCAGAATATCGCAAGGGCGATTTAAAAGGCAAAGCATTAATCAGCTGGAAATACCAGCAGTACATGCGCGACTACTTGGCCACTACTCTTGCCGTAGACGAAAACATCGGACGTCTGATGCGTTACCTAGAAGATATAGGCGAACTAGACAACACCATCATTGTATATACCTCCGACCAAGGCTTCTTCTTGGGCGAACACGGTTGGTTTGACAAGCGATTTATGTACGAAGAGTGTCAGCGTATGCCACTCATCATTCGCTACCCACAGAGCATAGCATCTGGAACCACTAGCAATGCCATCACTATGAATGTAGACTTTGCACCTACCTTCCTCGACTATGCTGGAGCACCGATACCCGACGATATTCAAGGGCGTTCTATCCGACCCATTCTTGAGAATGGTGGTAAAACGCCTAACGATTGGCGTCAAGCAGCCTATTATCATTATTATGAATATCCTGCCGAGCATTCCGTTAAAAGACATTATGGTATTCGCACGCAAGACTATAAGTTGATTCGTTTTTACAACGACATAGACGAGTGGGAACTATATGACATGAAAAATGATCCACGCGAAATGACAAATGTATTCGATCGACCTGAATATGCTCAAGTTCAGAAAGAGATGATCGAACTGTTGAGAAAGACACAAGAAGATTACAAAGATTATGATCCCGACGAGAAAGAGACAGAGCTGTTTCAAGGTGATCGCAGATTGATTGAAGACCGTCATAAATAGAAAAATACACTAGAATATAATAAGTTAAAGATAATATCATGGATAGAAGAAGTTTTCTTAAAAACACAGGCTGGTCGTTTTTAGGCGTAGCCGCATCAGGAAGTTTATTGGGTTCGTGCATATCAGCCAACAGCAAAGAGGCACGCAAGGTGATGCCTTCGGCAAGCGATCTAAAAATGTATTGGGGCGATTTGCACAATCACTGCAACCTCACTTATGGCCATGGCGGTATGCGTGATGCTTTCGAAGCAGCCAAAGGTCATCTTGACTTCGTTTCGGTGACTCCTCATGCCATGTGGCCCGATATTCCTGGAGCCAATGATCCACGCCTGAAGTGGGTGATCGACTACCACATCGGTGCTTTCGAACGTCTACGCAAAGGCGGCTATGAGGAATATGTGGCCATGTCTAAAGAATATAATAAAGATGGCGAGTTCCAGACTTTCATCGGCTACGAATGTCACAGCATGGAGCATGGCGACCATGTGGCCGTGTGGCACGACTTGGATGTACCCTTGGTAGAGTGCACATCGGTAGAAGACTGGAAACAAAAGCTCAAAGATAAGAAAGTTTTCATCACTCCACACCATATGGGTTATCAGGGTGGCTATCGTGGCTATAACTGGGGCAGCTTCAGCGAAGGCGAACAAACCCCGTTCGTAGAGATGTACTCGCGCCACGGCCTAGCCGAGAACGACCAAGGTGACTACAACTATTTGCACGATATGGGCCCTCGCCAATGGGAAGGAACCATCCAATACGGTCTGGATCAAGGTCACAAATTCGGTATCATGTGTTCTACCGACCAGCACTCGGGTTATCCCGGTAGCTATGGCGATGGCCGCATCGGTGTATTGGCGCCATCACTATCACGTGGCAATCTGTGGGATGGCATGAAAAACCGTCATGTATGTGGTGTCACAGGCGACAAGATCAACATCGATTTCCGCTTGAATGACGCATTTATGGGTGATGTGGTGCGTGGCAACAGCCGTCGTATCTATGTCAACGTAGAGGGTGGCAATTGCATCGACTATGTAGACATCGTGAAAAACGGTCAATGCATCGCACGCCTTAGTGGCCCTTTGACACCCGAAACACCCAAAGAAGACGTAGTGCGTTGCAAGGTGAAAGTAGAAATGGGCTGGAACCGCGAAGAGAAATACGTACATTGGAACGGTAAACTATCGGTAAACAAAGGTCGCATCGTGAGTGTAGAGCCTTGCTTCCGTGGTGCTGCCTTTACTTCACCACAAGAAGGCGAACACGAGTTCCATACACAGGTGAACCGTGTGCTTTCGGTAACCGACCAAGCCACCGAGCTGGACGTGCATACTTGCAAGAACCCTAACACTACTACTCCTGCTACGCAAGGTGTGATCCTCGAACTAGAAATGCCTAAAGATGGCGTGCTGACTGCCGATTTCAATGGCAAACAGTTCAGCCACACCATCGGCGAATTGCTCGAAGGTTCGCGTTCACACTTCATGATCGGCTGGTTGAGCGAAGCGATTCTCTTCAATCGCGCTATGCCTCAAAGCAGCTACACCATCGAGCACTATATGGAAGATAAAGAACCTCAGAAAGATACGGACTATTACTATGTGCGTGTGAGACAACGTGACCAACAATGGGCATGGAGCTCGCCAATCTGGGTTGAAAGAGTATAATGGCTATGAGCAACGATTTATATGCAATTGGTATTGACCT
>CAMTPC010000136.1 GCA_947074295.1 uncultured Bacteroides sp. | reverse complement strand
CCTCGCAATACAAAAACTCCATTCGAATCTTTTGAAAGCAAAAAGTCTGACAAAGACTTCACTGCTATTTCTTGTTCAATAGTTGGTGGATAAGGGAAATTTTCCTTAATTTGCCGTTCTAAATAGTTATTTATCACTTTTGAGGTATAAAAAAGTCAGTTGAACTACCTTGTTATTAGATTAATTTATTCTATTTTTGCGATGCGAATATAATAACTAAAAAAACATATTTATCATGAAAACTGTATTTAATGTCATTTTGGTCATCTGTATTGGGGCACTACTTTGGATTTGCTTCAATAGCATCATGACTCCCATCCGTTTTGATAACGAAAAAGCGATTCGTGATCAGGCTGTTATCGCACGCCTACTCGACATCCGCAAAGCACAAGCAGAATATGCAAAACTAAACAATCTTCACTATACAGCAAGTTTTGACACTTTGATTGATTTCGTGAAGAACGCAAAAATTCCATTTGTTTTCAAAGCAGGCGAATTGAATGACAAGCAGCTAGAAGATGGTTTGACTGAAAGGAAAGCAATGAATATCATCAATAAAGCAAAAAAGACTGGTAAATATGATGAAGTAAAGAAATTCGGCTTGGAAAACTTTGTGCGTGACACAATGTGGGTGGCTGTTTTGGATACTATTTATCCTAGAGGTTTCAATGCTGACTCATTGCGCTATGTGCCATTTGGTAGCGGTAACACTTTCCAAATGGGTATCAAGAACGATACACTTCGTTCGGGAGCTCCAGTTTATATGTATGAGGTAAAAACTCCATATACTGTTTACCTTAATGGACTTGACGAACAAGAGGTGATCAACCTGATTGATGTTCAGACTAAATTAGATCGTTATCCAGGTTTGATGATTGGTTCACTTGATAGCTGGAACAGTGGTAGTGGTAACTGGGAATAATCATATCGATTTATCAAAATCGAAACAATACATATTATCCATCCGTCTTTGTACGGATGGATTTTCTTTTTCTATCTATGACACTGCGACGGAACGAATTCTTGCCTACGATCAAATTGATGATCTTGATGAGAACCTTTCCATCACAGCCAATTTAAGAGCGGCTTTTCGTCACTCCGAAATTCTTGCTGCTACTTATCAGAAAGTAAATATCATCGTTACGGGTAAACGTTTCGCTTTGCTTCCGAAAGTATTTTACAAGAAAGAAGATATCGATACCCTCTTTTACTTCAATCAGCCTAGACAGGATAATGAGACTATTCTGCAGTCATTGTCGAATGTCTCTTCCGAAATAGTCTTTCTATTTGGAATAGACAAGGCAGCCTATAGATTAATACTCGAATATTATCCAGATGCCGAATTTTATTCGCAATTCTGCCTGCTGAATGACTGTTTTGGCATGACAGCGCAAAAGGGGCAGGACTGTAATCGTCTTTTTCTATCCTTCCGTTCTGGGGGGATTGATGCATTTGCTTATGATGAGAGGGGTGATTTGTTGCTACTCAACTCTTTTGCCGTGAATCATCTCCAAGATACAATTTATTTTATCCTTTATCTTTGGAAGCTTCTTGAATTCGATCAGGAAGAAGATTTGTTGTTATTCTATGGAGTGGTGAAGGAGAAAGAACAATTGCTAGATGTGTTAAAAAACTACATACAGCAGATTTCTTTCATGGTTCCAGAAACCAATTTGGACTTTAAAGCTTTATTATAATATGAGAGTAATAAGTGGAATATATAAACGTAGACGCTTTGAAGTGCCTCGTTCTTTCAAAGCACGTCCAACAACAGATTTTGCTAAGGAAAATCTGTTTAATGTTTTGATCAACAACTACATTGACTTTGAGGATGGTGTAAAAGCACTGGACCTTTTTGCCGGAACAGGTAGCATTAGTATAGAGCTAGTGTCGCGTGGATGTGACGAAGTGGTCAGTGTTGAAAAGGATCGTGCGCACTATCGCTTTATATGCAAGATTATGGAAGAGGTTCACACAGACCGCTGTCTCGTGATATGTGCTGATGTATTCAAATTTATCCAAGGGGGTAGTGGTAGCTATGATTTTATTTTTGCCGATCCTCCTTACGAGTTAAAAGGTTTGGCCACTCTTCCCGACTTGATTTTTGAGAACAATCTTCTCAACGAAGACGGTCTCTTAGTATTGGAACATGGTAAGCAAGACAATTTCGAGTCTCATCCACGCTTTGTAGAACGCCGTGTCTATGGAAGTGTCAACTTCTCATTTTTCAAATAAAAGATATCTAACTATATCATCTCTGGACGCAATGTTTATTCATTAGCGTCCTTTTTTTTATTGTACAGCTTCAGTCACGTTGGTAAGTAGCCTTATTCATCTTAGTGCATAGCCCTAGTCAAGAAGGCAATCGGCCTTGGTCTGATAGTAATGCCAATGATATCTATAGAAGAGGGGCTAATAGTTTGAGCACAGACTCTTTTACTTTATTTTTCCAAGATCTCTGTTTCCAATGTTTTAGAAAGATCTGCGTGCATTCTTTTTGATCGTTTAAGAATATATCCTTCATTCGTTTTGCTGTGTCTCGGTCATACATGAAGGCGTTTACCTCAAAATTCTGTTCGAAACTGCGAAAGTCAAGATTTGTGGAACCCACTGTCGACAATGCGTCATCGGATACCATAAGTTTGGAATGCAGAAAACCTTTGCGATAAAAATATACTTTTACACCCGCTCGCAATATATCACCAACATATGAGCATGAAGCCCAATGTGTGACCTGATTATCGGCTTTTAGCGGCAACATCAATCGAATGTCTACACCTGCTAGTGCAGCAGTTTGCATGGCCGATAAGATGCTCTCTGTGGGCAAAAAATAGGGTGTCTGCATGTAGAAGTATTTTCTGGATTTTGATATAGCCATTACTAGTCCCTGCATGATTTCGCGCCATAGACCTACGGGTTCGCTCGTCACCACCTGAGCCACCGCATCACCAAAAGTGCCCAGCTTGGGAAAGTAGCGTGTCCCTGTAATCAAAGTTCTGTCTACAAAATACCAATCTACCAGAAATACTGTTTGCATACCATGCACGGCTTTTCCGTGAATCATAAGATGGGTGTCGCGCCATATGCCCCAAGATACCCCCGTCACATATCGTTGGGCGATATTCATTCCGCCGATAAAACCTATTTCACCATCAATCACCACCACTTTGCGATGATTGCGGTAGTTTACTCGGCTGGTAAATCGAGGATAGCGCACTTTCAGATAACTCCTTACTTCGACTCCCGCCTTTCGCATTTCATCGAAAAATGCGTTGGGAACTCTCCAGCAACCCACATCGTCATAGATCACACGCACTTCTACGCCTTGGCGCGCTTTGTCCATTAAGACATCGCGCACTAGTCTGCCGATTGGGTCATCCTCAAATATATAATATTCGAAGTGTATATGTTTTTTTGCCCCATACAATGCACGTATAAGAGCCGCTATCATGGAATAGCCTTCAGTGAAAATATCAATTTTGTTGCCCTCAAATGGAAAAGCTTGGTTTGTCAATTTAAAGAACTCGCTTAATCGTTTTTCTTCATCACTAACCTGCACTGTAGTTTGAGCCAAATATTCGGCTCGGGGCTTTTTAAGCAATGAGTCTAGGCTTTTCTTATTAATGATTCGTTCGCGTCGCTGACTACGCCCAAAGAATATATAAAATAGGATACCTAGTATAGGAAGGAATAATAATACCAATATCCAGGCGATTGTCTTAACCGGATTACGATTGTCTAATATTACCATGATGATCATGGAAGAGATGACAACGAAGTACACGACATCGTAAATGATGCGTGCAGTTGGTTCTAAAAACATACCCCAGTCTATCATAAGGATATAGGCTTATTATTGCGGTTTTTAAAAGATTTCCGCTCTCGGATAAAGAAACAAAAAAGTCCTTAATGATGTTAAAATCATTAAGAACTTTTATGAATTGATAGAGCTGCAGATTAAAAGCGTGGACGACCACCCATTCCTGGAGGAGGTCCACCATGGCCACCAGGACCAAATCCGCGGCTATTCTGCATCTTATCGCGCGCAGACTTACTGCCAAATATATTCAAGCGATAGATGAAATGTACTAATAGATAGCTGTTCACTGCGTTGTATTCAGATACTGAGCGCATGCTGGCAGTTAGGCTACGGCTGATATTGCTTTGCTGACGCAGAATATCATAATACTCTACACTCACTGTAGCTGCGCCTTTGAAGAAGCTTTGCGCAATCTGGGCGTTCCAAATCACTTCGTTGCGATTGATGCTAGTGTCTCGATAGCCACGGCGGCTTTGGTTAATGATATTGGTAGCTATCGTCATGTTCCAGGGTAAGTTGAAATTCAGATTACCACCATAAGAGAAAGTATAGGGATTTTGATTGTTGTCAGGCTGAAGTTTGTTTTTCTCGAATGAGTAGTTGATAGAACCATTGATGCCTACCTCTACCCAGTCATTACGATAGGCTGCATTGAGACGTTCCATCAGTGTCAATTCTGTCGTAGTGTTCTTCTCATTCATGCGTTCTAACTGATCGTATAGAAAGGCTACATTGTTATTATATCCCACGCGCGAGAAACTGTTGATAGTGAATTTCTTGTTCTTTAAGGCTGTGTTGAAACCAAACATCCCAGAAGCACTCCAGTTACCATTGATGTTATGCGGTTGTGATATGGTTCCACCCGTTTCGGTATTGTATTCTGTAGCGTTGGCAATGGCGTTTTGGGTAGCCTGGAAGTTGGCATGCGTCATGATGCCACGTTGCTTCTCTGCATCATAAGTATTGTAGAAGAGTCGGACATTGTGGCGAAAAGCAGGTTTCAATCCGGGATTACCCATTGTAATGGCCAGCGGGTTGGAATTATCTACGATAGGAAGCAGATTTTCCATACTGGGTTGAATGTTGTTACCGCGATATGTAAATCGTAGTTGGCTCACTTTCGAAAAACGGTATCTGAAATCGATGTTAGGAGCGACGTTGAATACATTGCGAGTTGTGTCGATCATATAATGATCGCGTTTATAAGACATTTTAGTGTGTTGCGGTTGGAATGACATACCTGCCGATAGCTGATAGGCTTCACGGATTAGACGCACGCCAGCCGTAATATCATGATTGAAATATTTATAGTTTGCATCCTTACTCAAGCTATCCACTAAATTGGATTCATATCCATCGGGCAGGGGAGCGTAAATATCCCATTCTTCCCCATAAGGTAGCATGTTGTAGGTGCGTCTGTCACTATCACTGTATTTGTATTGGAAGTTATAGCTGAACTGTAAGAAGGTACCACGAGCGATGGGCTCACTATAAGTCAGCTGTGCGCTATAGCTATAATTGTTTGTGGGAGTCGTGATGTATTGGTTACGATAAAGTATAGAGTCTCCGCCAAGATAGTTTAGCAACTGATAGTAGCGAGTTTCCGACTGCGTAAATTGATCGTTATCTCTATCGCTATAACCAAACTGTCCTCTGAATGTGATATTTCGGCCTAAACTATTGAGCTTGCGATTCAGTTGTAACGTGGCATTAGCGTTTACACTGTGCGACTTTGTTCGTCCATCACTATTGATGGCATTTACACGGATATCAGCAAGAGGATCATCCATTACGATGTTGCCGAAGTCTAGATAATCATTGGGATTGGAAACGATATCATAAGGGTCAGCATCAAAAGTGCCCGAGAGCGACTGCAAGCCATTGCGGCTGCGGCTATATGTGAAATCGGGACGGAAAATGATGTTGGTCATTGTGTCTGGTTTCCATTCCAGACGGAAATCAGCGTTAAAGTCTAAGCCTTTATTGCGGTTTGCACTGTTCGAGTTGGAATATGAACTTCCCAATTGCAGGAATCTCTCCGAAGAATTGATGCTTATGATATCGGCATCACGGTAATTGTAGCGAGCACTACCACCGGTTTCTAGTTTGGGTTTTTCGGTAGCAAAGTTGATACCTATCGTTTTTGTGGCATTCAATCCATTGTTGCGGCGCCAACGTGGTCCGCCTCCACCGCCAGAAAAGCCTTGATCATTCACATTGTTGGCCGAAGCGATAAGTGATATCTGTGTTCCATCTTCGAAACGGTTCAATGTGAGACTTTCTGAATAGCGCTTCTCGGTGCCATATGATAAGTCGGCATTACCGAACCATCCTTGATTCATACCTTTCTTTACTTTCAGATCGAGTACGGTCTCTTCTTCTCCATCATCGATACCAGTGATGCGCGCCATATCCGACTTCTTATCATAAGTCTTCAGCTTTTCAATCATGTTTACGGGCAGATTCTTAAGGCCGGTTTTCACGTCACCACCAAAGAATTCTTTACCTTCAACCATGATTTTAGTGATTTCCTTGCCATTGATCTTTATATTGCCATCATCATCGATCTCAGCACCAGGAAGTTTTTTTACCAGTTCTTCCAGCATGGCGCCTTCAGGAGTACGATAGGCTGATGCGTTAAACATGATGGTATCTTCTACGATAGACACTTGCGGCGCTTCAGCTGTAACTACCGCTTCGCTAAGCATCACTGCATCTGTGCTCAGTGAGATGGTTCCTACATTCTTGTCTGGAGCCTTGTCAGTTAGTGTTAGTGGCATGTCGCCTGTGTGATAACCTATAAAAGATACTCGCAGCAAGTACTTACCCGCTTTGACTTTAGGAAGTGAAAAATAGCCATTAGTATTGGTTACTATACCTGCTGCCTGGGCACTGTCGGGTAGTGCAAGCAACTGAACCGTTGCCATCTCGACCGGTTCTTTAGTCTCATTGTCAATCACTCTTCCGCTGACAGTTATTGTCTTGTTCTGAGCGAACATAGCAATTGCGCCAAACGTGAGTAGCACAATGCAAAGTAGGAACTTCTTCATTAATTTTAAGTGCAATTATTGTTTCTAATTGACTTTTTGACAATTAAAAATCGAAAAGGTTTAATGGACCTGAAATTATCTTTTGAACATTGAATCGACTTGAGCCTTTTTAAGGCCAAATTCTAGGCAAATGATGTTGACAATGAGGAATGTAAGAAATGATGAGTGATCTACGGTTACCACATCTCCTACAAAAACTTTATAGAGCATCATGGCAAATACAATGAATACAGTCAAAAACATGGCATTGCGTGTAGCCTTATTGCGAATTTCAGTAGTGGCGGCAGTTTCCTTTTTGGTATAGGCAAAAAGGATGAACAAGGCACCCATCATCATGAGTAGTTTGATGCATTCCTTGTAAAACAGAAGATTGCCGTCATTAATCCATCCAGCCAATACCAGCATGAAAGGGATGAAAAGTGAAAGTGCCAGAACGATGTATCCTAACGGCCGACAATAAACGGGGAATAATGGTTTCATAGTTTGCTATTTTAAAAGCAGCAAAAGTAAGCAAAATCATAGAATTGTAGTACTTTTGTTGCGTAAAAGCGTAACTATTATGAAACAACAAGACGTGATTCTCTGTAATAACCTTACAAATGAACTTTCTGCAGCGTTGAAAGGCGGCAGTTATGACAAACTATTTATTCTTACCGACACCCATACACATCAGTTGTGTCTCCCCATATTGGATAAAGTTTCGGAACTGAGTCAAGCCACTAAAATTGTGATTGAGGCTGAAGATGTACATAAGACACTCGAAGCTTTGTCTAATGTATGGATGGCATTAAGCACACAAGGTGCTACACGTCACTCGCTTATGATTAATCTCGGTGGTGGCATGGTCACAGACTTGGGTGGATTTGCAGCTGCAACCTTCAAACGTGGCATCGATTATATCAATATCCCAACTACTTTACTAGCTATGGTAGATGCGGCAGTGGGTGGAAAAACGGGTATCAACTTCAATGGCCTGAAAAATGAGATAGGAGCATTTGCCCCTGCCATCAGTGTGTGGTTGGAGACAGAATTCTTACGCACGCTCGATCGAGAAAACTTTTTCTCGGGCTATGCCGAAATGATAAAGCATGGACTTATCAGTAATAATCAGAACTGGATTGAACTATTGCAGTTTGAGACTGATGAGATAGACTATGTAACATTGAAAGATTTGGTAGGTACATCAGTTGCGGTAAAAGAACGCATAGTGATAGAGGATCCCAAAGAGCATGGCATCCGCAAAGCCTTGAATTTGGGACATACCATAGGTCATGCTTTTGAGAGTCTTGCGTTGGCTCAAAATCGTCCAGTGCTACATGGTTATGCCGTGGCTTGGGGATTGGTGCCCGAGTTGTATTTATCTCACATCAAAGCTGGTTTTCCTAAAGATAAGATGCGTCAGACTATACAGTTTATTAAAGATAACTATGGCGTCTTTACCTTCGACTGCAAAAACTACGAGCAACTATATGAACTGATGCTTCACGATAAGAAAAACTGTGCGCAGACTATCAATTTTACCTTGTTGAAAGATATAGGAGAAATCTGTATCAATCAGACGGCAGATAAAGATACTATTTTTGAGACCCTCGATTTTTATCGAGAATGTATGGGCTGCTAATCGATAAATGTTAGAAAGCATAAAAAAACAGTGACGTCTATTGGAAAACTAAAATAATTGCGTACATTTGCATCCGCAATTCGGGATGTAGCTCAGCCCGGTAGAGTACGCGTCTGGGGGGCGTGTGGTCGCAAGTTCGAATCTTGTCATCCCGACTACTGAGCATCAAGCACTTACAGTTTATTCTGTAGGTGCT
>CAMTPC010000135.1 GCA_947074295.1 uncultured Bacteroides sp. | reverse complement strand
TTATAAAAGTATGAGTTTCTTCTCCAACGTTAATAGCGATATAGAGCAGCCCTCGCCACGATACTAACCAGCCTTTGCCACCTTGCTGACTAGCCCTTGCTATGTTATCGTCCTATATCTTTCTGATTAAAACACAATATATACCATCTATACTTGTTGAGTTTGCTGCTGTATCTGCAGAAATTTATACCCGCTTTTTCATTGGATACATCGCAACCTTTCTTACTAACATCTGTTTTAAATATATAACAGAATGCATATATGTTGAAATAATGCGTTAAATTTGCAATTCTATAAATTATGGATTACAATAGTTATGTCGTGTATCTTGAATATTGAAACCTCGACTACTGCTTGCTCTGTGGCAATCAGTCAAGACGGGCACCCTATTTTTACTAAAGAAGATCTCAAAGGACCTTCACATGCCACATTATTAGGTATTTTCATTGACGAAGCTCTTTCGTTTGTCGATAGTCGAGGCATTCCGCTGGATGCTATAGCCGTGAGTTGTGGTCCAGGTTCATACACTGGATTACGCATCGGTGTATCGATGGCTAAAGGTATTTGTTATGGACGTGATTTGCCGCTCATCGGCTTGCCAACATTAGAGGTGCTGTGCGTTCCCGTACTATTGTATCACGAACTGCCCGATGATGCTTTGCTTTGTCCTATGATAGATGCACGTCGTATGGAGGTATATACTGCACTTTATGATCGTGCATTGAACTCCGTTCAAGAGGTATCTGCTCAGATCATCGATGAGCAATCTTTCTTAGAGACACTCGAAGAGCATCCAGTTTATTTCTTTGGTAATGGTGCTGCGAAATGCCGTGATAAGATAATACATCGTAATGCTCACTTTATTGAAGATATTCTGCCCTTGGCCAAAATGATGTTTCCTTTGGCTGAAAAGGCATACTTAGCGAACGATTTTAAAGATATGGCCTATTTTGAACCTTTCTATTTGAAAGAGTTTGTGGCCGGAATGCCCAAAAAACTACTGTAATGCTGATCAGACAAAAACAATTAAGCGATATGCAATATAATACTCAACAAAAAAAAATGCCGCTGCCCGAATATGGACGTAGCATTCAGAATATGGTCGATCATGCATTGACCATTGAAGATCCAGCGGAGCGTCAACGTTGTGCCAATACTATAATCAATCTCATGGGAAATATGTTTCCTCATTTGCGTGATGTACCCGATTTCAAACATAAGCTTTGGGATCATTTGGCAATAATGTCTGACTTCAAGCTGGAGATTAACTATCCCTATGAACTGATACAAAAAGATAACTTGTCTACTAAACCTGAGTGCATCAATTATCCTGCCACACGTATACGATATAAGCACTATGGCCGATTGATTGAAACTTTGATAAAAGATGCTTGCAACTTACCCGAAGGGGATGAGAAGCAAAATCTCGTTGCTCTGATTTGCAATCATATGCGAAGAGACTATATCAACTGGAACAAAGACACTATCGATGATCAGAAGATAGCGGACGATCTTTATGAATTGTCAAATGGTAAATTGACCTTGACGGACAGCATTGCCCGTTTGATGTATGAACGTCAGGAGCGCAATGACCGTAACAACTATCGCAATCGCAATGCTGGATATGCTAATAACCGCAACAATCAGCGTAAGCGTTTTTAAATTTCCATACCAGCGCTAAAACTTATTTACAACCTATAACTACTATCATAGTCTATGGCATCATTTATTATCGAAGGCGGACATCGACTCAGTGGCGATATCTATCCGCAAGGAGCAAAAAACGAGGTATTGCAGATTGTTTGTGCTACATTGCTTACACCCGAAGAGGTGGTAGTGCACAATATTCCCGATATTCTCGATGTGAACAATTTGATTCAATTGATGCGCGATATGGGAGTGACAGTATCAAAACAAGGTGTGGATACCTATAGCTTCAAGGCCGAGAAAGTAGACCTTAACTACTTGGAAAGTGAAGAGTTCCTGAAGAAGTGCTCCAGCTTAAGAGGCTCGGTGATGTTGGTGGGTCCATTGGTAGCCCGCTTTGGTAAGGCTATTATTTCTAAACCTGGTGGCGATAAAATAGGAAGGCGCCGATTGGATACGCACTTTATTGGTATTCACAATCTGGGTGCTTCATTCGACTATGACGATGAACGTAGTGTGTTTGAGATTAAGGCTGACGAACTACATGGCGCTAGTATGTTGCTCGATGAGGCTTCAGTGACAGGTACTGCCAATATCGTGATGGCGGCTGTGCTTGCCAAGGGTACAACAACAATTTACAATGCTGCTTGCGAGCCCTATCTACAACAACTCTGCAAGATGCTCAATCGCATGGGTGCGCGTATCAGTGGTATAGCCTCTAATCTGCTTACCATAGAAGGAGTGGAGCATCTGCGGGGAACCGTACATACTATTCTGCCTGATATGATTGAGGTAGGTAGTTTTATAGGGATGGCTGCTATGACTCGAAGCGAAATAACGATCAAGAATGTTTCTTATGAAAATCTAGGGATTATTCCTGATAGCTTCAGACGTCTAGGCATTCGATTAGAACAGCGAGGCGATGATATTTTTGTGCCCCAACAAGAAAGCTATCAAATCGAGTCGTTTATCGATGGTTCTATCATGACCATAGCCGATGCCCCTTGGCCAGGATTGACGCCCGACCTATTAAGTGTGTTGCTGGTAGTAGCTACGCAGGCGAAGGGTAGTGTGTTGATTCATCAGAAGATGTTCGAAAGTCGATTATTCTTTGTTGATAAACTGATAGATATGGGCGCACAAATCATTCTTTGTGATCCACATCGTGCTGTAGTTATCGGACATAATCATGGCTTTAAGCTACGTGGCGGGAATATGACCTCGCCCGATATTCGTGCTGGTATCGCTCTACTCATCGCAGCGATGAGTGCCGATGGCATCAGCCGTATTCATAATATAGAACAGATAGACCGAGGCTATCAAAATATTGAGGGACGACTCAATGCTATTGGTGCCCGTATAACCCGCTTATGATAAAAAAAGAAGAAGTTTACAAGATAGGGATGTTCAATAAGCCTCATGGTATTCATGGCGAACTCTCGTTTACTTTCACTGACGATGTATTTGATCGCGTGGAGTGTGACTATTTAATCTGTTTGCTCGATGGCATATTTGTGCCATTCTTTATAGAATCTTATCGTTTCCGCTCTGACTCATCAGCGCTCGTTAAGCTAGATGGCATAGACTCATCTGAGAAAGCGCGTATGTTTACCAATGTGGATGTGTATTTCCCAGTGAAATATGCCGAACCCGAAGTGGAAGATGGGAACTTTACTTGGAACTTTTTTATAGGTTTCGAGGTAGATGATGAGAAATATGGAACCATAGGTACGATAGTTGATGTAGATACAACTACTATCAATACGCTGCTCGTCATCGAAGGACTTGAAGAGGAGGAAATATTGATTCCTGCGCAAGAAAGTTTTATAGTCGGAGTCGATACGGACGAACGTGTATTGGTTGTCAATCTGCCCGAAGGACTACTCGATATGGAGAATGCCGAAAGTGAAGATTGTTAAATAGAATGAACAAACAAGATACGCCACAGTCGAAATGTGTATTTTTGCTTGAATAACTGAAAGATAATGGCCAAGAAAAGACGCAGTAAAGCATTTTGGAATAATATTAAGTTCAAATATAAGCTCACGATTATCAACGAGAATACGCTTGAAGAGATCGCGAAACTTCGTGTGTCTAAGCTTAATGGACTTTCCGTATTGCTGGCTTTGCTTACTATCCTTTTTCTTATCGCTGCCACGATTATTGCCTTTACGCCTTTGCGCAACTACCTGCCAGGATACATGAATAGTGAAGTGCGTCGCCAGATAGTTGACAATGCTCTACGGCTTGATTCTTTACAAGGTTTGGTAGATCGCCAGAATCTTTATATAATGAATATACAGGATATTTTTAGTGGTCAAGTAAAGGTAGATACGGTGCAGAGTTTAGATTCGCTGACCATTATGCGCGAAGACTCTTTGATAGAGCGCACACAGCGCGAAGAGGAATTTCGCCGCCAATACGAGGAGACTGAGAAATATAACTTAACTTCTATTACAGCTCAGCCTATTGCCGAAGACTTGATATTCTTCAAACCTACTCGAGGTATGATCTCAAGCAAGTTTGATGCGGATAGACGCCACTATGGAACTGATATAGCGGCTAATCCCAATGAGAGCGTACTGGCTACACTAGATGGGACAGTGATTGCAAGCAATTATACCGCAGAAACAGGAAATGTTATTCAAATACAGCATAATCAAGGTTTTGTGTCCATTTATAAGCATTTGGGCTCATTACTCAAAAATGTAGGAGACAAAGTGCAAGCAGGCGAAGCTATAGCTCTGATAGGTAATTCGGGCTCTCTCTCTACAGGGCCGCATCTACATTTCGAACTTTGGTATAAGGGCCGAGCGGTTGACCCAGAAAAATACATCGTATTTTGATAGAAAACACATTTATGGAGAAGAAAAAACAGATTGCTATCCTAGGCTCTACCGGATCTATTGGCACACAGGCACTTCAAGTTATAGCAGAACATACGGATCGCTATGAAGTTTATGCTTTGACAGCCAATACGCGTGTGGAAGAATTGATCGTACAAGCACGGCAATTCCAGCCTGAAGTAGTGGTCATAGCAAATAAGTCTAAATATTTACAACTACAAGAAGCGTTGGCCGATTTGCCCATTAAAGTATATGCCGGTGAAGAGGCTCTTTGCCAAGTCGTACAATCCGAACCTATAGATATAGTGCTTACGGCAATGGTGGGCTATTCTGGACTCAAGCCTACTATAAACGCCATACGTGCCCGCAAAGTCATCGCTTTAGCCAATAAAGAAACATTGGTTGTGGCAGGTGAATTGATTAATGCACTGGCACAGCAATATCGTACACCGATACTTCCTGTTGACTCAGAGCATTCGGCTATATTCCAATGCTTGGCTGGCGAGGTAGGTAACTCGATAGAGAAGTTGATATTAACTGCTTCGGGTGGCCCATTTCGTACCTTCAATCAAGAACAGTTGAAACATGTCACTAAACAGCAGGCTTTGAAACATCCCAACTGGGAAATGGGTGCAAAAATCACTATTGACTCGGCGACTATGATAAACAAAGGGTTCGAAGTGATAGAAGCAAAGTGGTTGTTTGGCGTCAATCCCAGTCAAATTGATGTAGTGGTGCATCCGCAGTCCATCATTCATTCGATGGTGCAATTTGAGGATGGTTCTATTAAAGCACAAATGGGACTACCCGATATGCGGCTACCTATTCAATATGCTTTCTCTTATCCTGATCGGATATCATCAGATTTCGAACGTCTTGATTTCTCAAAATGTAGAGAACTCACATTCGAACAACCAGATACTGATCGCTTCCGCAATCTGGCCTTGGCTTATGAAGCAATGAATAGAGGCGGGAATATGCCATGTATACTCAATGCAGCTAATGAAATAGTTGTCTCTTCGTTTTTGCGCGAACAACTAGGCTTTCTGAGTATGAGTGATGTGATAGAAAATACCATGAATCGAGTGGCGTTTATAGATCATCCCACTTATGATGACTATGTAGCTACAGATGCGGAGGCGCGTAGAGTGGCTGCTGCATTAATAAATAAGAATTAAATATTTAAATACTGAGATAATCCGATGGACACAATTTTAATACGTGCCTTACAATTGATGCTGAGTCTCTCTTTATTAGTGTTGATACACGAAGGGGGACACTTTTTGTTTGCGAGACTTTTCAAAATACGAGTAGAAAAGTTTTGCCTTTTCTTTGACCCTTGGTTCACCATCTTTAAATTTAAACCCAAGAAAAGCGACACCACTTATGCTTTGGGCTGGTTGCCTTTGGGGGGCTATGTAAAAATAGCTGGAATGATTGATGAGTCAATGGATACAGAGCAAATGAAGCAGCCTGCCCAACCTTGGGAGTTTCGCTCGAAAGCTGCATGGAAACGTCTGCTAGTGATGATTGGAGGAGTATTGTTCAACTTCTTATTAGCTATTTTCATCTACTCGATGATACTATATGCATGGGGTGATCAATATATTGATGTAAAAGAGGCTCCACTAGGAATGCACTATAATGAAACTGCCAAGGAAGTAGGATTTCGTGATGGTGATGTTTTGCTATCAGCCGATGGAGTGCCTTTCGGACGATATGATGAAAAGATGTTGTCGCAAGTGGCTGATGCCCGTATCGTGAATGTGCTTCGTGATGGTAAAGAAACTGCCATTTATATTCCTGATGATATGATGCAACGCTTGATGGTCGACAGTATTCGTTTTGCCTCATTCCGTTTGCCATATGTCGTGGATAGTGTATTGGTCAATTCGCCTGCAGCTCATGCCGGTCTGCAAAAAGGCGATAGCATTGTAGCGCTAGATGGTGTGCCCATTTGCTATCTAGACTATATGAATGCGATGGCAGAACGCCGTACGCGCGCAGGCGAAGCATTTCGCACAGATAGTATAGACTTGCATCAGATTGACTTGACTGTATATCGTAAGGGTGAAATGAAGACTTTGGCAATGCGTACAGATTCTGCATTTAAGATCGGCGTATATACTAGTGGTATGGGACAAGTATTGCCATGGGTTGAGAAAGATTATGGTTTCTTCGAGTCTATCCCAGCGGGTGTTGGCCTAGGTGTAGATAAGCTTAAGAACTATGTGAACAATATGAAGTATGTCTTCTCTAAGGAAGGTGCTAAACAGATTGGTGGCTTTGGAACAATTGCACAAATTTTCCCTACTACATGGGATTGGCATCAGTTCTGGTACATGACAGCTTTCCTTTCTATCATTCTAGCCTTTATGAATATTCTTCCTATACCAGCTCTCGATGGTGGTCATGTGCTTTTCTTGCTCTACGAGATTATTGCGCGTCGTAAGCCTAGCGATAAATTCATGGAATATGCGCAGATGGTAGGTATGATCCTATTATTTGGATTGCTTATTTGGGCTAACTTCAATGATGTGATCCGATATATATTCTAACAGATATATTATCCCTTGAATAATTATAAGAAACTCCTTCTACCTGTTATATCACATCAGGTAGAAGGAGTTTTTCTTGTTTTATGCACGCGTAAGCCGCTGATGATTGCTGTTATCATAGCCAACCCACTAGCAATGAGAAGTGATACCGCAGTAGCTCTATCTTTTACAATGAAACTGAAAAACAATGCCACAAATGTAGTACCGAAAGTCTGCCCTACCAAGCGCCCTAGACTTAGCATGCCACTAGCGCCACCCGATCGTTGTGTTGGAGCGGAGGCCATGATAGCACTATTGTTGGGGGTCTGGAAGAGTGCAAATCCCATACCCGTTAGAGCTACTCTCCAAATTACATCAATATGAGTGGAGTGGGGGTTAAGAAATGAAAGCGAAAATAAACCGCCACAAAAGATCACCATACCTATACTACCAATCAGTGAAGGGTTAACTTTCTCAATCAGATAACCCGCTAAAGGACCCATTATGAGCGCCGCTACGGGCCATGGAGTGATCATAAGTCCAGTCATAACCTCACTCATCCCCATCGTGTTTTGCAAATAAAAAGGCAATGAAATCATTGCTAGCATCTGTGCTATGAAAGAACAAATAGAAGCGAAAATAGAAAGACGGAAGATAGGAATGCGCATCAAGTCGACTGGCAAAAGCGGGCTGTCCTGATGAAGCTGGCGACGAATGAAAAAATATCCCACTATGAAAACCACTGCTAACTGTATGAATAACCTTATCAGTGAATTGTGGTGCGCAAAACCATCTATGGTATAAAATAATAAACCAAACGTGATGGCATTTGCTATGGCGCTGATATAATCGAATTTGCGGCTTTTGTCATGTACGGTTTTGGGTAAGAACCTATATCCAAGGAAAAAAGCTGTGAGTCCCAATGGGATGTTAATGGAAAATAACCAATGCCATGAGCTGATCGCCAAAATGCCACCTGCAATGGAAGGGCCTGCTGCAGCCGAGATAGAAACAACCATGGCGTTGATGCCCATTCCGCGACCGATATGTGCTTTTGGAAAAATACGCTTGATCAGTGCGGTGCTTACACTCATGATAGCCGAAGCACTGAAACCTTGGAAAATTCGTGCAATAAATAGCGTAGTGAAAGAATCGGATAAAGCGCAAAACACCGAAGTGATGCAAAACATGATAGAACCTATCAAGAATATACGGCGGCAACCTATAATATCAGCAAGCGAAGAAAAAGGTAGGATAGAAGCAACTATAGCCAATTGATACCCATTAACTATCCATGTAGCGGTTGAAGGAGATATCTTGAAGTCATGCGCTAAAGTTGGCAATACGATATTCATGATATAACTATCTAAAATCGCCATGCTGATAGCACACGACAAACAAATCATTGCCCATCTTAAGCAATGTGGGGGGAGCCCGTCGGCATCAGAAGGAAGGTTGCGGCAATCGGTTCTCATGTTTCGAAGTTAAATCTGTATAGTTTTGTTTCTTACATTAAATAACAATTAAAACCTCTCAAAGTTGTCTTGTATGAAATATCATAACACTATTTTCTATTGCCTGCAGTATATTTATCGATGGAGTGAAGAATAAAATATTATTAAAGGATATGCGAGAGTAATGAAATTATAATTATCTTTGTAGTACTAAATATATTATTATGATATTTATGGGCTTGACCGGATTTGACAGCGGGCAGAAATGGTGTGTAAGCATGCAGTGCGTCAGTGATTAGCACTT
>CAMTPC010000134.1 GCA_947074295.1 uncultured Bacteroides sp. | reverse complement strand
AGGTAGTCCATCATTTACTTTGGCTATCTCGGATGTTTCCCAGCTAGTGCCATTCCAACATGCACAATAATAGGTATGCTCTGTTGTAGTGCGATCATCCGAGGCTACAAACGCATCATAGAGCACTACCGGGTTATCATTTCTGTCCAATGCAATATCATAAGCCCATACTTTATTGGCATCAACTCCTTTACTGATAGTATCAAGTGCTGCACCTTTTGAGGCAGTAACATTCATTCCAGATAGAGCCGTGCCATCTGCTTTAGCGAAAGAAAGCGCATCACCAGCGGCATTACGGTTAATTTTGAGATAGTGAACAGTACTGTTCTTATAAGTCTTACCAGTACCTAGATGTGTGACAGCCATATGAATAGTACCATCGGCACCTTGACATGCGCGCATCGTAGGCACTTCCTCGCGCTGAGCATAATTATTGGCTATATCCGTGCCGATGAAACCTGCACGTTTGGTTGGTGTAGTAGAAAGATTAGAAGTCTTATTCTGCACATCTTTATAAAAAGAGTATCCTACATTGTTCTTTGAGCGCCAAAACACGACCAAGTCATTCTCGATAGGAAAGGCAGTGGTGGAGCTAATGCCATAACCCGTGTGTTTTTGCGAGCCCGACCAAGCACTTACGTCCTCCGGGTTACTGGTATACCAGCAGTAGAAGCCGTCTTCGGTTTGGTTTTTAGAAGCAAAAAGCATCAACTGTCCATTGCCTCTTACCGTGATAGAAGGAGAACAGAAATCATCATTATAACCAGTAGATACGACCTTCTATTTTGTCTCGCCCGTGGCATGGTCATAAGAGGCTGCAATCAGATTCTTCTTTGCATTTATCCAAGCAAAGTAAGTTTTACCGTTGTGATAGACAACACTAGGTTGTGAGTTGAGCGACCATGCTCCATCAGCGGTGATAGGTGCAATGGCTTTCTCGGCATAGGCATGTGACGCCCCTAGAGAGAACAATAGCGCTCCTCCCAACAAATAGGAGAAAGATGTTTCATATAGAAAATATTTAAAGATTAAGTGCGTCTTTAAAATTGAAGAAGTAGGTAGATAAATGGAAAATACGCAGCTCCATCCAGTCGACACCGGCATGGAGCCACATATTCATCGGCTATTAATATTATTCGTCGAAAGCTGTCTCTAAAGGTTTAATATTATTTTCAGAACCGTCATATCCTGGTGACTGATTGATGTGCCCTTCTACATTGGTCGAAGTGGCAGTCAAGGCAATGGGCCAGTGAATATGATGTGCCCCCATCGTATATTGATTGCCATTCTTAGCAGTGATCCCTTTATTATAGAAGTCGGTCACGCTCATGATATGATCGAAGAAGAAATTATCTGTCGCAATCTTATCCAAAGAGTAGGTCTTTCCGTTATCGGCTTGTTTACCCGTCTGGGCATAAATATAGGCGATACGTGTCAACTCGCACTTACGTGGTTCTTCGTAGTAAAGCTCGCGAGCGCGCTCATCGATGATTTGACGGATGGTTACTTCGTCTTGGCCCAACGGACGAGCGCCAGCACGTAGGCGAACAGCATTGAGGTCGGCCACAGCCATGTCTTTACGACCTAACCATGTATAAGCCTCCGCACGCAGCAAGTATGTTTCGGCGATACGGAACACATACCAATCCGAGAAACCGCCACGCCAGTTTTGCTCTTTATCATCGGGTACACCTGTCTTGTAGTGTGGCCATCCCATCCACGCACGAATAGTATCCGAGATGAGACAGTTTCCCGCATCATCATACATTCGCACAGACTCTCCATACCATTCGGTATTGGCCAAAGAGGGATTGTTGTATTTCAAGTCAGTCATATTGATCCAGTTGCCTGGTTTATGGCGATAGTCTGTATCGTCGAGCGTCCATATCATGCTTTGATGATACCAAGTAGAACGAAGAGTGGCAATGCCACGGCCATACTCTTTGAGGTAAGGGTTCTTCACCTCGTCATTGTCCACAAAACCTGCTGCACCGCTAGGAGTCTTGATATTGGAAGTAGCCGAATACATGGGAAGAGTTTGGCGCTTAATCTCCAATCCAGTGGCCGAGCGTGCATCGGTATTACTATAATCATCAAGCACAATATAGAGAGCTTCCTTGTTTTCGATAGAACGCTTGTTAGTGGATTTATGCAAATCCCACACTACATCTTTACTTACATTGGCCTTATCCAACCCAAAACGATTGGTCATCAAATAGTGTACACCATTGTTGATAACAGCTGATGCACTAGCTATCGCATCATCAAACTCACCCAAGGCAAGATTGATTTTGGTGAGCAAATGGTAAGCTGCCGCTTGAGTGACTTGACCAATATATACATCATTGGACATATAAGAAGTAGTTTTATCGAGATCATTCTTGAGATAACGCAATATAGCTTCGCGTCTAGTTGAATAGAAGTCATAACGAGGTTCAGTAATCTCATTGATGATAAACGGCACGTCGCCATACTGATGTACTAGACGATAATAGCGGTAGGCACGATGAAAATAAAGCACTCCCAACAGCTCTTGCTTCTGTTCTTCTGAATCGTAGCTGATTTCGCCTGCACGAGTGATCAATGTATTGGCATCCTTGATACCTTTATAGAGATTAGTCCAATAATTGTTGATCTGACTGGCATTTCCGGTGAGCGAAGCACTGGGGTTGATCTGACGAATCAAGTCCATTGGTGCATTAGAGGCATCGGTACGTGCATTCACGGCTATATCCGAAAAGAAGTATTCGGAAAGGATAAAAGGATCTGCCGAAAATGATGTGGGGTAATAATCGAAATAACGAACATCACGATTCAACATATCTGCACCTGTCTTCAACCCTGCATAGGTATCAAATGAGTTCTCGGGCGTAAAGAAAGACAAAGGCTTGGGATCGAGCCAATCAGAGCAACTTGATGTGAGCAATGCAAAGCTCATCATACCGGCCAATATAGATTTTCTATAGATATTTTTCATTGTTAGTAGCTTTTAAAGGGTCAAGTTAATTCCAAAATAAACGATTCGAGGTGTGTTGGCATCGCTGTTCTCGGGATCATAAGCTGGCCATCCGCTAAAGACAGCAGCATTTTTCATAGTCACATTCATATTAAGTGACTCAATCTTTGCGTTCTTCAATAACTCTTTAGGGAAGGTATATCCCAAAGTGATATTATCTACACGCAAGAAAGAGTTATTCTTATAGATTGAATATGATATACCAGCTGGAGATTTAGCTCGGAGTCTTGGGAAATCATTAATCGGATTTTCGGCAGTCCAATAGTCGCGTTTAATTTGATTGGTCACTGTCAACAATGCATCATTATTGGTGAAACGACCCATACGCTTAACATGTCCTACATAAGAATACATGCTGAAGGAGAAATTAAAATTCTTGAAGATAGTGAACTCATTGCGCATATTCATACGTACCTTTGGCGTTGTGTTACCTTGGAACACTTTATCATCATTATTGTATTTTCCATTGCCATCCACATCGAGTATTTTGGGGTCACCTGGTGTTTGACCGTATTTAGCTGCATCTTCTCTTTCATGCTCTTGCCATACGCCAGTAAATTTATAGCCCCATACTTCGTCCAAGGCATGTCCGATGAAATAGCCATTCTGAATATCATCCGCCTCTTTCTGACCAATCACGTTGCCTGCCGCATCCTTAATCTCTTCCATGATGCCATAAAGATGATTGATGCGGTTTTTGTTGTAGCTCAGGTTAAAGCCCGTGCGCCAAGTAAAGTTGGCCATCTGAATATTGGTAGAGTTCAAAGAGAGCTCAAGACCTGTATTCTGTACTTCACCAATATTTGATTTCACTGTAGAATAGCCGATTAAACTTGGTAATTGGCGATCGTTGAGCATATCGGTAGTGCGTTTCTTGTACACATCGAAACTACCAGATAGGCGACCATTAAAGAAGGTCAAGTCGATACCACCATTCCATGCAACAGTCGTTTCCCACTTCAGATTGCTATTGGCCATGTTCGAGCAGTAGAAGGTGTTGATATTTATCACTTCGCCTGTCACTGGATCCACGTAGAAATATTTGCGAGGAGTCAAACTCATCAGGGCTGCATAAGTACCTACACTGCGATTACCATTCTTACCCCATGAGAAACGGAGTTTACCATATTCCAACCATTTGGCTTTTTTGAGAAACTTCTCTTCCGAAAATACCCAACCCAATGCCACCGAAGGGAATACAGCATAAGGATTGCTCATACCAAAAGCCGAGTATCCATCGCGACGCACCGTGGCTGTAATCATATAGCGTTGGTCGTAGGCATAGTGCATACGTGCCATCAGTGCTGCTCCCGTGCGATATATATCGTCTGCACTTACTGTGGGGTCGGTACCATAACCTATACCATGAAAACCAAGGTTATCACTAGGTTGATATTGTGAATTGCCCATTGTGCTAGTCCAACGCTGGAACTTCTCCCAGTTAACCAGACCAGTGAAGTCAAATGAATTTTTTCCTATATCTTTGTTCCACTTCAACATATTATCCCACTGCCAGTAAAAGTCTGTCTTAGATTCGCGTGATGACTTACCCCCATCTTTTGAGGTAGGGAAATCAGCAGAAAGATGTTCGAAGTTGTTGCTCCACTCGAAGCGGGGTGAATAAGTAGTTTGTATAGAGAAGCCGAAAGGTAATTGCAACTTTAAATACAACGAGCTGTTAAGATTGTAAATGTCATACATCTTGCTCTTGTATATGCTATTTGCCATAGGGTGAGTAGCATTCAAATTGTCATTGGGATAATACTTAATGGTAGATCCATCCTCTTGATAGTAACTTCCATAAGGAGACAGAGCATTGTACGAACCAGAGGATGCACCAACGTAACCTTCGTCACGGTAAGTGAACTGCGTGTTCAAACCGTAAGTAAGGAATGACTGCACTTTGTTTTCCAAGTTGACACGGGCACGTATAGCGTTGTAACCGCTACCACGGATATTGCTTTCGTTGCGCACATAGTTGATGGAAGAGTAATAGCTCATTTCCTCTTTCTTACCCGATACACTGACGGTATAGTCTTGACGTACGGCCATGTTCTTGTAGATCACATCTTTCCAATCTACTGTGTTACCGGCAAGATAGTTGGAGATTTCTGTACCTGTCATTTCGAGACGGTTGAGCCATACAGACATAGGGTTGCCCGAAGCACCATCCATCCATGCAGCCAACTCTGTGTTAGACAAGTTGGAAGGATTATTATAGTAGTTAGGGAATTTAGCTGTTTGAGAATACACGCTGTTGATACCGTCTTGACGGAAGTTTATGAAATCTTCTCCTTCATATACTTCGGGCAAGCCATTCAGATAAGATAAACCAACAGTGGCATTAAAGCTGATAGTAGGTTTCTTGCCACCACCTTTTTTAGTAGTGATCAATACCACACCATTGGCCGCCTGTGCACCATAAACGGCAGCCGAACTAGCATCTTTCAATACGTCGATACGCTCGATGTCATTGGGGTTGATGTCTGTCATCTGACCGCTATAGATCACACCGTCCAATACAAGTAGTGGATCGGTTGATGCACCGATAGTTCCTTTACCACGAATCATCATGCTGGTATTGCCTTTTGTATCTGTTTCGATGCCAACGGCGAGACCTGCCACCCCAGTACGAAGCATGTCTTGGATAGTAGCATGTTGTTCTTTCTCCAAGTCTGAACCTTTCAATGAGTTCACAGCTCCTGTAAAGTCTTGTTTCTTCATGACACCATAACCCACGACCACTACTTCGGCAAGTGTCTGTGCATCTTCGGCAAGCTTGATCACATTTCTTTGACCAGCCTTAACTGTTTGCGTCACATAGCCCACATACGATACCTTGAGATTGGCACCGTAGGGCGCCTCCAAAGAGTAATTACCGTCAAAGTCGGTAATCACCCCTATGTTGGCTCCCTCCAGTATCACATTTGCCCCGATAATCGGTTCGCCAGTCTCATCGACTACCTTACCATTAATCGGTATCACTTGACCCGTTTGTGGCTTTTTCTTCTTGGCGATCAGAGCGATTTGCGAACTAGTCACTTCAAAGTCGATATCTGTCTTTCTAAACATGATCAACAAAGCCTCAGAAATGGGTGCGTTATTCACAGTTAGACTCACTTTTTGTTTGAGGTCTATCTGCTTGGCATCGTAGAAGAAAGTGTAACCACTTGCTTTCTCGACCCGTTTCATCGCCTCTTGCAAAGGGATGTTAGAGAAACTTACCGTGATTTGTTTCTCCTGTACCTGTGCATGGAGACATACACTTAGGAATAGCAATAGTGTTATTGCCAGATGTTTTTTCAAAATCATATTAAATTTAGTAATTAGGTAAATTAACTTCTTAAGGTAAAAAAGCCTCTGTCATGCAGGTTTGTGCAGTATCATTGGGTTTATTGACATCAAGTCGCTGATAGCTGCATGCAGAGGCTAAGAAAAACTATAATTATGTACTAATAGAGTCGTGATTATTCTGTAGATAAATCAAGATATTTCATGCTACCAATATTGAAATCGGATACTTGAATACTATTACCCGAGCTGCTCCAGCCGTCATAAGTCAGCTTAAAGTAGCGGTAGTTGGCCTTATCGGGCAACGACACAGTGACTTCTGCTACTGACGCTGCTGTGGCTATCGTAGCACCACTAATCAGTTGAGTATATTCCTCGCCGTCATTGCTACCATATACCGATACCTTGGCTACACGTAGGTTAGCCGAAGTATTGTTGGTGCGGTGGCGCAGTTTAAAGAAGTCAAACTCTTGCTGAGCAGCCATGTCAATCACAAAGTATACGGTTTCGTCGGCGCCTACAGTGATACCATTGAGCGATTTGCCAGGTTTCACCATAACTAGACAAGACAACAGGTCATCGTCGATCAGCGATTCGGGTGTACCTTTTACAGCTGCATCAGGACAATAATCGTGTGATAGAGATACAGACCAGTTGGTGCGATCAAGAAGGTTAGAATAGTCGGCATCACGAACATAGATATTTGATGTTGCTTGTACACCACTGCCATCAGTGGCTACCACAGTAATCGTTACATTACCCAAAGCCTTGGTGTAAACTTCTCCATATTCGTTCACCTCGGCTATTTGATTGTCTGATGAGCGATAGAGCACTTCTGGAGTAGTAGCATTATCAGGACTCACAGTGATAGTTTCACCTAGTTTGAAAGTGCTCTCTACACCCATATAGTAGTTTTGATATTGCACCGGAATATCTATATTTGTAACAGGGTAAATACGTTTTTCAACCTTAATCACGCACGATGCCCAAATATCTGTATTGTTGGGCGACCACACAGTCAAGGTGGCTTCACCGATACCAGCCGCAATAACTACACCTGTTTCATTTACCGTGAAGATAGACTCGTTGCTACTAGAGTATCTATAAAGCGATTCCTCATGATCTTCTTCACCATCGGTATAGACAGTTATAGCAGGTGTCCACGAGTCGCCTTCGATGAGTGTCACCATTCCATTAGCGGTGTTGTTGACATGCATGGTCTGGAGTTTCATCAATGTTACCTTGGTATCGTCATCGTCACACGAGACAGAAACCAACAGGAGTGCCGCAAACAAAAACAGCGTAGAGCACGAAGTGATATATTTAAGTGTTTTCATCATTAGTATATATGTATATCTATTGTTTTTATATATCTCTATTTTCTATATTGATCCACATTCTCATCCGTCAACAAATGTAAATCAGCGGGTGCTTTCTCAAATCCTTTGGCTTGGATCTCTGCTTTAAGATCGGCAATCTGCTTTTCTGTGATCGTGAAGTTCTTATTACCATAGTCATTTATCACTTTATCTACAGGACGAAGGAAGCCCCATTTTTCAAAGAAGTCGAGCAGATCCACTTCAGCTTGTACACAAACCTGACGAACGAAGTCTAGTTGCAAGATTCCTTGAGTATTTACGGAGTAGTCCAAGTCTGGTGTGATGCGATAGTGCTCGTGCAAGTCGCGGTAGAAATCGTCTTTACCCAGTACATCCATCAAGTAAAGCTTCAATTGCCAGAATGGAACCAACTTCACATAGTATTCGTCAGAGGCGTTTTCCAAGCAATGAGGCTGTTCGGCATCCACGATACGTCTTAGTGCCTCTTCGTATACTGTTTCACCATTACTCTTATCCATTAAACGCGATCCTTTACCGAACGACGTACGCACATGGTTGGCCAAAATATTATTAGTAACCTCTGTTGTACCTGACCATTTCAAGCCTGGGCGTGTCTGGTTGCTATGACCAATTTCGTGACTCAACACCCATACGCGGCTTTTAAGCTCGTCGATGGTAGTAAAGATACCTTTATAACTAGTCAAATAAGCAGTATGATAGGCAGCTGAGTAGGGGTTCTTGCTATTGTACTCGATGTGCAGGTACATACGATTGTTAAACTCTTTGTTGTATTTAAACAATCCCATCATGTCCCACTCCAAGCGCACTACTTCATCCAATAGTTCGGTCACTTCCAAAATAGGTGTCTTAGCATCACGATAATCGGCTACTGTCCATGTGACATGTGTATACTTACCCAATACATCAATATCTTTGTATTTAGCGTTGCGTAGCATCTCGTCAAACTGAGTTTGTGTACCCGTCATTGCATCAAAATAACCGTTCACCTGAGCAAAGGGGAAGTGGATGCGCACAGTTTTAGCTTCAATCGCCGTACGTTCCTCGTCTGTTTCTGGATGCAATGGCACATTGCCCTGCACTATATTTTGGATATAGATCAAACCATCCATTAACATCTTTATCTTATTCTC
>CAMTPC010000133.1 GCA_947074295.1 uncultured Bacteroides sp. | reverse complement strand
TGAAAGATGCTACCGGTGAACCTATTATCGGTGCTAATGTTGTGGTTAAGGGTACTACAGTTGGTGCAATTACCGATTTAGACGGTAATTTTACTATTCAAGCACCTTCGGGTTCTAAAATTTCTATCTCATACGTAGGTTATCTGCCCACCGAAGTTGCAGCAGCGCCTACAGTAAATGTCACTCTGCAAGAAGATTCGGAAGTTCTGGACGACGTTGTAGTCGTTGGTTACGCCACCGGTAGTTCTCGCACCATCTCTGGAGCTGTCGAAAGAGTAGGTCGCGAACAGATGAATACAGGTGTTGTTGTCGATCCTCTTGGAGCACTTAAAGGTAAGGTAGCCGGTGTTAACATCCAGAAAGTGGGTGGTGACCCTACAGCTTCTCCTTCTATTCGTGTGCGCGGTACTACATCACTTACTGGTGGTAATGACCCATTGGTGATTATCGATGGTGTATTTGGTGATTTGGGTATGCTCAACGCCATTTCTCCTTCTGATATTGAGAGCTTTACAGTATTGAAAGATGCTTCTGAAACTGCTCAGTACGGATCACGTGGTGCTTCTGGTGTTATCGTTGTAACTACTGTTAAAGGTAAATCAGGCGTTAAGAGCCTTAGCTACGACGGAAGCTTCGGTGTAGAAACGGTTTACAAGAACCTTGACATGTTGAGCGCCGACGAATACCGCAGCGTAGCTCAAGATCGTGGTATCTCTATCCTTGATATGGGATCTAGCACTAACTTCATCAAGAAATTGCAACGTACTGGTTACACTCAAAACCACCGCATCTCTTTCTCTAACGGTACAGACGATTCTAACTATCGCGTGTCATTTGGTGTGATTGACCAAAAAGGTATCGTCAAAGACAACTCTATGCGCAACTACACCGCTAAGATGGATGCAATGCAAAAGATGTTCAACAACAAGTTGAAACTCGAATTTGGTATGTTCGGTTCATATAAACAAAACCAATATGTGAACGACCACCAAAAAACATTCTACTCAGCTGCTTCTTTCAATCCTACCTTCCCTGATCATAAGAATGCAGAAGGTTTGTGGGACGAAAACGCCAATGCGAACGAAGTACAGAATCCATTGGGCCGTCTCGAAATCAACGACCGCGAAACCAATGCTTATATCAACACCAATGCACGTATCACTTATACTATCATCGATGGTTTGAATGTAAGTGCCTTCGGATCGTACACATATAATGTAAAGGAAAACAAGAAATACATTCCTATGACCATCAAAGCTGGTCAAGGTAGCCGTGGTGAAGCTTATCGTGGCGACAACAAATCACAGTCTTTACTTGGTAACTTAATGTTAACATATAAGAAATCTATCGGTGAAAATTATTTTAACGTTTTGGGACTCGGTGAGGTTCAGCGAGTTACGAACACAGGCTTCGGTGCAACCTCTCGTGGCTTCTCTACTGACGCTTTCGGATACAATAATTTAGCTGCAGGTGCCGTTCTTAGATGGGGTGATGAATCATCTTATTACAACACGTCAAGTCTTGTTTCATTCATGGCACGTTTCAATTACTCTTACGCCGACAAGTATATCGTAACAGTAAATGCTCGTACCGATGCATCTTCTAAGATTGGTGAAAACAACAAATGGGCGTTCTTCCCATCAGCTTCTCTAGCATGGGTGGTTAAGGAAGAAGGTTTCATGCAAGACATCGACTGGATCAGTAATTTCAAGATTCGTGCCGGCTACGGATGGGCAGGTAACCAAGATGCTATCAGCGCTTACAATTCATTGTTGCTGATGTCACCTAACGGTACTACTACCATCAATGGTATACCTTATGTAACCACTAATATTACGCAAAACTACAATCCCGATTTGAAATGGGAGGTGAAGAAGACATTTGACGTAGGTTTCGACCTTGGTTTCTTGGATGAAAGATTTACGTTGACTTTCGACTACTACAACTCTAAAACTACTGATATGCTTTATACATATACAGTAAAAGTGCCTCCTTTCGCTTACGACAGACTGTTGGCCAACCTTGGCTCTATGCGCAATAAAGGTGTTGAACTAGGTTTCGGTATCACTCCACTTAGACAACGCGACATGGAATTGACAATCAACGCAAACGTTGCATTCCAAAAGAATAAGCTTTTATCACTCGAAGGTAAGTATATGGGACAAGACATGACAACAGACAAATACATGACATTGGCTAGCATGAATGGTGCCGGTTTCATCGGTGGTGCCAATCAAGTGGTATACCAAACTGTTGGTCAACCTGTAGGTATCTTCTACTTGCCCGAATGTAATGGTTTGGTAAACAATGGCTTCGGTGACTATTCTTATAACGTGATCAACGATGGCGAACGCAAGATTTCTGGTCAAGCTATGCCTAAAACACTTTTGGGTGCCAACATCGCTTTCCGTTGGAAACAATTCGACCTTTCTGTACAGATGAATGGTGCTTTCGGACACAAAATTTATAACGGTACTTCATTGACATACATGAACATGAGCCAATATCCTACCTATAATGTGTTGAAAGATGCTCCAAGCAAAAATATTACAGACCAAACGGTAACTGACTATTGGTTGGAAAAAGGTGATTATTTGCATTTAGACTATGTGACATTGGGTTACAACCTTGATTGCAGCAAGCTCAACTACTTGAAAAACTTGCGCATCACTTTCAGTGTGAACAACCTTGCAACTATCACCAACTACTCAGGTCTTTCACCAATGATCAACAGCTCAGTTGTAAACGACAACTTGGGTATGGACGACAAACGTTTCTACCCATTGTCACGCACCTACTCATTAGGTCTTAGTATTAACTTTTAAACGATTACAATCATGAAAAAATATTCTATATATAGCATCTTTGTAGCTGTCGCTGCTTTGCTGTTTTCTTCGTGCAGTTCGTTCCTCGAAGAAAATCCAAAGGATAAGATTACAGAAGATCAAGCTTACGCTAATCCTACACTGGTATATCTTACAGCCGTTGCCTCTCTCTACACTCAGGTAGGAGCCAACGGTGGTGGTAACGGACTTCAAGGAACCGACCGCGGTGTGTATGACCTCAATACTTTCTCTTCTGACGAAGCAATGCTTCCTACACGTGGTGGTGACTGGTATGACGGTGGTCTATGGAGCAACCTTTACTTGCACAACTGGGGTACTAACAACGACTTGTTGTACTCATCTTGGTTATACCTTTATCGCGTGATCGTGTTGGCAAATACATCACTTGACAAGATGCAATCTATCTTGGATGCCAATCCAGACAACACAGCCATTCCTCCCTATATTGCTGAGGTACGCGCTTTCCGTGCCATGTACTACTACTACTTAGTAGACATGTTCGCTCGCGTGCCATTGGTAACTTCTTCTACTACCGAGATGGCCGACGTTAAGCAATCTGAACGTAATGAAGTATATCAATTCTGCATTAAAGAGTTGCAAGAAACTGCTGATCAGTTGAATGCTGCTCATAGCAACTTGACAGGCGAATACTATGGTCGTATGACTCAGCCTGTTGCCTACTTCCTTTTGGCTAAATTGATGTTGAATGCCGAAATCTTCAGTGACAATGACTGGACTGACGGTGTGAAACCTAACGGTTCTACCATGTCTTTCAATGTTGACGGACAAACGATGAATGCTTGGGCTGCTTGCCAATACTATTGCAACAAAGTAACTGAATTGGGTTACTCGCTCGAGTCAAGTTTCGCAGCTAACTTCTCTACTAAAAATGAATCTTCTGTTGAGAATATCTATGTGATTCCAATGGATCCAACACTCTACACGAATGAGTTCTATTATTTGATTCGCTCACGCCACTACAACCAAGGTTTGGCTTATGGTCAAGGTGGTTGGAACGGTTCAAGTGCTACAAAAGAAGCTTTGGATGCTTTCGGATATGGTACAGCTACACAAGACCCACGTTTTGCTCTTACTTACTATGCGGGTACTGTTGCTGGTCCTGATGGAAAGCCTATCAAGTTGGACGATGGAACAGAACTTGTTTATGTTCCAGAAGCAATTAAGCTTGACCTTTCGGGTGATGCGAATGAAAAAACAGCCGGTGCACGTATGTTCAAGTATGAATTGGACGTAGCTGCAACCAATGATGGTAAACTACAAACAAACGATATCGTTCTTTTCCGTTATGCCGATGTATTGTTGATGATGGCCGAAGCCAAAGTACGCAACAACGAAAGTGGTACTGCCGAAGTTAATCAAGTACGTTCACGTGCTGGTGCAGCTAACATTGCCGAAGTAACATTGGCTGACATCTTGGCTGAGCGTATGCGCGAGCTAGCTTGGGAAGGTCACCGTCGTCAAGACATGGTACGCTTTGGTACATTCACCAACGCCTACACTGATCGTCCACAGCTTCCAGGCGAATCAGATGGTTACACTACTGTATTCCCTCTCGAAGAACGCGTCTTGAGTGTTAATACGAAACTTACACAAAATCCTGGATATTAATCCATGTCTTAATTTAAAATTTAACTATTATGAAAAATGTTTTTAAGTATCTATCGGCAGCACTACTACTCTTATTAGTAGGAACAAGCTGTCACGATAACGACAATTGGGTAATACTCGATGAGGTTCAGCCCGGCAACTACGTATCGGGCGATGCCACTATCTATAGTGCTGCCGCTACATCTTCTTCTTTCACTCGCGCCGACCTTGATGGGTCGGACGAAGTGAACGATGTATTGAGCATATATACCTGGCTCAAAGCGGGCAATCCTTTCTATGTGTTGAAAGTGAATGACCAAGGCCAGCAAGTAAATTACGGTAAAGGTTCAGAAGATGCTACTTCAGCTTACAACACGTATAACCTCGTAGCTGACGCTTCTGCATTTACTGTGGACAAAGATGGTTTCTATACTTTGATCTTGAACAATGCCGACAATCAAGTAACTATCGTTGAAGCCGATTTCGGTATCATTGGTGATGCTACTCCAGGTGCATGGTCAGACGAAACGAAGTTTACTACTACTAAATTTGACGAAAAGTATTCTACAGTAGAAATGTCAATGGAAGGTGTGGTACTCAACAACAAGGAAATCAAATTCCGTTATGCTCACACTTGGGGTGTTGCTGTCCCTTATCAAGGTGCTACTGTTACTGTACATGCAAATATGGGTGCCACAGCAGCAGGCGCGCTTACCACAGCCTTCTCTACTTGTAAGGGTGGTGGCGACAATTTCAATTTGGGTGTTGCTGGTGTTTATGAAGTGACTTTGAAATACGAACTTCGCTCTAACAAGTTTACTGCGAAAGCTGTTTGTACTGCCGAAGATACTTCAAGCGCTAAATTGCCCGAGAACATGTACGTGATTGGCTCGCCTTACGACTGGAACTGGGACAACTGTGTTGAGCTAGTGAAGAGTGGCGAAGACGGTAACTTCTGGCGTATTCTTTACCTTGAAGCAGGTGCTGAGATCAAGTTCTCTTCTACT
Organism: uncultured Bacteroides sp.; assembly: GCA_947074295.1. GTDB lineage: Bacteria > Bacteroidota > Bacteroidia > Bacteroidales > Bacteroidaceae > Bacteroides. The sequence continues at coordinate 3,707 of CAMTPC010000133.1, read as the reverse complement.
ATGGCATGGGATGGCAACGACTTTGGTACTTCTGAAGAAGGTGCTCTTGGCTATGGTTCATATAACGCAGGTGGCAACAATATCAAGATTGCTTCTTCAGGTTTCTATTTGGTATGGGTGCACAGCACACTGTCAGCAGATAAGAAATCAGTGATCAACCAATTCAGCTTGCTCGAACCCAATGTATATCTAGTAGGTGATTGTGCCGCTGGTGGTTGGGCTGCAATGCACACAGATGCCGATAAGTTTACAATTGATGGCAATGTGTTCAAATCACCAGTACTTTCTAACGATGGCAACATTCGCTTGTCTGTATTGTTAGATGGCAACCAATGGTGGCAAACAGAATTCAACGTATTTGATGGCGTTATCGTTTATCGCGGTAAGGGTGGTGACCAAGCAGGTGTTGCTGGAACTGCCGGTCAAGTGATAACACTTAACTTCATCGACGGTACAGGTTCTATCCAGTAAGGATATGATTTTATCCGATAACTAATTTTCTCTCATTGAAAGGCCATCCCTACACCGAGATGGCCTTTCTTCTCCTAAATAAACACAGACTTATGAAGCGATTCCTTTGTTTCTTCTCGGCATTCGTTGCCCTTTTCTTCACACTTTCTGCACAGATCATCACCACCTCTCCCGAGTTTCCAACCGAGGACGATCAGGTGACTATTGTCTTCGATGCCACCAAAGGCACTGGAGGCCTTAAAGACTTTACTGGCGATGTTTATGCCCATACGGGGGTCATCACTAGTAAAAGCACAGGTAGCAGCGACTGGAAATATGCGCCTTCATGGGGCACCAACACTGCTAAATACAAAATGACACGAATCGACAAAAACAAATGGTCACTTACTATCACGCCCAGCGTACGTCAATACTATGGTGTGCCAGCAGCTGAAACCATTAAGCAGATGGCCTTCGTGTTCCGCAGTTCTGATAACAAGCTCGAAGGCAAGGACACAGGCGGCAAAGATATCTATGCCGATATCTACGCATCGGGTCTCACACTCCGTTTCGACCAGCCCACAACTACATTGTTCAACCAAGGCGAATCGACTGCTATCAAGGTAGCCGCCTCTGCTGCTTCTACCATCACTCTTTCTATCGGCAACACTCAGATCGCTTCGGCTGCCAATGTCACCGAACTTTCTGCCAATTATACTTTCGCTCAAACTGGCGCATTCACGCTTAAAGCCGTGGCTACCTCGGGCACGCTCACTGCCGAAACCACTTTAAGTATCAGTGTCAGCGAATCTACTCAACAAGAAACTATGCCTAAAGGCGTTCGCCCCGGCATCAATTATATCAGCGACACCGAAGCCACTCTCGTGCTTCAAATACCCGGAAAGAAACATGCCTACGTCATCGGTGACTTCAACGACTGGAAATACAGCAATGCTTATCAGATGAAGCAAGATGGTGAATATTTCTGGCTCACACTCAAAGGCCTCGAAAAAGGCACCGAATATGCATTCCAATATGTAGTCGATCAGTCCATCACTGTGGCCGATCCTTATGCTGCTATAGTGCTCGATCCATGGAACGACCCTCATATCCCAGCCTCTGTGTATCCCAACTTAAAGTCTTACCCAACGGGCAAGACCGAAGGTATCGTGTCGGTACTCCAAACCGGACAGGCTCCTTACCAGTGGAAGGTACAGGATTTCCAGAAACCCGATAAGAATCATCTGATGGTATATGAGCTGCATATCCGCGACTTCACCAAACAGCATTCTTATCAAGCCGCTATCGAGAAATTGCCCTATCTCAAGACGCTTGGCGTCAATGCCATCGAGCTGATGCCCGTCAACGAGTTCGAAGGCAACACCAGCTGGGGCTACAACCCATCATTCTATTTCGCTGTGGACAAGTATTATGGTACACGCGATGACCTGAAAGCCTTCGTTGACGCTTGTCACGTCAACGGCATGGCAGTGATCCTCGACCTCGTGCTCAATCACAGTTTCAGCCAATGTCCATTCTATCAGCTCTATCGCGATGCCGATGGACGTCCTTCTAAAAACAGCCCCTGGTACAACCAGGAATCCAATATCCCAAATGATGGCTTGCAATGGGGCTACGATTTTAATCACGACAGCAAGTACACACGTGCCTTCGTGGATAGCGTAGCTGCCTACTGGATGGACGAGTACAAGTTTGATGGCTTCCGCTATGACTTTACCAAAGGTTTCTCTAATACTGCGCAAGACGAGTGGGCTAACCTCTACGACGCTGCTCGTATCAGCAACCTCAAACGTATCTGCGACGAGATCTGGAAGCGCAACTCGGATGCGTATGTCATCATCGAGCATCTCACCAATGGCACCAGCGAAGAAAAGACACTCGGCGATTATGGCATGATGCTATGGCGCAACATGAGTGGCGCTTATGCCACTACGGCTAAAGGCTATAAGGCCGATTTCACTGGACTCAATGCCATCAGCAACAATATGCCTTTCGGTTCATTGATGGGCTATATGGAAAGTCATGATGAGGAACGCAATTCTTACGAGGCGAAGACCAGTGGGATAAGCACTATCAAGACAGACTTGGCTACACGTATGAAACAGGCTGCCACCAATGCAGCTTTCTTCTTCACTGTTCCTGGTCCCAAGATGATCTGGCAGTTCGGCGAGCTGGGCTATGATATTTCTATCGATTACAATGGTCGCACAGGCGAAAAACCTGTCCTATGGGAGTATGCCGACGTGCCCGAACGTCAAGAGTTGTATCAAAACTATGCCAACCTCATCGCGCTCCGTCTCAGCTATCCCGATTTATTCGGTAAAAATGCGCGCTTCAACCAGCGTGTCAACGATACTTATTGGGCCAATGGTCGTTGTATCTACACCTATTGTGGCAACGATGCTTTGGTTGTGGTGGGCAATTTCACTTCAAGCGAAGTCGAGGTTTCTTCACCTTTCCCTAAGGCGGGCACTTATTATGAGTTCCTCAACGAAACGTATTCATTCAACATTGCCACAGCCAACTCTAACAAGTCTATCACGGTACCCGCACATTCGTACCGCATTTTCACCAATTTTGTTCCTGATATCACGGGTATCGAGGATACGGATCTTTCTCCTTATCTCCCTGCTATCATTTATGATCGCGCTGCCGACGAGGTGTTGATTGATGGTGATGTGGCTTCTGTTGCTGTTTATACGGTTCAGGGTCAGATGGCGCTGTCTGTCGCAAATAGTGATCGTGTCAGCTTGTCTACTTTGATGCCTGGTGCTTATATTGTGCAAGCACGTCTATCCAATGGCGAAGTTCTCTCCAGTAAGCTTGTGAGATAGGTCTTCAAAAGCCTTTCTTGCTTGATTACAATTTATATTCGATTTCCGCGCCTCAATGCTTGTGTTAAGTATTGGGGCGCTTTTTTTCCATTCAATACCCATTATTCCCATAAAACATTATTCCCCCAACTGTAGCGGCACAGCATGCTGTGCCCAGTTCCGCATGGTTTCCCCCATTAAATAAACCGTTATCCCCATAAATAATTATTTCCCCCAAGTAGGGACGCAGCATGCTGCGTCCAGTCCAACGCCGCATGGTTGTCCCCATTTTCATGATTCCCATTCATTTACCGTTGTTACCATAAATAAATTATTTCCCCAAGTAGGGACGCAGCATGCTGCGTCCAGTCCACCGCCGCACGGTTTCCCATTTCCGATACCCCATGCGGCATGTTTCCCATT
>CAMTPC010000132.1 GCA_947074295.1 uncultured Bacteroides sp. | reverse complement strand
CTTAAAAGACTTAATTTACCAGGTAAATATATTGAAGAAAATAGGCTAGTAAATCTACCTTTCATGAGTATGAAGACACTTGCGGTTTTCGATGTGTTTTAGCGGTGGTGTAAAACAAAGAATCCACCATTTATCATAATATGTCGCAAAGGTTAATGATTGCGATGAATTTTTATAGCGTAAATTATTATTCCTATAAGGGTAACATGGGTGGGATTGGGGCTCAAGTTCCTGAAACAGCGAAATATCGGACACTGTATATCACGAACAGGGAACTGTTTGGACAATACAGTGACTGAGAGTTTCTTTAACAGAGTGAAAAATATGAGTTACTTTATGCTGAAAAGTTTGAATCAGTTAGCTCCTTATTAAAGCTTTGGGTGATTAAATAGTATTTTGCAACAATAAAAATAAGGCATAATTCAAACTAGAACTGCCCGGTATAATGCCGAGATCAGTTCTAGTTTGTCTAACTTTATGTAGTCACTTCATTTTTTCGCAAGGATATGGAAAATACTTTAGAAATAATTGTTTCTGATTTCTTTAGCTATATATCTCCCCATCAATTGCTGACCTGCTATATCTGGATGCAAACCATCTTTTAGATATCTACCCCCGTCTGATGGTGATTCGAATTTTTCTGATATACCACAGTTAGAATAACAATCAATCATTTGTACCGAGAGAGCTTGGCAAAGTTGCCTTAGAATATCTATCTTTTTGAGATTGAGCTTATTTTTTTCAATATCACCCGATTGTATAGGAGTACAGACAAATATACGGCATTCAGGATAAGTTTCTTGTATAGTTTGTATGGCCCAGCGTGCGCCACCAGCCATAGTTGTGGGGTCAATATCTTCTAATGATTTCCCTCTTAAAGCTTCTTCTACACCTCCTAAATTCGTATCATTGGTGCCCATGGTGAATACGAAAACATCAGGTGCGGGATAAGCTCCACTTTCAACCTCTGTTATAAATTTCTGAATATGCACTTTTGATACATTGTTATGGCGTTGTTGTAATTCAACCTTATCCTCTGTAGGGAGCCAACCACCAGATATACCTGCAAAGTCTATAGCATCGTACTCTTGAGTAGCTGGATGGCAAGCCCATGTTGCCGACCCCACCGCTACATTATGATGCGTGGCAAACCCGAGAATATCTACTACTGTTTTCGACCACTGATTTCCTGCTGTAATGCTATTGCCATCACAACCAAAATTGAGCTTTGAGAAATCGGGATAAATGTTCTGGGTATATCCTTTGGATAGAATGGTGGTTAAAATAATGATAGTAATTAAGATCTTTTTCATGTCGATATCAATATAAGTTTATATGAATATATTATTGACGTAACAAGATTTGTTGACGTTCAGCTGACTTGATTATTTTCTCTGTTTCTCTCAGATTCATATCGATAGGCTCTTTTATAAAATCAGGGACATTGTATGAATAAACGGAATAATCATAATATCTTTTTGGCTTTTTCTGTGGCAGTAGAAAAGGTTTAGTTATAGAGCCGTCTTCATTGATACATGCTAAGTAAAGGCGAGTATATAAACCATCAATGCGACGGCTGCTGAATACAAACCATTGTGATTGACTGTCCCAATTGTGAAAGCTTTCTGTATTGTCACTATTCACTTCATCAAGAATACGAATGCTATTATCTCTTAAATCTATTAATCCTAAGTCGGCCTCTTTATGCCATATTGAGAAATTACCATAGTCAGACAAAGTAAACATCAAGTATTTACCATTATATGATGGACGTGGAAATGAAATACTTTTATTTAGCTGACAAGAATTGAATAAAGTATCAATCTTATCATTAAAAATACCAGTCGATGGATCAAAATCAATGCTACAAAGACTGTATTTAATATCTTTGTATTGGGCTGGAATAGCTTTGTGTTGTGCAGCGCAGAAATACAATTTGCTCCCATCTGCTGCGAAAACCGGGAAAGTCTCAAATATATTGGGATCGTTTAGTAATGGAGAAATAATCAGTTCATTTGTCTTCAGATGATAGACAACGATATCCGAAGCTAGATCGAGTACTTCTATTCGCTCATCATGATTAGTATGGAAAGATTGGCGCGTCTCATTGACAGAGTAGGTTATATATTCACCGCTAGGATGCCAATATGGATATACGCAAGATGATAGAGTAGAATCTGTTTTGGTGTTGAGCATTTTTAGTTTGTTTCCTTGTTTTATCAATGTTCCTCCATGATTACCTCGTATATGTAAACTGATATTTTGAGGATCGGCTTGATTGAATGAATGGCAATTGATACACATTCCAGGGGCCATAGTGTTTTCTAGAATAGCTTTTTCTTGAAAGTTTGAGAGGTCTCGTTCATAAATCCCCATTTTACTATAAACTTCATAACCAGGAGCAATCTTTCTATAAACCAGTCCATAGTCAATCGGATTAGGGCTAATATAGATGGCAAATGGTTTAAATTGTTTCCAATGGTGTCCAGATTTTACGCTAACAGTGATAATTAAGCTATCTCCTTCGTTTTCCTTGATCAATTCTCGCCATGCTTTCAAAGGAAATTCAGCTGTGCTTTTAGCGTTAATGTCTAGATTCCCTTTTTTTGATCCAATAATGTTTACCTGAATTCGCTCTATTGGTGCACCTATATAATCAAAGTTCATGGGTGCAATAGATGAAGGAATCGTAACGTTAATATAGTCGGGAAATATCTCTGGATATTGATTGACCAATGTTGGATTGACAACTTTTTGATGGCAAGCGCATAGTGAAAATAATAGGATCAATATAAATAGAATGGTTTTCATATAAGTTCTAGTTTTTAAATAGTAAATAGCTCCAATAGGTATCACCAAACTTCTCCTTCAATAGCTTTTCTGCATTGGTCTGTTGTGTATAGATTCTTGCAAAATTGCTTACCGAATGTTTTATTTGTGGTGAAATGCTCCATGGCATTCCATCGAATGAATTATTTTGTTGTGTCCATATAAACACAAGAGCTTCTTGATATGATCGAGGTATTTTATGATAATCCATTGATTTTCCTAAAGGATAGTATTTCATAAAAGAATCAATATTACGGTTGAGTAATGTATGAGCCAGCATGTATTCAAATGCCATTTTGTTATTTTGATTACGTTTTATTAATAATCCTAGCATAATGTCAAGCTCAGACGGACTATATAGAAAATCTTTATCATACCGATAACGTCTTAGTTTCCCCCATTCAGGATGATCATTAATCTTCTCTTCATTATTCAGATATGTGAGTGCGTTATTGGCCCATTTACGGTAATATAGAGAACGTGTTAGAGCTTTAATATATTTTTCTGCTACTTCATATTGTCCATTAATTAGATTGGTTTCAGCTAAACGTTTATAGCAGCGCGTACTCTTTCTATAATTAGGTATAGCTTCCATTGCTTCGAAAGTGAAACGCTGGGCTGTATTTATCATGCCGAGATGATAATAGGCTTCACTCGCTGGAAGTGGCGAAGTGAAATCGCGTTGAAAGGTAGGTAATAAACCTTCAACTCCTTTTTGATAGAATTCAAACATGCGCTCTCCTAAATTATCAGTTTTGGCTAACGCTAGATTTAGACAGACAACAGTAAAAGGAGAGGTTGGTGTTTTTTTCTCTGCTTTCTTTATTATTTCAGCCCAACGCTGTTTTTTTACTAAATAATCATAGCACATCGCATCTTCTTTATTTCTATCTACCGACCAATTTATTAGGAAAAAACTTGAAATGCCTATTATGAAAAATTGCATGGTTTCAATGAATATTACTCTTGTGTTTTTGGGTAAAAAGATAAAACATATTGGTGTGAGAATAGATAATAATGCAGTTATGAAAATAATATAAGGGAAGACTGCTGTGAATCTATAATATCCGATACCTGTAAAAAGGTTAATAAGTGGATACTGTATCCATGTTTGTGCTATAAGGGGACAAGCTAAGCTTATTACTATTAATATAATAATATAAAAAAGGATAGGTGATGTATCCTTTGTCTGATATGATTTATACCATTCTCCACAAGCTAATAAGCTAGCGAAGATGAAAAATGAACCGCCTACACACCAATAAAGTATTGGCAAAATAAGAAGGCTTACAATAATACGTGATTTGGATGAATGAATTAAGCCAAGTAGCCATGTAAGTAGTATTGAAATTAGTAAACTAACTAGAAATGCTAACATTGAATTTTCATCGCACAAAAACGACCAAATAAATATGGAAGGTATAAAAGTTATGAAATAGAATGACGGAGCATTATTGAATCGTTTGCTTATACCCCATATCAATTGCTGCAATGCAAGCAATAATCCTGTAATAATAATACTCCCAAGCCATGCGTGATAATAGAATTGAGTAAGAAACTCTGCTATATACTCAGATAAACCACCTGGTGTTGTAATTCGTTCTTCGAAGTAGAAAAAATCGAAAAGAAAAAATTGGAATTGTTCTTGGTAATATAAATGACCTGAATAAAAGAATGCGAAAAACAGATAGACAGTCATTCCGAATATTACGGTTAAGCTAATGTTATATAATCTAATTAATGATATTTTCATAGATATGATCAATTAAAGGATTCCAGAGCAATAATACTTAATTCTCTTTCAAGATTTAATGCATCAAAATATACATATCCATTGGATAACTCTGGTATATTATATGATTTGAGATTGATATCATCATGCTCAGGGTCAGCTTGTGGTAAGACAAAAGGTTTGGTTGCATTCATTTCTTGGTCAATATGCGAAAAATAAATTCTGCCATATTGTCCATCAATCCTTTTGCTTGCAAATGCAATCCATCTGCTGTTGGAAGACCAGCTATGATAAGTATCCGATCTCTCAGAATTAACAATATGAAGTGGATTTATCCTCTTGGTGTTTAAATCTAAAAGTTGCAGGTTGGCCTCTTTATGCCAAATAGGGAATGTTCCATAGTCAGCAATGGTAAACAATAAATATCGATTGTCTGGTGATACTTTAAGAAAAGAAGCTGAGGCATTCATTTCTATAGCATTCCATAATGTATCAATCTTTGTACCACACTCTTTTGTGTCAGGATTAAAGCCGATACTATATATTGAGTATTTGAGGTGTTTGATACTATCAGGTAAACTGATTAAAGGTGCACTGCAAAAGTATATCTTTTTACCATCAGCAGAAAAAGTTGGGAAAGTTTCAAGACTGTTCTGCTCTGCAATTATACTGGGTAGAATTAATTTATTATTGGTGAAATCAACTATCATTAAATCTGATTCCGCATCATATACTTCAAGTCGCTTATTATCAATTGTATGAAACTGAGGTATAATTATATTTGATGAGAATACTGCTAATTCTCCGTTAGGATGAAAGGCACCATATATAGCTCCTGAGTTCATGCCATTTCCCTTAAGATTTAGTCTCCTGAGTTTTCCATTCTTATTTAAAATAGTTCCTCCATTTTCACCTCTCAGATGGAATAAAGATAGTTTACTATCATTATTCCTATAGATATGGCAATTCATACATTTCCCTTCCAACAGTTTATTATCCGCTAAGATACGTTCATTATTATTCTCAATACATCTTTCTCGTAACTGTAATCTATTCCATACCTCATATCCAGGTTCAATAAGTCTGTAACTAAGATAGGGATCAATGCTATCAGGACTGATATGCCAATAGAATTGAGGATATTCAATCCATTTTTGATTTTTTTTTGTGCGAATTTGAATGATGATAGTATCATTAATATTATTGCTGATAAAACGTTTCCACTTTTTCAATGGGAATATGATCTTTTTATTATTAGATTTAATATCTATGCTATCTTCTCTGCCCTTGGCTATTACCCATATCTGGTTTAATGAATCATTCCTTAACATGAAATTTAGTGGAGCAATGTTACAAGGTATAGTAATATCTCTATAATCAGGATATAATTCAACATTTTCATCACTTTTTTCTATGACACTGTTTATTTTATTACAGCTAAAAGCTGAAATCAGTAAACAGAAGATTGATATATAAAATAGCATTATTCTCATCTTAAACCATTCTTATTTTCGTAATATTAAAAACAGGGAAAGTCAGATTTATAATGTTTAGTACCCATACATTCCATTTCTATTAACCATCCTGGTCTACACACAGGGGCTAGAAGAATAAGTTTGGGAGTTATAGGAAAATGTTGATTGAACATCTCTTGAACTACGTCATAATCACCTATATCACGTATGTAGATAAGAAACAATCCCATATCATTAAAGTCAGCGTTAGCTTCGGAGAGCAATACTCTAACATTATCCCACATTCTAAGAACTTGGTTTTTTATATCATTGATGTGTTCTATTTCTCCTTTATTATTTATACTAGCAGTACCAGATATAAAGATATGTTTACGATCGCCATACTCAACGACAGATCCACGTTCAAAACTTACTCCATATTCATAGGTAGGGTTAAGATGGGTCTTACCATAAAGATATTTCACTTGTGAATTCTTAATCCCTTTCACTGCATATGCGTCAAAGCTTACCTTTGCTTCACGAATGTTGCTTCTACCTGCTATTCCTGTGCTAGCAATGAAATGTGTTTTTGGGGTTAGATTTTGTGTGAAGAAGATTTCATTTCGCGCTTTTACAACTCCTGCATAATTATTATCTACATCTTGCACAAATAGCCACGTTCTAATGCAGTTATCTGCAAGTAGGCATGATTCCTCCATTAACTGCATGATATATTCGTTAAATATCAAACGTGTTTGATATTCGGAATTACTGGCTTTATTATATGCATTAGTTAACCATAAATGTTCATAATCACCATGCTTAATACTATGCAGACTGCTATTTGTTTTTGTGCTTTTTACATCCGTCATCAGATAGCTCCAGAGTGCTATTTTACTTCCATTTAATGGAGGTTGTTCTATAATAGAACAAGCCGATTTGTCAAATCTATTTAGTTTCTCATTTAAAATTCCAGCTTGGTTTGCAGCGTCGCTTAGAAAAAATCTCCTAAATACCGTGGATGTGCCTATTGGCATTTCCTGTTGAATTTGATAATATGCTTCTAATAGTCTATTGATTTGTTCCTCAAAGTTCAACATTCTATTAGTTATGTATATTATTATATGAAATTCGCTAACGGAGTCAGTGGAATGGTAAGAGGATATTTCGGCATGTATGTCTTTGAAATTTTGGTGTTTGTAATTCATAGTGTTATATTATAGTATTATTGCAAAACTAACTATTAATGCTTTAAATAGCAACTTTAGCACATAATAATAGTTGCTCAATACAAAGATATTTGTTGTTAATTTTATATGTTATTGACAACTAGATGTTATTTGTTTCGCTGCGCAAAATGAAAATAAAACCAATATGTATTGTTAAACTTTTCTTTTAATATGTCAATGTGGTTTTCATCTGATTGATAATACTCAGTATATTTAAAGAAGTCATCTACTACTTCTGGCGTTATATGTATATTTTTACTTTCGAGAAGAGGATTTTGAAGATTCATTGCATAAATAAGATAGGCTTCTTGATACAAACGATGATTAGAATACACATTACCATATTTTTCAATATGATAGGCGAAGCTATCTATATTTTTAATTAGTAAATCATAGCATAATAAATAATCTAAAGCCAAGAGATTGTTGGGATTGGCATCTAAAAGATTACATAATGACGTTTTAATGTCGTCACTACTACGTATAGTATCTCTTTTTGGTAAAAAGTTTTGTTTTATTAAAAGCCACTCCTTTACATCTTCACTCTGTTGTCCTGGCATGCGATTGGTGGCCCATTTATTATGTACGATGGTTTTTTGCAATAGGCGGAGATATTTCTTTGCCGCTTCATGGTCCTGATTAATAAGATTGATTTCAGCTAGTCGTCTCAAGGCTCTACTACCTTTATTGTGAGGTGAAAAAATCATTCCCAGCATAGTGGCATGTTCCGCGAGAGTCATATCACCTAATTCAAACCAAACTTCATTGGCGGCATATATACTTTGAGGGTCAGTAGTAGGTACAACTGGAATAAATAACCCATTAATACCATACTTCATTCTTGTAAGTAAATTAGGAGGTAAGTTTTGTTGTTTTACATCTATTAGATTAGTGTAATAAGTCGGCAATATACCTTGTGGGGCAACATCATTTTCCAGGTGTCTAAGACGATTGAAATAATATTCACAATCATATTTGAGTATGCGTTCCCTTTCGAAATTGGGTTTATCGAAGAGAGTTATTGCGGGATAAATAAAAGTTTCGCACCATGGCATTATATATATATATTTTGCGTAAATGGAGATGCCGATAATCTCCATAGCTAAAATAATGAAGATATACCATGTTATACATGGAATAATAAAAATTAATGTTATCCAGACACCTAAGCCAAACAGCCAATAGGAGAGTGCGATACAAACGAATGCAAAAGGAATTGATGCTTTATCAAATCGTAAGTTGCTACGGATGAATAAAAGTGCCATGATGCCACCACCAATTAATGAAAAAGTGGCTGAAATGGGATAATATAAATTGCAATGTTTACCAAATTCCCATGTGATAAGTAATATCATAACGATAAATATCCACCAATAATTTATTTGCTGCAATAGTTTGTAATAAATTATACTTAATATGACTAATGATATACTGATTATAAGAGGGCCAATTCCTTGATAGTAGTAAAATTGAGTAAGGAAATCGCCTATTAAAGATGATAGCACAGCAGGATGTTTAAAATACCCTATCAATGTCTGCTGCGATAAAATAAATATAGAAGTCTGCTCTCTGTGATATAAATGATAAGGATAAAGATAAAAGAAAAATAGAAAAACAAATACACCTATTAAAAGTATAATAAGATAGCTTGTCGTTGTTTTCTTCATATTTAGAATAATCATATTACTGTGCATTGTTTTATAATAATGTTAGTATTAATTACTATTTTATTTGTTGATAAATAGCTATCAGCTAAATATAGGGCTTCTCTAAGTAATTTTCTTTTTGTATTGTGAATATAATAATTCCAGGTATTTAAGGTGGCGAATCTCACGACCCACCACCTCCTTTTAACCATTAAACAATTGTATAAAATGGATTTTGAACATTTTATACTTCTGGTATTAGGTTGATCGCATGTTTTAAATCTTTATTATTTTCACTTTATATCTTTATTTAAATATACTGTCCATAATAATTCTTTGCAGATCGGAAGTGCGTCGTGTAGGGAAAGAGTGTTAAGATTATTGTAGATCTCTGTGGTCGCCGTAT
>CAMTPC010000131.1 GCA_947074295.1 uncultured Bacteroides sp. | reverse complement strand
TATTTTTTATGATTTAAATGCCAATAAGTATTTATCAATATATGTCTTCATATCGCTTTGCTTATATTGCTGAATGTAACGGGGATGTTCTAATACCACCATCTTCCCAAAAAGATGAGCACGCTGATTCACCTTTTGAATGAACGATGCATTTTTCGCGCCCAGCACAAATACCTCCTCTGTATCAAGACCGAAATTGATTTGCTTTCGTACACACTCTACCATATAGTCTTCTGTCATGGCAAAAAGTGTCTTGTCATCATAATAGTTGGCGTTGACCCATTTTCCTGGCGATTTTTCGCGCACTATAGCCAAGGGAAATATTGAGTTAATATAAAAATGGCGATAAAAATCTTCCAGACTGCCATAAGCGGCTATCATCTCGTAGACAAAAACCGATGAGACCTCGTGTGACTTCGCAGTTGTCATTTTTATCCCACACACCTCTTCCAACCGTTTTGTATCAGTAAAAGGCACACCCGTCACTGCTGCGCCATGCCTACCAGGATTTATACCTACAATGAACCTTCTCCCGAAAGTGTCATTGTAGTACTTATGATAGAACTCCCTCATTACAACCATCGTTTCTGGGTTGTCCATGAATGGGTTGATGACCATAAACCCATCTGGCAGTTGTCCTGTATAGTTCAACTGACTATTAAATGCAATAACTTTATCTCCAAATGTTTTTACCATATTCGAACTTATCAAGTTTATATTGACTCTTATTGCTAAAACATAGCTTTAACTCTCCTTGTTTTCTTCCCAATGAAAAGGTTTAAATGTGTCAATGGATTCTTTTGATTTCCACTGTGGTTTTCGAAATGCAAATATCAGAAAAGGCATCGCTACAAATAGCACACATCCCAAGGACATAATGATATACCACACGACATGACTACCTGTATCAATTTGCCCTGGCGGAATAAAGCTTACAAGAAAAGCAAAGAAGGATGCTGCAAATCCACCTCCAGCAACAATCCACAACAGCACATTGCCTTTAGTACCGATTCTGAATGGCCGTTTCGCATCTTTAAATGAATAACGTAGGTAAATGGCAGCTGCAAACATCAACAAATACATCAGTAAATGAAGCAAAATAGTGAGTTGACATAAAATCTGATAAAAACTCTCTACCGATGGCATCACCACAAAAAGTATGCTGATAGATGAAACTGCTATAGCCTGAACTATCAAAATATTTTTTTCGACACCAACTTTATTCGTTTTCTGAAAATAGGGAGGAAGATAACCTGCCTTACCTACTGCAAACATCCCTCTCGAGGGACCGACTGCCCAGATTAACACACTTGCCAAGACTCCACATGTCAAAGCTATGGTTATGATAGGTGTCAACCAATGAATACGCAAGAAACGTAGATAATTATCAAAACCCACTAACACACTTTGAGTCAAGCTAATATCTCGCTGAGGAATAATGATACCTAATGCATATGTGCCCAACACAAATATGAGAACAATGAAAAGAGAACCCAGCAATACTGCTCTTGGATAATCGCGCACGGGATTCTTGAGCTCTTTGATACGGAGACCAGATATTTCCATACCTGCGAAATAGAGAAAGACACTAATAGCTAAAACTAAATTGTCGAATTTCTTAAAATCGGGGAAGAAGTCGGCATGAAAGTCCATTTCGGATTTGCCACCTATCGAAAGATAAACAATAGCTAGTATCACAAGGAGAATAGTCGGAATAATAGTGCCTATCAATCCGCCAATCTTAGCGAATTTACTCACCCAATTTGGACCCTTCAAAGAGATGAATGTGATGATCCAAATCAGTGTTATACCAATAAACAATACATATATCTTATTATTGGAAATAGAAGCATCACGTAAAGAGTCAACACCAATAAAGGCTAAACACACAGCACCGAATATTAAAACTGTTGCAAACCAGAAAATAGTTTCTATCCATTGTAGCCAAATCGCTAAAAACCCCAACTGCTTGCCAAACGCCTCACCTACCCAACGAAATACACCACCCTCCTTATCCTGGAACATCGCTGCCAGTTCGGCGGCTACAAGTGCGGTAGGTATCAAAAAGAAAATAGCTCCTACGATATAATAGAAGGCTGAGCTCAATCCATATTCTGCTTCGGCGGGAAGTCCACGCAGTGAAACAACAGAAATTACATTGAAAATAGCCAAAGTCATCACACTCAACTTAGCTACTTGTCTTATATTAGTTGTCGCCATTAATTATCGTTTTGTTTAGAAACAATTCCTATTATTAATGGTTCTTTTTATCAAGGATTATTTGTATAATAATTTCGTTCTTAGAATTTGCAGACGGCCAACCAATTATTCAGAATCATCTTCCCACACTCATCTGTAATTACCGATTCAGGATGAAACTGTACTCCCCACACCAGATAGTCTACATGGCGCATTATCATGATATTATCATCTTCGTCAAGGGCAATGGCTTGCAAAGTAGCAGGGAGCGTGTCAGCATCAATCACCCATGAGTGATAGCGACCAATAGCCGAATCAGTGGAAACATTCGAAACTAAAGTATCATGAGAAAGAGTAATGCGCAACTCTGATGCATGCCCATGTAAAGGTCGAGAAAGCTGCTGGAGCGTAGCGCCAAAATATTGCCCAATGGCCTGATGCCCCAAGCATACACCAAGTATCGGAAACTCGGTATGATATCGGTCGATAAGTTGCATCATTTGCGGATAATCTTGGGGCAATCCACCTCCAGGCGAAAGCAATAAACCCGCAAAATCTTCACGATGTAATGGGAAACGTAGATCCTCGCAACGCTTCACTTCGAAAGGAATATCCTGCACACGAAGCATTTCAACCAGATTGTAAACGAATGAATCTTGATTATCGACAACCAATACTTTTTTCATGCCGCAAAAGTAGCTATTTTTGTAGCATGAAAAATGTTCATAAAATACAAAAACAAATAAACGGGGCAGCTCAGGTTGGTAGTCCATTTTTGTTTGGCCTAGATTTCGAGCTCGAGAATGGATTTTTTATAGAAAACCCATTGCAGCAAACCGAAATACTTTGGCGTGTGGGGCCTTATTCCAACTTCACACATCAAGCTATCAACAGAAAAGAACATTTTAAAGCTCATGCTATCGACTCTTCGAACTACAAAGGTAAATACGATATAGTCTACAATGGATTGGAGCATGGCGATACTTTTTTGATAAACCTTACTGCAAAAACTCCCATATCAACAGGGTATTCATTGGAGCAGATTCTGAAGGCCAGCACTTCACCCTACGCACTACTTTTACCCAACCAGTTCGTTTGTTTCTCGCCCGAAACTTTCGTAAAGATTGATGCGGAGGGAGTTATTTCATCCTACCCGATGAAGGGTACGATAGATGCAGCACTACCTAATGCCGAAGAAACGATATTGAATGATTATAAAGAAACAGCCGAACATCATACCATCGTCGATTTGATACGCAGCGACCTGAGTCGTGTGGCCACCAAAGTTCATGTGCCACGCATGCGATATATCGACCATCTAAAAACATCGAATGGCGAAATCCTGCAAGTCAGCTCCGAGGTGCGTGGCGAATTGCCTGCAGACTATCGTTCGCGCCTAGGCGATATTTTATTGGATTTACTACCAGCTGGCTCTATTTCGGGGGCACCAAAGCCAGGTACAGTAGAATTGATTCGCAAGGCCGAAGGTGAGAAGCGCGGCTATTATTGTGGAATATTCGGCTATTATGATGGTGTGGAGTTGGACAGTGCAGTTGCCATTCGTTTTATTGAAAAGGACGACAATCAACTGTATTTCCGTAGCGGATCGGGCGTCACGATCAATAGTGATTGCCAGTATGAATATGATGAAATCAATCAAAAAATATATCTCCCTTTTGCATGAACTATGTCGAAACGATAAAGATAGACAATGGGCGTGTATGCAATTACAACTATCATCAAGCGCGTGCACGAGAAACGACAGGCATCGTATTGCCAGAACTTATCATCCCTGAACAATACAGAATTGGCGTCATGAAATGCCGTGTGGTGTATGATAGAGCGATCTCATTGGTAGAGTTCATGCCCTATACATTACCCCACATACAGAGTCTAAAGATAGTGCATGCATCGCACTATTTCTATGATAGAAAATCGACACACCGCAATGAAATCAATATACTGTTCGAGCAAAGAGGAGCGTGTGATGATATACTGATCGCTATAAACGGCATGATCACCGACACCTCATTTTGCAATACTGTATTCGTTTCAGATGATGGATTATTTACTCCTCAAGCTCCTCTTCTGAAAGGAACAAAAAGAGCATCCTTGCTAGAGCGAGGAATCATTCGAGAACGCTGTATATCAGTGGAAGATATTGATAAATATAAGTATGTCAAATTGATAAATGCAATGATTGATTTGGAACACGAAAAGACCACAATCTCATGCGATAATATTTTGAGCAACCACTATCCATCTTACTAACTATCAGACCATTATCGTCTACCAACATATCTAACACAAATGATTGAGTTGATAGGTATAGTTCTTTAGCATACTGGCAAAGGCTTGCCAGCCTACTGAGCAGGGCTTCTCAGCACGGTGGGAAGGGCTAGCCAACAAACGAAATATATAGTCTATCAATCAAAGAATTAGCTATCTACAAAATAAGATTTATCAAAAATCCACTCAGCAAAGCAAAGAGCATGACAAAAAGTAAGTAGATGATGAAATGACGCATGCCTAAGACTATTTTCAAAGCCCCTAAATTGGTGATCTTTGTAGCAGGTCCAGTTATCATAAATGCGGTGGCTGCTCCGTTGGTCATACCAAATTCCAACCATGCTAGTAGCAAGGGGATTGTTCCACCACCACACATATAAAGGGGCACGCCAACTGTGGCTGCCATCAATAATCCAAAACCACGATGCTTATGTCCAAACATTGAAGCGAATAACTCGGAAGGCATATAGCGCTGGAATAATGCAGCCAATGCAATACCAATCAAGAAATAAGGTCCTGTGACTTTTACATTGCGCCATACATTTTTTAAGAAGCGTATGAAAAGATTGGGATGAATGTCACGATTGACAGGTTCGCTAAACCCCTCGAAGTTGAAGAACTTTTTCGTGCGAAAAAGGAGGTGCACTAACAAGCCCGCTGTGACACCACAAAGCAAACAAGAAACGATACGGATGATAAGTAGTGCAGGACCCAATGCCGCGCTATACAGCATCAACTGCGGATTAATTAAAACAGAGCTCATCATGAATGCCGCTAACCAGTCTTGCCGCATACCACGCTGAGCAAACGATGCTGCAATGGGTATAGTACCATACATGCAAAGCGGTGAAATCATCCCCAAAAGAGCAGCCGGAATTATGCCTAAAAGCCCCATGTCTAAATGACTACTCGAAGCAAAAAGACGATGTATCTTGTCTTTTCCAAAGACAGAAATCATAGATCCAATAGTAATACCCAGCAACCAGTAAGGAAAGATTTGTTCCAACTGGATACTGAAGTAATACCAAAGATAGACAGATTCGCGTGAGATGATCTCTTGCATCTATTTTAATCAATAATCAATAATTCATATTCAAGGCTACCTAGCCCTATCTCAGCAGCATGGGTGTTAGTAAGTTTACCATTTTGGCGAGCTATACGATTGCGAAGATCTACCCCATCGGGAGCTGCATCGACTAAATCCAAGCACGCCTTATCTAGCGCTACAGGATCCAAAGATGCTAAAATGCCAATGTCAGCCATAGTGGGAGCAGCTGGGTGAGCACTACAGTCGCAGTCTACTGAAAGCCGATTCATCACATTGATATAAATAAAGTTATCCTGACCGGCATAATCTACGATCGACTTAGCAGCTTCTGCCATCGACTCTAAGAAAGAGTTCTGATCACCATAGAAACCCGACCAACTATTGCCCCCACTATGTATATGGCTCTTTCCTGCAGATGATGCATATCCGATAGACATATTCTTCAAGGCACCCCCATAGCCTGCCATAGCATGTCCTTTGAAATGTGACAAGACTACATGGAACTGATAATCATTAAAACGGGCACCTACTCTATTAATCTGCAAATGCTTTCCATTCGCTACAGGGATATCTGTAGTGCCTCGCTCATCCATGATCACCACAGTAGCTATCGCAGTATAACCACGATCAGCCGCTATTTGATAGTGAAGAGCTGTACTCGCACGATTGCCCCCATAGGCAGTGTTGCATTCGACAATATCTCCATTTACAGTAGATACCAGGCCAGCTATCAAAGAAGGTGCAAGGTGATTCGAATTCGTGCCTTCACCCGTACTGATTTTGACGGCAGTCTTTTGGCCTGACGCCGGAGCTCGACCTAATGCCTGAAAAACTGCCATCAAACCATCGGATGAAATATTGCGCGTCATATAAACGACTGGAGCAGGTGAAGCAACAGGAGTGAATGGTCCTACACGTATACCTTCACTTTTATTACCACTATTATCTACAGAATGTAATGTGAAGAAATAAGCTTCATCATTATTAAGAGAAGAGATAGTGGCTCGCTGCACACCACGACCTACCTCTATCAAGAAATCAGAAGCAGTATCGGAAGTGATTTCCACTTTATTAAAATCAGTATCGTGAGGATCAATCCAAGTAAGAAGTATTTGCGCATCACCCACTGTAGCTAAAACCTCTGACACTTCTGCAGGTGGTATAGTATCATCAGGATTGACAGCAACAGGGATGGTAGGGCGGCAGAACACACCTGCACTCTTATTACCGCTATGATCCACGGTGCGTAGAGCAAATACATATGATGCACCATTTGTAAGGTGAGTTATTGTGGCAACCTGTACACCTTGCTCTACGTTCATAGCCGAATCTCCAGATATAAAAGTGATTTCGACGTATTCAAAATCAGCATCAGTTGGATCAATCCAACGCAATGTGATTTGTCCATCGGCAGGGATTGAGCTTAACTCTGTTATTTCGGCAGGCGGCACAAGGTCAGTTTCGTCAATAGCTAAAGATTTGCTACACGAAAAAAGCAATCCGAATGCAATTAAAATAAAGAAGATGATGCACTGGATAGCTATACATCTAAGATAGTGAAATGTTGAGTAGTTTTTCATAGATACAGCAGTTTAAAAGAATTCCCGGATCAGATAAGGATCACAAAACTAAATATACCGATCCGGGAATAGAGATGAAATCAGACTTTACTTAAAATGATATTCTTTGCAACATGAAGCAATCAGTCGATCACTCCAATTTCTTTAAGCCAGTTGTCCACCCCTTTGCTTCTGCGTATTGCAGCGTCTATATCAGCTTGTGGTTTGTGACCGCGTACAGTCAACCCCTTCAGGAAGTTTGCATTGGGTTGTACTTTTTCCATATCAACGAAACATCGCGCTTCGCCCCCACCACCATGTGTAGCAAAAGGAACGATCGTTTTGCCTGACAAATCATATTCAGTGAGGAAAGTCAAGACAGGAGGCGCCATTGTGCTCCACCAATTAGGCGTACCTACAAAAATGATATCATAGTCATCTATGTTTTTCACGCTACCTTTTATGGCAGGCTTCACCCCTGCATTAATATCAGCTTTCGCTACCTCTATACATTTATTATAATCGCTAGGATAAGGTTTGACAGCTTCTATCTGAAACACATCCGCACCCGTTTTCTCTTGAATGTACTTAGCCAAAGTTTCAGTATTCTTACCTTCGGACCAAGAGTAATAAACGATCAGTATTTTCTTGTTTTTATCAGCGGCATACCCATTGAGACTCATCATAAACAAACAGATTAAAAGGATTACATACTTAATTGTTTTCATCTTATATTCGATTTACTATTAGATTCGATCTATCGCAAAAATCTTCTACATTTTTACAAATACAAAGATAAATGCAATAGAAACTTCTAATAGTAAACGAATTACTGTTTGTTGTATATAAATTACAGATAGATAAGGGAAAGGTTAACGCAAACGAATAATGCGTTGATTGCTGCTACCTCGGAAGGCTAGTGTAGGGTCATGAAGTGCCAAATCGAATCGGCCATCTACCAATACATCTATATAAGGCAACAACAAAGAGAGTTGTGTGTCAGTTTGGATTTGTTCGAGCGTGTAACCCGTATAGCACCAAATATTCTGATGTGTCTCTTCTTTGAGACGACGAAGCAAAGAGAGTAGTTCTTCGGGGTGAAACAACGGATCACCTCCCGACAATGTAATACCATCGAGCAATGGATTCGCATTGATTTCGCTGATAATCTCATCAACATGTTGATCGGTCAGAAGATTGCCCGATGCAGGATTCCAACTTTCTGGATTGTGGCATCCAGAACAACGGTGAGTGCATCCCGCTAAATAAATAGCATAACGGATGCCCTCACCATCGACTATTGTTTCTGGATAGGTATAAAGTAAATTCATTAGTCTATTGATGCTTCACACGATCATGTTCTTCTGCACGCTTGGCCGAGTTCCATGAGCTAAGGTCGCCTGTGAGATAACCCGTGATTCGGCGCATACGCAAAATGTTTTCGCTGCGACAAACAGGACACTTATCATAGATCACACCTTTATAGCCACATGCATTACAAGTGTCAACAGGATGATTGATAGAACCATAGCCTATACCTTCGTCATGCATCACTTTCACAATCTTAGCGATGGCACGCACATTTTTTTGCGCTTCACCATCTAGCTCCACATAAGTGATGTGTCCACCACGAGTAATGGCATGGAAAGGAGCCTCTCGTCTAATCTTATCTATAATAGAAACCGACTCTTTAACGTCTACATGAAAGGAGTTAACGTAGTAATCACGATCATTTACACCTTCAATCTCGCCATATTTACGGCGGTCCATACGTGTAAAACGTCCCGAAAGACCTTCGGCTGGAGTAGCCAATACTGAATAGTTGAGGTTATATTTAGCTTTATATGCATCTACCACCTTGTTCATCTCTTGAATAGCTTCATAGAGTGTATTCCATGATTTATCGCTTTTAGCATGTCCTGCCCCATAGATAGCCACCATCGCATTATGACCACCTATGAAACCAATCCCCAAAGTACCACTACGCAGAATATCCCCCACCTCATCGTTTGCGCCTAAGGCATCGCCACCTTTCCACACATTATTAGCCATCATGAAAGGAAACTGACGCGCCAATGCTGTGCGTTGGTATTGATAACGCGTATAGAGCTGTTCGGCTACAAGTTCGGCTTTTTCAACCAGTGTAGCCAAGAATATTTCTTTTGCTTTTTGTTCGATAGCATCTAAGTTATGAGCGTCCTCAACTAAGTTCTCTGCTTTGATA
>CAMTPC010000130.1 GCA_947074295.1 uncultured Bacteroides sp. | reverse complement strand
CGAGATAATGAGCGGTGACTGGAGTTCAGACGTGTGCTCTTCCGATCTTCATTGGTTACCGGATGATAGAAATTAAGCTTGAAAGCATGGAGCGCCAATCGTCCTATCGGATTTGGGGCGATATCGCCTCCATAACGGCCATCTCCGATAAGTGGATGCCCTAGACTCTGCATGTGTACACGTATCTGGTTCTTGCGTCCGGTCTCCAAGTCTAGTTCTAACAACGAAAGACCATTGCCACGCTTGATAGTGCGATAGTGGGTGATAGATTTTTGACCACCATCATCATATGTACTATTGGCCACATAAAGCGTCTTATCTGTCAACCAGCTAGTCACAGTGTCATAATTCTTCTCCATTTCGCCTGTAACTACAGCCACATAACGGCGATCAGTCACGATGTCATGCCAATTGTCACGCAATACATGCTGTGTCTTCTCATCCTTGGCAAACATCATTAGTCCCGAAGTGTCGCGATCTAGGCGATGTACTATATATACTCGGCTGCGTTTGTTGGTACGTTGCACATATTCATTCAGAATAGAGTAGGCCGTACGCTCTTTTTGGCGCTCAGTATTTACAGACAGCAAACCTTCTGTTTTTTCCACTACAATAAGGTAAGCATCTTCGTAAACGATTTTAAGCAAACGATTAGAAAACTCTTTGCGTCCACGATCCTTGCTAATCTTTACCTGCATACCAGGTTGTAGTTGATAGTTATACTGCGTAGTGATTACATTATCCACATACACCACACGTTTGCTTAATAGTGATTTCAGCTTAGTGCGACTCGCATCGGGCATGCGTGCTGTCAAAAAAGCCATCAACTCCATCGGTTCCTTCACCGTGTAGTCGGTATATTGCGCTTTGGCCTTCTCGGCTGGCGATCTTCTAGGTCTTTTTCCCATAATTATCTTTCTATATTATCTACGTTCCAGCAATACCACGTTTTCTACATGGTGTGTATGCGGGAACATATCGACAGGCTGTACAGCCGTCACTTTGTATTTGGCATCTAGCAACTGTAAGTCGCGTGCTTGCGTAGCCGGGTTACAGCTGACATAAACAATCTTCTGTGGTTCGGCAAAAAGTATAGTATCAACCACATCCTGATGCATTCCTGCACGTGGAGGGTCGGTGATGATCACATCTGGGCGACCGTATTCGTTAATAAAATCCTGCGTCAGAATGTCTTTCATGTCACCAGCAAAGAACAAAGTATTGTCGATGCCATTGATCTCGGCATTCACCTTAGCGTCTTCGATTGCTTCGGGCACATACTCGATGCCAATCACTTGACGTGCCTTACGCGAAACGAAGTTGGCGATGGTCCCAGTGCCCGTATAAAGGTCATAAACCAGTTCATTACCAGTGAGTCCAGCAAAATCACGCGTCACTTTATAAAGATTGTAGGCTTGTTCCGAGTTTGTTTGATAAAACGATTTAGGTCCTATCTTGAAACGCAATCCTTCCATTTCTTCAAAGATATGGTCATTTCCTTGAAACACATGTACATCCAGGTCGTTGA
Source organism: uncultured Bacteroides sp. (assembly GCA_947074295.1). GTDB lineage: Bacteria > Bacteroidota > Bacteroidia > Bacteroidales > Bacteroidaceae > Bacteroides. The sequence continues at coordinate 7,846 of CAMTPC010000130.1, read as the reverse complement.
TCGTATCATTGCATTTGTTATTGACAACATAAAGGAGAGACGTGATTTCGGGGAAAGTGTCAGCGATATGCTGCAACATCATCTTGAAAAGGTTCATCTCTTCTTCTTGATCAATCTTACAGATCAGGATCACCATCAATTCGCCCGTAGTCGATGTGCGAACAATCATATTGCGAAGCATCCCTTCATGATTGCGCAGATTGATAAAAGTATAGTTGTTCTCGTAAGCAAAATCGCGAACTGCGTTGCGGATACGATTAGATATATCGTCTTGCAACCAGCACTTCTCTATAGCCAATACTTTATCAAATGCGCCTGGTATATGAAAGCCGACTGCATTCATCTGATCGTATTTCACGTCTTGTTTTACCTCTTCATAGGTCAACCAACGCTTATTAGAGAATGTAAATTCCAGCTTATTACGGTAGAATTGTGTCTTTTCAGACCCTAGTATAGGAGAGATTTCAGGAAGTTCTATTTTACCGATGCGGCGAAGATTATCCTCAATCTGCTGTTGCTTATATTTCAATTGTTCAGAGTAGGGCAGCACTTGCCATTTGCAGCCACCACATACACCATAGTGCTCGCAAAAGGGTACTGCGCGATTGGGGCTATACTCATGAAACTTCACCGCTTCTGCCTCCGCATAGCTGTTTTTTCTGCGCTTCACCTGCAAATCCACTACATCGCCAGGTACTACATAAGGCACAAAAACCACCCAGTCATTTACCTTTGCTATGGCTTTTCCTTCGGCAGCCACACCCGTTATTGTCACCTTCTCCAATAGGGGAAGTTCCTTTTTCTTTCTTGCCACTTTTATACCAATGTATTAAATAATTATGCAAAAGTAGCAATTTTCCCGAGAATAGTTCATGAAGCCTTAAAGATTTAGTATTTGCTATGTACAAATTGCATTTTGACTGATATTTTTATATTAAAAGTTTTGAAGTTTATAAAATATGGTTAGCTTTGCGCACAAGAAAAAACACAGAAATAACTTTAAATGACTATGATTATGGACAAAAAAAGAGTTTACACTTTTGGGAATGGCCAAGCTGAAGGCAAAGCTGATATGAAAAACCTTTTGGGCGGTAAAGGTGCCAACCTAGCCGAGATGAACCTGATTGGCGTTCCCGTCCCTCCTGGATTTACAATCACTACCGATGTTTGTACTGAATATTATGAACTGGGTCAAGATAAAGTTGTCGAACTTTTAAAAGCAGATGTTGAAAAGGCGATAGCTAATGTTGAACAGCTGATGAATTCGAAGTTTGGCGATATCGAAAACCCATTGTTGGTTTCAGTCCGTTCGGGTGCTCGAGCTTCAATGCCGGGTATGATGGATACCATCCTCAACCTTGGTTTGAATGATGAAGTGGTAGAAGGCCTCACACGCAAGACTGGCAATGCACGTTTTGCATGGGATTCATACCGCCGTTTCGTACAAATGTATGGCGATGTTGTACTTGGTATGAAGCCTACAAACAAGGAAGATATTGACCCATTCGAAGCGATTATCGAAGAAGTGAAGCACGAGGCTGGAGTAAAAGAAGACAACAAGCTTTCAGTAGACCAGCTCAAAGAATTAGTACGTCGCTTCAAAGCTGCTGTAAAGGAACAGACCGGCAGTGACTTTCCAACTTGTGCTTACGAACAACTTTGGGGTGCAGTATGTGCTGTATTTAATTCATGGATGAATGATCGCGCTATTCTTTACCGCAAGATGGAAGGAATTCCTGCAGAGTGGGGTACAGCAGTGAATGTACAAGCCATGGTATTCGGAAACATGGGAGACACATCGGCTACTGGTGTTTGTTTCTCACGAGATGCTGCAACAGGCGAAGATATATTCAATGGCGAATACCTTATCAACGCGCAAGGCGAAGATGTTGTGGCTGGTATTCGTACTCCTCAACAGATTACAAAAGAAGGTTCTATCCGCTGGGCAGAATTAGCATGTATATCCGAAGAAGATCGTGCTGCCAAATTCCCCTCTATGGAAGAGGCTATGCCAGAAATCTATAAAGAACTCGATAGACTACAAACACAGTTGGAAAACCATTATCGCGACATGCAAGATATGGAATTTACTGTGCAGGAAGGCAAGTTGTGGTTCTTACAAACACGCAACGGAAAGCGCACAGGTGCTGCGATGGTGAAAATTGCCATGGACTTGCTTCATCAAGGCATGCTCAATGAAAAAGAAGCTATCATGCGCTGCGAGCCCAGCAAGTTAGATGAATTGCTACACCCAGTATTTGATAAAGTAGAATTGAAGAAAGCCAAGGTATTGACACGTGGCTTGCCTGCTTCTCCAGGTGCTGCAACAGGACAAATCGTGTTTTTTGCTGACGATGCTGCTGCATGGGGTGCCAACAATAAGCGAGTAATCATGGTACGCATAGAAACATCACCCGAAGACCTTGCCGGTATGGCGGTGGCTCAAGGTATTCTTACCGCTCGCGGTGGTATGACCTCGCATGCGGCTGTAGTGGCTCGTGGTATGGGCAAATGCTGTGTTTCTGGTGCTGGCGCTCTTAATATTGATTATAAAAATCGTACTGTCGAAATAGAAGGTAAAATATACAAAGAAGGCGATTATTTATCATTGAATGGTAGCACTGGAGAAGTGTACGAAGGAGAAATTCCAACTCAAGCAGCCGAACTTTCGGGCGATTTCGCTGAATTGATGGCACTTACGGATAAATATTCTACACTTCAAGTACGCACCAATGCCGATACACCTCATGATGCCCGTACAGCTCGCGAATTTGGTGCTGTTGGTATCGGTCTGTGTCGTACGGAGCATATGTTCTTCGAAGGCGAGAAGATCAAGGCAATGCGTGAAATGATCCTTGCCGAAGATGCTGACGGTCGCTGCAAAGCACTAGAAAAGATATTGCCTTACCAACAAGCCGACTTCAAAGGCATATTCCAAGCAATGGAAGGTTGCCCGGTCACTGTACGTCTGTTAGATCCTCCTTTGCACGAATTCGTGCCTCACGATACTAAAGGTCAACAAGAAATGGCTGAAGCTATGGGCGTAAGTTTGCAATATATTCAGCAGCGTGTAGGTATGCTTCATGAGCAGAATCCAATGTTGGGTCATCGTGGTTGTCGTTTGGGTAATACTTATCCCGAAATCACTCGCATGCAGACACGTGCCATCCTTGGCGCAGCGCTCGAGTTAAAGAAAGAGGGGATAGAGACCCATCCTGAAATCATGGTGCCATTGACTGGTATCGTTTATGAGTTCAAACAGCAGGAGGATGTGATCCGCGAAGAAGCTGAAAAACTGTTCCAAGAAAAAGGTGATCGCATCGATTTCAAAGTAGGTACAATGATTGAAATTCCTCGTGCTGCACTTACTGCCGATCGCATCGCTTCGCAAGCTGAATTCTTCTCATTTGGTACAAACGACCTCACACAAATGACGTTCGGCTATTCACGCGACGATATTGCTTCATTCTTGCCGATCTATTTGGAGAAGAAAATCCTGAAAGTGGATCCATTCCAAGTACTCGATCAGAATGGCGTTGGACAACTCATCCGTATGGCTACAGAGAAAGGCCGTGCTGTGCGTCCCGATCTCAAATGTGGCATTTGTGGCGAGCATGGTGGTGAACCATCATCTGTTAAATTCTGTCACAAAGTGGGTTTAAATTACGTCAGCTGCTCTCCATTTAGAGTACCTATAGCCAGATTATCAGCGGCGCAAGCCAGTTTAGAAGATTAATCCTACACATCCTATATTACAGGCTAAAGCATTCTGATGACTCGGAACGCTTTAGCCTGTTTTTATTTGCACTATTCCTTAAAAATTCAGGCATCTGCTAAAGATTTTTTAGCTTTTATTTGTTATATAGAATAGAAGCATTTTATTAATCATTAAATATACTAATTATGAGATTCATGTTCTATCTTATCCTTCTGGCACTGGTTTTTGTAGGTGCGTTATTGGGTGCTTTTCTATCCAACCTCATTTTTCCTGGAAATGTCATCTTCTTGATGATCGGGGCTTATCTCTGTGCTTTTGCGGTTTTCTTATACCGCAATAAGATATTGACGTTCTTAAACAAACTCTTCAATCAGAATGCCAGCGATAGGAAATAATGCTAATTTCAGTTTTGTTATGACAGCGGAGCTCAACCATCTTTCGCTTGACGTGTTATCTTATACATATTTATAAAGTTCACAGATATGTCTACTACCGATATGCCTAAAGTGCGACATGCGGCTGTATCAGGAAGTTTTTACCCCGAAGATACAGCCGAGTTGAAGTCCATGCTTGCCGACTTCTTTCAACCCTATTCCGATCAGGAAGGTATCGAAACTACATGTGCCTTGATCGTACCACATGCTGGTTATATATTTTCGGGTGAAGTTGCCACCGCAGCTTATGCTCAGATCGCCCCCGACTCTTCATACGAACATATATTTTTGATTGGTCCGGCTCATCGTGCTCATGTCAATGGAGCCTCTATCAATTATATGTCAGATGCATATCAGACTCCGTTGGGCGCTGTTAAAGTTGATACTGCCTTAGCCAAAGAGTTGGTCGATAAGAACGAATGTTTTATCTATCATCCTCAAGCTGATACAGAAGAGCATGCGCTGGAAGTACAACTGCCTTTCTTACAATATCGATTGAAAGAAGTACCGCCAATCATTCCTATAGTTATCGGCACAGAGAGCATACCTGTGATTCAAAATATGGCACATGCTTTATTGCCCTACTTTAATAGTAAGAACTTATTCATCATCAGTAGTGACTTTTCTCACTATACCGCTTACGATAAAGCTTGCAAGGCTGACCAGCGTACTGGAGAGGCCATCAGCGAAGGCGATCCACAAGCATTCATAGAAGCTGTCATCACCAATAGTGATGAAAAGATGAAAGATCTTGTGACCAGTGCATGTGGACAGTCGGCCATTTTATTGCTCCTTTTATTGATTCATGCCGATAAGCATATTCATATCGAGCATTTACTTTATCGCAATTCGGGCGATTCAAGATATGGCAGTAAAGATCAAGTGGTAGGTTATCATGCATTTGCTTTTGAACGTGACAATTCGCCTGCTCAAGATATTGATGCAGATAAATCAACAACATTCTCACTTACAGATAAAGAAAAAAAGACCCTTCTGCATATAGCCCGACAAACCATAATCAATCGTCTGCTGAAAACGGACACCACAACCTATGATAGTAGTGATCTGACTCCTGATTTGCAGACCAGATGTGGAGCTTTCGTCACCTTGCACGAAAGAGGTAAGCTACGCGGATGTATAGGCCATATTGTGGGTGATAAACCTCTGTACAAAACCATAGAGGAAATGGCTGTAGCTGCGGCATTCAATGATCCGCGTTTCTACGCTTTACAAAAAGACGAACTCGATCTGATTGATATTGAGATATCAGTCCTGACACCTCTTAAGCGCATCTACAGTGCCGACGAATTCAATCTAGGCATCGATGGAATACTCATTGAAAAAGAGGGAAGAAGTGGCACCTTCTTACCACAAGTAGCCAGCGAAACAGGGTGGAGCAAAGAAGAGTTTCTGGGACACTGCTCGCGTGACAAAGCCGGTTTGGGATGGAATGGATGGATCAATGCCAACCTATATACTTATCAAGCAATCGTTTTTAGCGAGGATAAACTGTCATGAGAGGAGAAAGACATCAAGCTACCAAAGAAGCGCTCTTTTATCATCAGATTGATAAAGGCGTGCAATGTGATCTTTGTCCGCACTATTGCCATATGGGTGATGGACAATATGGTATCTGTTTGAGCCGTGTGAATAGAGGTGGTAAGTTGATCAGTGAGGTCTATGGATTGCCATGTGCACTCAATATAGACCCCATAGAGAAAAAACCCTTATTCCATTTCTTGCCCGCAAGCCAATGTCTATCCATTGCCACGACAGGCTGCAATCTGTCATGTAAGAACTGCCAGAATTATACCATCTCACAAGATAAGGTCAATGAGGCTGCATCAGAGGTGATGTTACCCCAAAAGGTAGTAGAGACAGCGCTTGATGAGCAATGTCCCTCTATTGCTTATACTTATACAGAACCACTTACCTTTTATGAATACACCAAAGACATCAGTATCTTGGCACACCAGAATAATATTCGCAATGTCATTGTATCGGCAGGTTATATCAACTCTCAGCCTCTGGAGGAGCTAATTCCCTATATTGATGCCGCTAATATCGATCTGAAATCTTTTGATAACGATCTCTACAAAAGACTGAATGGTGCAACCCTTCAACCCGTCCTTGATACACTCAAGATGCTGCTAAACAAGGGTGTTTGGCTAGAAATCACTAATCTACTGATCCCTACGCTCAACGATTCGGATGAAATGCTTCGTAACATGTGTACTTGGTTTGTGGACAATGGTTTCGCTGACTGCCCATTGCATTTTAGCCGATTCTTTCCCATGTATCGATTGGAGAATATACCTGTAACGCCTTTACAGACTCTACTCAAAGCCTATGATATCGCCAAAGATTGTGGCATGAAGTATGTTTATCTGGGAAATGTATCAGAAGTAGAAGGCGATAATACTTATTGCCCCAAATGCAATACATTGCTCATCCATAGACGTGGATTTACTGTTTTGGCTAATCAACTAGTCGATGGGCATTGTTGCCATTGTGGAGAGAAGATAGCGGGTGTCTGGCGTTAGATTATTTTATTATATCCTTCTTCAAAAGACTATAAACGTTGATATCTGTATATTCGCCCGAGACGAGTAATTGTCCTTCGCGCTCGGTACCTTCATACTGAAAACCGAGGCGACGTGGTATGGCATTACTGGCATGATTGTCCTTGGAACATTTTATTTGTATACGATTTACTGGTCGATGCGCAAATAGCCATCTGCATAGATAGCGAGTGGCACAAGTCATTACCCCTTTACCACGGTGGGGCGGCAGAAGCCAATAGCCTATTTCGAGACGATCGTTTACAAAGTCTGAATTAGAGATACCTATCATTCCGCAAAAGCGATCTTCTTTTTCAATCGCAAAAACCAGATTACGGACTGCGTACTTAGGCATTAAAAAATTCTCAATCACAGTTTGTTCGTCAGAGAGTTTTTGCATCTGATCGACAAAAGGCAGCCATTGACGCATATCTTCTCGATACTTATTCAGCCCATTGAAGATAGATGTAGCATCATCGAAAACGATTTCACGTAGCGTATATCCCTCACGACCAAAAGTAAAAACAGGCGGTAAAATTGATTTCTCATAAGCCTTACGTATCTGTTTACCTCTATAAATCACCTCTCCCACATACTTAAAGCCCATCTTGCCGAAGATGCGTAGCATGTAGTCATTGTCATAGTTTGTGTCAACTCGGAAGTTGGTGATGCCTTGCTTCAAGGCCTCTCGCTGTGCCTGCTCCATGAATTTCAATGCCAAACCTCGGCGTTTGTATTTATCATTCACAGCCAATCGATGCACTGTCAGATAGGGTAATTGGTTGGACCATTTGTCTTTTATCTGATCATAGACAGGTTCACCTTTAAACGTTATCACGCCATATACCACAACTTCATTATCTTCGCATATTACCACCCCCTCATTCAGCTCTATGTCTTTCTCGATGGCAGACATCGTGGGATACTCATTGCTCCACTGCTTACTACCCAGTGATTTCATTTGTGCTTTGGCCTGTTTGATGATTTCCCAGATCGCAGCTTTGTCTCTTTCTTCTGCACGGCGAAACCAAAGATTATCATGTAAGAGTGTGCTGAGCATGATTAGATGTATTATTTTTTTCAAAGATAATTTCTTTTCAAGAATAATAAAACAATAATTTACTTTTTTATAC
>CAMTPC010000129.1 GCA_947074295.1 uncultured Bacteroides sp. | reverse complement strand
TTTTAAAGGTAAAAAAATAACTCGAATCTAAAGACCCGTGTTATAGTTTACACAAACTATTGGATAGTGTCTTTTTTTACTGCCTTCAGTATGCCTCTAAAAATAGAAAGAATATTATTGGTTTTGACTATTCAATTACACTTTAATAATAACTTTATAAATATGGAAAATATCAAACTATATAATTCGAGGTCTTAGTCTCTCCATCACCACTTGGTGCTGATCCTGAGCAGTCAAACCTTGAACATGATTAGCCTACTAATACGTCCATTGCCATCCTGGAATGGATGCATAGCTTCGAAGTAGGTATTCATTAATTTGCCAATATAGGCAAGAAGTGACATAACTTTACTCCAACATCCCTCCATTTATATACCCCAACATATCCTTCAATTAGCTCTCACTAGTCTTATCAAGCAAGTCAATTATTTGAGATTTATACTGATGTGTATTCCATTTATTCATTTGGATTTTTTGCGTTTCATCGGCGACCTCGATATAAGGCTTCATAGATTCGTAGTCAGCATGACCAGTACACGACATCACAACTGTAACTGGTGTATCAAGGGCGATAGAGCAGCTAACAAAGTTTCGCCTGGCATCATGGCAACTAATAGTTTCGTAAAACTTATATTCATTCTCAAATAGCTGATTGCCGATGTAATATGTTTCAACGACAACGCGATCTAAACCGGCAAGTTCTGCAGCCTCTTTTAGATAATCATTTAGCTTCTGATTAGAAGTCACAGGGTATATCTTAGGTGAGTCATAACTCTTGTATTTTTCAATCAAACACAAGGCATCATGAGTTAGAGAGAATCTCAGTCTATCATTCGTTTTTTGAGTAATAACCTTTAAGTACACGTCGGCGACATTGGGTTTCTTTAGTGACTGCAAGTCTGAGTATCGAAGAGAGGTGAATGCCATAAAGCAAAATACATCTTTTGCTCTTTCCAGGTAAGCTTTGTTCTGAGTAAATTCAAACTTATAGAAATGCTGCAGTTCTTTCGATGTCAAGAAAATTATAGTCTTTTCATCCAATGTTAGATTGACTTCAATTTCAGGCTCTTCTATTTTGATACCTCCTGGCGAAGTGTTTACATATTCTTTTAACGCAGGTGATGTAAGCGTCTTCTTATATAAATCTGCTTCTGTAAAATAGGATTCAATTGTTGAGAGATATTCATTGATCCTATTATTATTGATATTTCTTGCAACTATCGTCTTAGATCCTAGTTTATGAGTTGTATTATATTTAGCTCGCTGATTTTGCAAATCCCACTTTTATGGATAGGCAAAACAACCAATAGAAAAGCCTACTTCGTTTTTCTTTTGGTTCCAACGTACATGAATTATTATTTGACTGTCTTTATCTATAAAAACCCTGTGAATATATTTTCTACCTTCCTCCTTCATGCTATGTTGATTTGATTTGAAGTACTAATACAAAGAAATGCAAAGAGGGAGTAAAGCGTATTTCCCCTCCCTCCCCCCTTTCTTTAAAACACAATGTAAAGTTATAATGCATAAACAATATTAATAATGCAATGTTAATGTATATGTAATTTAAATGATCAGTCATGAAAAGATATATATGTTTATTTGTAGTATTATCGGTATATTTATTCAACTTAAATCTATTAGCACAAGAGATACACCCTCCGCGTAAAAAGGTTGGAATAGTATTAGGAGGAGGCGGTGCAAAGGGCGCTGCCGAAGTAGGTGTACTCAAAGTCTTGGAAGAAGCTAATATTCCTATCGATTATATAGCCGGGACAAGTATTGGTGGTGTAGTAGGTGGATTATACGCTATAGGTTATAATGCACATTTTATAGATAGTATGTTTCGTAGTCAGAATTGGATATTCCTTTTAGGCGATGAGGTGAAGCGTGTAGATAAAACATTTCTTTTTAAAAAGAGTAAGGAGACATACACTTTCAATTTGCCTTTCTCGTTTAAAAAAGATAAGATTATACCTAATGGGTATATCACGGGACAGAATATCTTAAATCTCTATACTAACCTTACAACAGGATATCATCAAGTTGATAATTTTATGGATTTACCTACACCCTATAAATGTGTGGCGACAGATATCGTTTATGGGAATCAGATCAACATCTCATCAGGCTCTTTGCCTGTAGCTATGCGCTCTACTATGTCTATACCTGGTGTATTCATTCCGGTAAGTCGCGATAGCATGTTACTGATAGATGGAGGTGCACTTGATAATTTTCCAGTGGATGTAGTAAGAGATATGGGAGCTGATATCATAATAGGTATCGACCTTACTACCGGTTGGAAAACGAAGAAAGAGCTTGGAACATTACCTAATATGGTGTCTCAACTCATTAATATAATGGGTGAAAGAAAGTATCATGAGAACCGGTATGCCACTAATCTATATATTAATCCTCCTTTGAAAGGCTACGGTACAGCTAGTTTCACTGATAATGCTATAGATTCCATGATAACTATAGGCGAGAATGCCGCCCGAAATCAATGGGATGAGATCATGGCATTGAAAAAAGAGATTTATTATGACTCTTTATATTATGATACCATTACTGTAATGCAACGGGATAGAGTTTGCCAGATGGCTTTCGAAATAAACAAGATAGATATTCAGGGAATACGCGAAAGTGATAAGAGATGGTTCCGGAATAGAATTGATATAAAAGAAAAGTCAGTTGTTACTATGGATCAAATTAATAAGGCTATTTCAATCATGCAAGGCATAAATGCTTTTTATATGGTAAATTACTATTTAACAGACAATACACCTTATGACTTAACATTTGTCTTGACTCCAAAGAAATATAAATTACTGAACATTGGAACACGAATCGATAATGTAAACATAGCTGGTTTACTTTTGAATATAAGTAATGATAATCAAATTTCTGTACATCATCATTATTCCTTTACTGCACGCGTATCTCGAAATCCTTATATTAACCTTCAGTATTCTTATGGCAATTTCTATAATAAACGTTTCAGTGTAGGCTATACATTCCGATACAATAATTTCGGACTTTTTTCGCATAGTCATAAAATGATGAATTTTAATTTTATCTCACAATCTTTCGAGGCACTTTATTCTAAAACTAAACTGAATTCTAGGTATCAATTTGGAATAGTTGCTGATCTGATGGGCGGTAGAGATTATCTCTATAAACCCAATTACGAATTGGAGAAGGTGAAATACAAACATTCTATTAATTATTTTGCTGACTATTTATATGATGCTCTTGATAGTGATTACTTCCCTACAAAAGGATATAAGGCGCATGTGCGTGGTATGTTATATACAAAGGATGGGGCGTCTTATCATAAAGGCTATCCTTATGGTAGTGTATATTTTATGGGCGAAACAGCATGGAAGATAATTCCATCACTATACTTACTTCCCAAAATCACGGGACGCTTCCTTTTTGGGAAAGACTTTCCCATTTATTATCAAAACTATGTAGGAGGTATTTTCGATGCGAATTTCTTTCCACAACAATTTGCTTGGGAAACTTCTCAATATGTTCATTTATTTGAAAACTACTATCTCTCCGCGAGAATTAATTTACGATTAATGATTAAGAAACGGATTTATTTAACCGCATTGAGTGAATTTGGTAAGACAAGCCATAAGATTGATGATCTTATAGATGGAAAGTATTTATGGGGTGTGGGTTTGCGAGCTTCTTATGACTTCTTCTTGGGACCTATAAGTATGCAAGTAAACTATTCCAATTTATATAAGAATGTCGGTTTCTTCTTTAATGCCGGCTTCTATTTCTGAAATATGTCGCTGTGGAGCATATTTATAAAGCCTGTCGAAATAATAAAGATTTCGACAGGCTTTATAGTTTAAGGTTTAAATACAGACTATAGACAGATGTATTATAACGATCCTTTTCTGAGAAACATTAGATATATCACCTTCATTTATTTATAATCTTCTTTGTATCATTCCAGTTATCAATTTCGGCTTTTATCATATAAATGCTGTTATGTGGTAATACCACTCTAGTCTGCCCGCTCGATACGATTGAAGTATGTACGGTTTGTCCTTTCGAATCATGTATTGTAATCATTGTGCCAGCTGACAGTCCATTGATGTAGATAATCCCCCTCTCTGCATTTACTTCCCAGCTATTATCCCCAATAGAAGTGTTTTCTATTCCTGTGGCCTTAGTTATAGCTTCAAAAGATAGATTAGTGCATCCACTCGGTATTGTATACTTCAATTCGTTTCCAGTAATTAAATCTGTAGTATTTTGTCCGTTTACTGTTTTGGTGATTTGCCATCCTGAAACCTCTTTCTCAATGTCTTTGCTTGTGGCCGATAACCTCACTTCGCGTCCTACAAAAAACTTTCCATCAAAAACGCTGCGACTCAAACGATTCTCATTAAAATAAACATTGAGCTGAGATGCATCGTTTGTATTCGTATTTACTTTCATGGGTAGCACTGTTCCTATGCCGAAGTATTCGCGTAGATGTTTATACATATAAGTTGTTCTATTAGCCATCCAGTTTTTCATATCAGTGACTTCGTTGCTCCAATTCAACCAATTATTGTAGGTAGAATATCGATTCTGGTGGAATGGATATTCGAAAGCGATATTATTCTTCAAGCTATCGATGATATGTGCACCATATTCATAACATAAATAGTCGCCTAATGCTACTGCAAACCGATCGATGAATTTTTCCTTGAATTCACTATTATCCATCAAGCGTCTGAAAAGGCGCGTATCATCCCAGCTGTTGGCCCAATTTTCTTCATACGTCCCTGTCCGAAGTATAAAATTGAGATAGTTATACTGGTAGTCGCGGCCATATAGCCCCAATCCAAAATCAGTATCCTTTATGATCCAACGCCAGCGGCCATCTTCGGCTGTGGGGCGCCACATCACGATATTATTCCCAGGGAAGTCTAGGTTCACATGATACGTGTTTAATATCAACATATTCATGAATTCGCTTACATCCATCCATTGCTCCCACTGTTCATAGGTGTTGCCATGCTGCGAATAGAAAGTCTGAAAAGCATTTAGATTGTCCCAAGTACCTGCCTTTAATTCTTTCCAATTCTCAAACATATCTATATCTTCCAATTTGCCATAATTGGAATAAGTGTGATCTTCATTGCTACGTTCGCGCAAGTTAATGATACCCATATAGCTACCATTAAGATACCAGATTGCGGGTTGGTAGGCTTGCCAATCCAGATCCATGCCCCCTCTGTGGCAGATCAGTTGAATAGCTGCATCCCTAAAATGACTCCACATAAAATCGTTGCCACTATTGCGCATAATGAAGGATTTAATTGGTATATTCTCCTTGTCAGGGAAAAGTTGATAGTCATAATGTTTATTTCCGAAACGTTTGTGGCCATATACGATAAGCGATTTCATTGGAGCATCGCGCGAGGCATTTCCAGAAAGTCTAGTCTCTCCAAGTTGGTTTAATACAGCTCCATCCTCAGGATGAAAATATTCGAAATTGATAGGGCGTCTCCAGCTATATCTGAAATTTTCGGTACCTGAGCTATAGCTCCCTGTCACATAAATACCGATCTTATTGTCATAGAAATTTTTACTATCCGTAGTTATGGATATAACAGGCAGTGTAGCTTTGCGTCCTAAAAAGATATACGATTGTGTGGTAGACATAGGTGAGATGGCTTTTTCTGAGAAAAGTTTAGCACGTATCACGGTAGTACTCCGGATCGTTATCATTTGTCCTGTGTTCAATGTTGGGCTGTCTTTTGTAGGTTCGCCTCCATTGCTGGTGTAACGAATCACAGCATCTGCAGGTGCGTCATCGGGTTTGCTCAGTTCGAGCATGACTACTGTAGAAAATACCCCTCCTGATACACTGAAAATAGGCGATGGCAGAAGCTGGTTCGACGGTGTGGCATATCCATTGCTTGTTCCGGGTGTAGCCGAGGTAAAATAACTCCATTCGCTTCCACCATCCACTATGCGGCCATAAGCTACATCGGGTGCAGGCATAGCACTCATATTAGTCAGCGCATCAATCTGCGCTCCACTGGCGTCAAATAGATATATGTTTCCTTTTGAACTGCTTTCTAGCCTGAAATCCGTGTGCAAACCTGTCTCTGCTTTATCACAATAGATCACCAAAAAAGCTTTAGGTGCTATTGTGGTCGAAGGTAGTTTGTAGGCCGATGAATACTTGGATTTTGTGCCTAGTCCATAGTTTTGTAGATTTACCGATTGATCGCCTGCGTTATAGAGTTCAACCCATGAGTCGGGATAGTCATTCAAATCATCCATGATTGTATTTAAATTGGATTGCATCAATTCGTTGATATAGATTTGAGCGTGTAGATTTGAAGTACCAGCAGCTATCAATATAGCCAATGAACAGATAAGTTTTAGTAAGTAATTGTTTTTCATGTAGTGTTTTTCGAGGTTAATAAAATATAGTTTTATACCATAGATATCTATCTTTATATACAAATGTATGAAAAATGCTTAGTAAACTAGTAGTTAGGTGTTTAAAATACAGCAATTGATAAATAAATGATAAAAAAGTATTGGTTTGTACTTTGAAAAGCCATTATATTTATAGCATTAAATCTTAATACGACAAAAATGAATCAACTTCTTCAACAAAAAACACGTCTCGATGTGGTCGATGCTCTGCGCGGTTTTGCTGTTCTGGCTATACTGATGGTTCATAGCCAAGAGCACTTCATGTATTTTGCTTTTCCCTCTGCTGATTCGCGTCCCGATTGGCTCAACTTTCTCAATACTAATGTGCACGATGTTGTGTTTGCTCTATTTGCAGGTAAGTCCTATTCTATATTTGCTTTGCTTTTTGGATTGACCTTTTATATTCAGCAACGCAGTCAGCAGAAGAAAGGGAATGATTTTGGCTACCGCTTTCTTTGGCGCTTATTGTGGTTAGCAGGTTTCGCCTTGCTCAATGCATTGATTTTTCCTGGAGGTGATGTACTATTGCTTTATAGCGTGGTTGGCATCTTGTTGTTTTTTGTCCGCAAGTGGAGCAATCGTGCCATCTTAGTCTTGGGCATATTGTTATTGCTTCAGCCTGCAGAGTGGGTTTTCTATTTCGTAGGTTTCACCGATATTAATCAACTCAATGCACCGATGTGGGGCGAAATTTATAATTATACCGCCCATGGTACATTCGGTGAGTTCTTATTGGGCAATTTGGGTTTAGGGCAAAAAGCCTCTTTCCTATGGGCTGTCGAAAATGGACGTATCTCACAAACAGGAGGTTTGTTTTTGATGGGTTATATGGCAGGTCGTTTGAAACTATTTGAAGATACAGAGTCCAATCGCAATTTCTGGCGCAATCTGTTAATCGTAGCCGTGTTGCTTTATGTGCCTGTTTTTACGATAAAAGAGTCCTTAGGTAAGACTTATGCATTCTTGGCATTTGATATGTGGACCAAGCTTTCGCTGACATTTGTCTTAGTGCCTGCATTCACGTTAAGCTATTGGGGTGTAGCTGAATTTCGTAAAGTATGTGCGCCATTGCGTAGCTATGGTCGCATGAGTCTCACCAATTACTTGGGACAATCCTATTTAGGCGCACTTCTGTTTTTCCCTTTTGGTCTTAACTTGGCTCCAGTATGTGGCATGACATCAAGTTTGCTCATCTCTTTTGGTATGTTTGCTATACAAGTGATTTTCTGTAACTACTGGTTTAAACATCATACTATTGGCCCACTCGAAGGTATTTGGCACAAGCTCACATGGATTAAGTTTAAGACTTCAACACAACCAGTGGCCCAGCGTTAAAAGCCTATTTTTTATAATGCGAAACTGCTCTCACCAGTTTTGATACTAAACAGGTGAGAGCAGTTTTTTTGTTTGGTTGTCAAATAAAATGTGTATATAGACACTCTTGCTGTAAAGTCGGGTGTCAATGATGAGGCTTAGTAGCCATTCCCTGTATACTATTCACCCTTACTTGACTCCTTGATCAGCCCTAGTCTTAGTCGTGATCAAGGCTGTTGAAGAATGGTTTTTAGAGTCTCTGTTAAGTGCTTCTATATCAAGGTACTATGATTTTTGTCGAGGATGCTAAGGAATATTCTTTCCAAGTCAAAAGAGATTATTGAATATTATAGGGGGGGGAATTGATGTAAAAAAAATCACAATCCCGAAGCATTATCTATCAGCAATAATTCCTCGCTCGTGAAATGAGTATTCTCCAAACTCTTTAGATTGCACTCTAATTGTGTTGTAGAACTTGCACCGATGATAACTGATGTCAGCTCTTTATGATGTAGGCACCAAGTTATTGACATTTCAGCTAACGTTTGCTCTCTGTTTAAAGCTATTTGGTTCAAAGTTCTAATCTGAATCAGGCGCTCTTCGGTGAGCTGCTCCTTCTTCAAAAAGCCACCACGCGCGATTCTTGAGTCTTCTGGTATACCATTGAGGTAGCGATTAGTCAGCAACCCTTGCGCTAACGGTGAGAATGCGATGAATCCCGAACCATTGTTGGCTGCCGACTCTACTTTCCCAGAGATAACAGGTTCACGATTGAAAATACTGAATCGATCCTGATACAACAGACACGGTACATCACGGTCTGCCAAGTATTGATACGCTTTAGCAGCCATATCTTTGGGATATTTGGACAGGCCGATGTACAGTGCTTTGCCTTTTCTGACAATATCAACCAATGCTTGCAGTGTTTCTTCGAGCGGTGTATCGGGATCATATCTATGCGAATAGAAAATATCCACATACTCAAGATTCATTCTTTTAAGACTTTGATCTATACTTGCCATGAGATGTTTTCTAGAGCCCCATGTCCCATAGGGGCCTTGCCACATGTCATGTCCTGCTTTGGTCGAAATAAACAGTTCGTCACGAAAAGGTGCAAGAGATTTTTGCATGATGTAGCCAAATGTTTCTTCAGCCGATCCATAAGACGGTCCATAATTGTTGGCTAGATCAAAATGAGTGATACCGCTATCAAAAGCTCGATGAATCAAACTGCGACTGTTGGCCAGTGTATCCACATCGCCAAAGTTGTGCCATAAGCCTAGTGATAACTCTGGAAGTAGTATACCGCTTTTCCCGCATCGGCGATAGCGCATCTTTTGTTCATACCTTTTGCTGCAGGGGGTATAAAATGGTTGCATCATAATTTAAAAAGAATAGGTTGGGTTTATTAAAAAGTTTTGCTCCGAAGATAGTATTTAATACATGGATTTTGAAATTTATTTCGAAAGAATTTGTAGAGTTAGCTATTTGGGAAAAGCAAGTTTAAAGATGGCTGGCTATAATGATAGTTTTTTTCTTTCTATGATCTGCGTTTCTTATTTTTGATGATGAAATTGAAATTAAATAGAATTGTTATTTGTGTGTAAAATTTCCAATATACATTTGATATACAGGTAGTATAGTGGGTGTGTGCTTCCCTTTTCTTCGGACAGTTCTAAATTAGACAAATCTTATTAAATTT
>CAMTPC010000128.1 GCA_947074295.1 uncultured Bacteroides sp. | reverse complement strand
GTGAGGACGATATAAACTTCCTCGTTTTGCTTATGCGAGTGAAAAAATGGCACGGCTTGTCCCGATTCAAGCATTCCAAATGAAATCTCACTACCTGTCAAGCCAATCACATCTTTTATAAACTGTTTACCTTCTGTTGCAACTGGATTGCCCACTGATGCATGTGCAAAATTCTTTCCAGCATGCAATTCTTTTAATTCATTCGATTTTGTAATCATACTATTAGTTATTATTAGTAAGTTTGTAACTTTGATGCAAAGCAACGAATATTATTGCTGATAAACAATAAGTTACATGTTTGTGCTTTAGTAACATCGAGATAACTATTAGTAGAAATCAACACATTGCAAACTGTTAAAATAATGAAAGAGTTTACACACGTTGGATTTTGTCCTGTTCGCGATATAATTGTACGTATCAATAGTAAGTGGGCTATGCTTATTATGGCTACTCTCAATGCCAATGGTACATTACGGTTTGGTGAAATCCAGAAGACCATCGGCGACGTGTCGCAACGTATGCTTAGCGTGACCCTTCGTCAGCTTGAAGAAGAGGGTATGATAAAACGCAACGTTTTTGCCGAGGTGCCTCCCCGAGTGGAATATGAGTTGACTGACAAGGGGCGAAGTTTCATTCCCGTGTTGGATCAGTTGGTGAACTGGGCGATGCAGTATGCGTAGGAATCACTCCCCCATGCTCTCCTCAAAAAACGTTACCATCTTATCATACGGAATCACTCCCGCCTGATTGTCATATAAATCCACATGGTTGGCACTGTCGATGATGAGAAGTTCTTTGTTGTCTCCCTTCAATCGCTTAAAGGCATCCTCGCTGAAATAGCGCGAGTGAGCATTCTCGCCATGGATCATCAATATACCACTACGAATCTCATCGCTATAGGCCAGTAGAGGCATGTTCATGAATGAGAGCGATGAGGTGATGTTCCAACCATCGTTGGAGTTGAGCGAGCGTGGATGATAGCCACGACTGGTCTTGTAGTAATCATAGTAGTCTTTCACGAACTGTGGCGCATCCTCGGGCAGTGGATCCACCACACCGCCACCACGGGTGTAAGTACCGTTCTTCGCATCGAGTGTGCGCTGTGTGTTGAGTTGTTGGCGCACGGCATAGCGGGCATCGGCATCCATCGAATCGAAATAGCCATTGGCGTTGACACGGCTCATATCGTACATGGTCACTGTCACAGTGCCTTTGATGCGTGTATCCATAGCCGCTGCGTTGAGAGCCATGCCACCCCATCCGCATATACCTATAATGCCTATCTTCTCGGCATCCACATCAGGGCGAGTGGTAAGATAGTCGACAGCCGCACTAAAGTCCTCGGTGTTGATATCGGGCGAAGCTACATAGCGTGGCTCACCACCGCTCTCGCCTGTATATGAGGGGTCGAAGGCAATAGTCAGGAAGCCACGCTCGGCCATCTCTTGTGCATAGAGGCCAGAGGTTTGCTCTTTCACCGCACCAAATGGGCCACTTACGGCAAGGGCAGGCAGCTTCTCGCCTGCTCTATCTTTGGGTATATACATATCGGCTACAAGGGTGATGCCATAACGATTGGTAAACTCTACTTTCTGATGTTCCACTTTGTCGCTCAGCGGAAAAGTGTACTGCTGTTCTTCTACTTCTACGACTTGTTCTTTTTGCTGTCCGCATCCGCTTCCCATAAAGGCTATAAATGCTAGAGCTAATACTCTGAATTGATGTTTCATCTCTTTATATTTTTTATCTGAATTATATGAAGGCAAATTTAGGGAAAAGAAGTCCAGAGGATGTTATACGAATTACGGGTATAGTTAACTAGATTACGGAAATTGAGTATAGATGGTGGGTACAATGCACAGCCCTATGCACCGTGCTGTCAAGGGCTATGCACTATGGTGCGCAGCGCTATGCACCAAACTAACCACGCCTGCACAAGATGGATCGAAAGCGTGGCTGACATTGGCAATATCCAGATAAATAGCTATATTTGGCACACTAAATCATTCTTTTAATCAATATGGAACTCAGTAATACATTTATAGCTATTCTGTTGGGGGTAGTGAGTGGCTTAATGGCCATTCTGCTAACTAGATGGTTTTATAAGAAGATGGGATGGCCGTTGATAAAAGATAAAAAGACTAATTCTACTAATAAAACAAAAAACAACAATGAAAACACGAAGTGAAAACTTTCTATTTGAAGAAGCTATCGCATGGGAAAATCCAGCACCGGGTATCACACGCCAAATCATGGGTTATGACGGACAGATGATGATGGTGAAGGTGGTGTTCGAGGAAGGTGCAATAGGCACTCCCCACACTCATTATCACTCGCAATCGACCTACGTGGCTAGCGGTGAATTTGAAGTGATGATTGACGATAAGAAAAAGGTATTGAAGACCGGTGATGGCTTTTATGTGGAGCCAGATGGTGTGCATGGTGTGGTGTGCCTCAAAGCAGGAGCGCTGATTGATGTATTTACACCTATGCGTGCCGACTTCTTAAGGAAATAAGAAGGGGATATCCCCTTATCTGTTTCGTCAAAATATTGGACAATTGACAAGCGATAGTTGCTTCTGATAACCTGCTGATTTACAGTATAATATACAAACCGTACTTCTTCTTCAGAAAAAGCACGGTTTATTTGTATAAAAATAGGCATTCTTTCGCGAAAGAATGCCTATTTTGCTTTGAAAGGTAATTAATCAGCGCTTAAATGCTATTTAAAGAGTAATTTTATTTGTCTATTTCCCACTCCTTTTTCCATTTATCATAGCGCTTCAGTACCTTTAAACCATGATTGTTGTACCAGCTATAGCCGTTGCGACGTTCATGGCCAATCTCGGATATATCGTAGCGTTTCACTCCATCGCGATCACTAAAGAAGGGGCGTGTGGTTTCCAGATCATAGAAACGAGCCCATAGCGGATCGCAATCCTCGCAGGGCACCATGCGATAATCCTTCCGTCCAAACTCATCTGTGAAGAATTCCTTTTTCAGACCAACAACCTTGTTCTCATTGAACCAATTAATGGCACCCTCCACAGAGGCAATCACTTGGGGAGATGGATTGGGGATAGACATCAACAATAGTACTACGTCGTCCGATTCCTGTCCGCTGTAGGATGGCAGTTCATAGGCACGAGCCTTGGCTGGTTCAAGTGTTTTGGCATCATGCTGGGCACACCACACGGTCAACTTGCCATCTTTCACTATCTGGGTAGCAAGGATACAATCCACACCTTTGTTGAATGATTCATGAGCCACTTGTTTTATCGAATCGGGTAAAAAAGTATAGGGGGCATCTCCCTCATAAATGTCGCGGAGCACTTCCATCACATTGACCATAGCGTTGTCATTGTAAGTGATGTGGGTATAATAGCCTTTGTTGCGTGGCCAGAACTGGGGCCATCCTCCATTGGGATATTGCGCGTTGAAGATATATTGAATGCCATCAATGACAGCTTGTTTATAGCGCTCGTCACCCGTAGCATTGTACATACGAGCTAAATATTGAATCTCAGTGATTGTGGCATTGTTGTCTATAGTACTATCGTTTACGCGATCCTTTAATAGCGCAACTTTAGCTTTGTCTTCATCCGAAAGCACCTCTTGCATACGTATGTTTTTGGGCCATCCGCCTGTGGTTTGCTGATAGAGCAACACGTTATCCGCTATGCGGGCCGCTTCGGATGTAGTAAAGAAAGCGTCTTCATAGCGTGGCGCTTGTTTTACCCAGTCTTTATAAGAAGTCTTGGTCACTGGCGCATCTTGAGCGCAAAGTGCCATAGATCCGCAGAATAGTAATGCTAGTAGAGTAAGTCGTTTCATGGGTTTATGGATTTATAGATTTTACAAATATAGCATACTATGTTTTATAGAGGTTCTTTTTGAGTACTAAAAAAGCTTCCATCAACGATATTAAATCGAAGATGGAAGCTCGAAACTATCAATTAATCTTAAAAGTATGTTTTATGAATAGTGCATCATGCTGCCTTTTTGTCCTTGCGCGATAACCACAACTGAGACATATCTTCCAGCGTCTTGCCTTTGGTTTCGGGTACCCAGCGCCACACGAAAACAGCTGCAATCACACAGATGATGCCATATAAGCCATAGGCAAACATCGGGCTGAAATCGTAGAGAGGAGGAAACGTTGATGACACGATGTAGTTGAATATCCATTGGAATGCCACAGCGATGGCAATGGCTTTACCACGGATGGTATTGGGGAAGATCTCGGCGATCAACACCCAGCAGATAGGTCCCCATGACATCATAAAGAAGGCTGCATAGACGATGATAGACAATACAGGGATGAATCCTAGGATACCAAAACTGTCGCAAAGAGCCACAGAGAAAGCACCGATCGCCATACCTATAGAACCGATGATAAGCAAAGGCTTGCGGCCAAAACGGTCAACCGTGAAGATAGCTACCAACGTGAAGCTGATATTGACGATGCCCATGATGACGGTCTGCATCATACCACCGCCCTCGGCACCAGCGCTTTCGAAAATACGTGGCGCATAATAGAGCACGGCATTGATACCGATGGCTTGCTGGAATACGGATAAGAGGATGCCGATAACGATTACTCCAATACCATAGGTCAAGAGTTTTTCGGTTTTTTCAGAAGAAGTAGCTTTGATCTCTGCCAGGATCTCTTGTGCTTTTACCTTACCATTGATCTTCTCAAGGATAGAATAGGCTTTGTCGTCTTGGTTAACCAAAACAAGATAGCGTGGTGTCTTGGGTACAAAGAATAATAGGAAGCAGAAAAGTGCTGCTGGTACGGCCTCGGATACGAACATGTAGCGCCAACCTTCTTTTACCATCCACATATCGGACTCACTACTTACAAACATAGTCCCAGCAGCATCGCGCACGATGATGGGATTGGTATGATCGCCCATGATGATGTAGTTGACGAAATAGACCACCAACATACCAAAGATGATGGCAAACTGGTTGCACGATACGAGTGTACCGCGAATATTAGATGGGGCGATCTCGGCAATGTACATGGGGCAAACTGCCGAAGCAAGGCCTACACCCAGACCACCAATGAGGCGATAGCAGTTGAAGGTGATGAGTAAGTTGAAAGTAGCTTCGCCACGTTCGTAGAACATAAATTCGGGGTTGAATGATCCCAGTGCCGATACAAAGAATAGTATGGCGGCCAGTCTCAAAGAGTTGCGACGACCTAAGCGCGAAGCGAAAATACCAGAAAGAGCACCACCCAAAACGCAACCGATTAGCGCGCTTGATGATGTGATGCCGTGCATTATTTTATTGTATTGGAAGTCGGATGCAGTAAGGAAGAAGGCTTCTAGACCTTTCTCAGCCCCCGAGATCACCGCAGTGTCGTACCCAAAGAGGAGTCCTCCTAGAACGGCCACACACGTTATGGAATAGAGGTAGAGTTTGCTACCCTGGTCGGTTTGATTCATGGTTTAATTGTGGTTATTGGATAATGGTGTTTTTATAGTCAGACACAGACCGCACGGATTCAGTCGCGCAGCCTGTGTCGAGGGTGTGTTATATGTAATTATACGTACATGTTAACGATAGCTTCGTAAAGCTCTTGTTTGCCGCTAACTTGTTTTGGCTCACCAGCTTCTTTTGAATAAGCTACCAAGTCTTCCAATGACAATTTGCCTTCTTCGAACTCTTTACCTTTACCATCATCGAATGATGCGTAGCGATCAGACAACATCTTCTTGTAAGGAGATTCTTCCAAGATTGCAGCTGCCGACTCCAATGCACGCGCCATAGCGTCCATACCAGCGATATGAGCGATGAAGATATCTTCAAGGTCAGTAGAGTTACGGCGAGTCTTCGCGTCGAAGTTGCAACCACCATTACCCAAACCACCATTTCGGATTACTTGCATCATAGCTTGAGTCAATTCGTAATTGTCGATAGGGAATTGGTCAGTATCCCAACCGTTTTGGTAGTCACCGCGGTTAGCATCGATAGATCCCAACATGCCATTGTCAACAGCTACAGCCAATTCATGTTCGAATGTGTGACCTGCCAATGTAGCGTGGTTTACTTCGATGTTTAGTTTGAAGTCTTTTTCCAAACCGTGCTCTTTCAAGAAGCCGATAACAGTTTCAGAGTCAACGTCATATTGGTGCTTAGATGGTTCCATTGGTTTAGGCTCGATAAGGAAAGTACCTGTGAAGCCTTTTGAGCGAGCATAGTCGCGAGCTAATGTAAGCATACGAGCCAAGTGCTCTTTTTCGCGTTTTTGGTCAGTGTTGAGCAAAGACATATAGCCTTCGCGACCACCCCAGAATACATAGTTAGTACCACCTAGCTCGATAGTAGCGTCGATAGCGTTCTTAATTTGTACAGCTGCACGAGCCACTACGTCAAACTCAGGGTTAGTAGCTGCACCGTTCATGTAGCGGCCATTGCTAAATACGTTAGCAGTACCCCACAAAAGCTTGATGCCTGTTTCAGCTTGTTTTTGTTTAGCGTAAGCTACAACAGCTTTCAAGTTAGCTTCGTATTCTTCGATGCTAGCGCCTTCAGATACCAAGTCGATATCGTGGAAGCAATAGTACTCGATACCCATCTTTTGCATGAACTCGAAACCTGCGTCGATTTTATCTTTAGCGTTCTGTACAGCATCAGTAGTGCAGTTCCATGGGAACTCTTTTGTGCCACCACCAAATTGGTCGCCGCCTTCAGCGCAAAGTGTGTGCCACCATGCCATAGCGAATTTCAACCAATCCTTCATCTTCTTACCCATCACTTCTTTTTCTGGGTTGTAGTAACGGAAAGCCATTGGGTTTCTGCTTTCGATGCCTTCGAACTTAATTTTCTCAATTCCTGGGAAATACTCTTTAGTTGCCATAATAATTGTTGTTTAAAAAGGTTTTATTGTTTTCTAGTTGATTATTTTTCTTTTTGCAGGAGATTAACAGCCCAATGCTTTCTCCAAATTGTTTTTCCAACGAGCATAAGCATCGGCATAGGCCTGCATATCGGCTGCTACAGGTTCTATCACCTCCAGCTTTTCTAGCGTAGCGAATGCTTCGGTATTGTCTTTATAGATACCTGCTCCCATGCCCGCACCTTTGGCTGCACCTACCGAGCCATCCGTATCGTAAAGCTCGATGGTAGCACCTGTCACGCCAGCTAGTGTGTTGCGGAAGATAGGGCTCAAGAACATATTGGCTTGACCGGCATGAATCTTTTGTACTGGGATGCCCATTTGCTCCATGATGTCTATGCCATATTTAAAGGAGAACACGATACCCTCTTGTGCGGCACGGATGATGTGGTGCTTGCCATGCGTATTGAAATCGATGCCATTGATGCTGCAACCTATCTCGCGATTGCAAAGCATACGCTCGGCGCCGTTGCCGAAAGGCAATATGCTAAGGCCAGCGCTACCGATTGGCGCTTTTGAGGCCAACTCATTCATCTCTGGATAGCTGATACCTTCGGGAGCTACTGTGCGTTTCACCCACGAATTAAGAATACCTGTACCGTTGATGCAAAGCAACACGCCTAAGCGGATGTGTTCTGGTGTATAGTTGACGTGAGCGAATGTATTAACACGCGATTGCGGATCGTAATTGATTCCGCCATTCACACCATACACTACCCCTGAAGTACCAGCTGTTGATGCGATCTCACCTGGATTGAATACATTGAGTGAAAGTGCGTTATTGGGTTGGTCGCCAGCACGATAAGTGATTGGGATTCCAGCAGCGAGACCCAGCTCAGCAGCTACCTCGGCAGTCACACGACCTTGTTCGGCGAAAGTAGGCTTGATTTCGGGAATCAAAGACTCGTCGAAGCCATAATAGCCCATCAGTTCTTTTGAAACACATGCATTGCGAAAGTCCCAAAACATACCTTCGGACAATCCTTCGATGGTGGTGCAGATCTCGCCACTCAGACGCATAGCGATATAATCACCAGGTAGCATGATCTTATAAATCTTGCTATATAGTTCAGGTTCGTTCTCTTTCACCCAAGCCAATTTAGATGCTGTGAAGTTGCCTGGAGAGTTTAGGAGGTGCGAAAGGCAATACTCCTCTCCCATCACATCGAATGCTTTTTGGCCATAAGGCACTGCACGCGAATCACACCAGATAATTGCATTGCGTAGCGCATTCTGATCTTTGTCTACGCACACCAATCCATGCATCTGATAAGAGATACCGATAGCCTTGATTTCGGCAGGTGCGATACCCGATTGTTGCATGATAGCTTGTGTCGCCAGCTTCAAATTTTCCCACCAGTTAGTAGGATCCTGCTCGGCCCAGCCAGTCTGCACGGCAATGATCTGTGCCTCTGTCTTAGGGAAGAACGATGTAGCCACACATTTGCCGCTTTCGGCATTTACCAAGCTCGCTTTTACTGACGAACTTCCTATGTCATAACCCAGTAAATACATTTTGTTTCCTTTTATTTAAATGGTTAGTTATATGTTGTTTTTATAGCTTTTCTCGTAGCTTGTTATAAACTTTGCGGTCGAACTTGTAATAACGCGCTGCACGGTGGGCCACTCCAGTTTGTTTCTCCTCCGTCGGTACGATAAAACTCCAGTTGAGTATTTTCTTGTGGAAGTTGCGCACATCTATAGGTTTGCCATAAATCAGTTCGAATAAAATGCGCAACTGACTAGCCGTGAACTTGCGCGGAATCAGATCGAACAAGATGGATGGGTTTAAATCGACCATCATACGAATATATTTGATAGCCTCTTGGATGATGAGGTTGTGGTCAAAGGCCAATTCTTTTAGTTCGGATAAAGCTACCCATTGGGCTTTATTGGCGTCCAAATGTTTATTTACAGCACGGTCTATCTTCACTACGGCTACATAAGCGATGGTCACGATGCGCTCTACTCTTGATTGCATGGCACGTTCAAGCCAGCGCACATCTTTAGGGTCATCTGTACGATTCTTAGAACCGAATGCCTTGAATTGCATTAAGTCTATTTTGTCGATACCAGTTAGTTCGTGTAGCACACGTTGTGCGGCTTGATCTAAATCTTCATCCATATAAATAAGGCTACCCGGTAGCTTCATGTCATGGTAAACTTGTCCGCTTTCTTCATCTTCGCCTGTGCGATTTACCAGCAAAACACGAAGTTGTTCGCCGTCAAACCCAAAGACTACACAGTCTACAGATATATGGTTGTTAGCTAATGATTGTTGGTTCTGCATATTCGATTTTGTTTTTCTTAGCGATGCAAATATATAGATAGTTTTCTAATTGCAAATTATTTTTGGATTATGCTATAAAACATTGTTTTCCATATAAATACATATTGTTATATTTACATTAAGGCAATCGTTTCATATTGTAGTAATAACAATATGTAGTTGTGCTCCATATCTTCCTGAGTAATTGTCGATAGTACAATAAGAGAATAAAGCTTTATTATCAGCAATTTAACGTTCGTAAATACTTTCGGTGATTTGTAATAGATATTGTAATTTTAGGTGAGTTTTCTATACTTCAAATTTCGGAGTAAAACACCTCTGTTTATCGAATAGTTAAATAATGCTAATATGAATCTTCTCTCCTAGCAAACATCTTAATTATCCTACCTATTTATAGTTATATTGCACATATAAAGGATTTGTGTGCTTAATAATTAAGGAAATGTGTTAACTTTGCGCCGAAAATTTTAATAGAAAACGATTAACGATGAAAGCATTTGTATTTCCCGGTCAGGGCGCTCAATTTGTAGGAATGGGCAAAGACCTTTATGAAAATTCTGCTTTAGCAAAAGAGTTGTTTGAAAGAGCAAACGATATTCTAG
>CAMTPC010000127.1 GCA_947074295.1 uncultured Bacteroides sp. | reverse complement strand
GCATGACCACCATAAAGATCCAAATAATCGTTGCCTTTATCATCCCAAACATGACAACCTTGCCCTTTGACGATGTTTATGTCAAATAGCGGATATACATCAAATAGATTCATAAGCTATAGAGTTGAAGGATGATGTGAAGGGAATAATCCCCCCACATCTATAATAATATTTTTTATCACTGCTTTAGAAAGCAGATGGCTTTAGACGCAAGCCAACAGTCTCTTCGAGATTAAATAACAAGTTCATGTTGTGTACAGCTTGTCCACTAGCCCCTTTCAGCAGATTGTCGATACATGAGATAATCAAAAGCTTATCACCATGCTTTTCAAGGTGAATCAAACATTTGTTAGTATTGACAACTTGCTTCAAATCGATATTCTTGTCAACAATAAAAACGAAAGAGTCTTTCGCATAATACTCTTCGTACATGCGCACGATTTCTTCGATACCTACTTTGGTCTTCACTACGATAGTGGCAAAAATACCACGCGCAAAGTCACCTCGGTAAGGGATAAAATCAATCTCGGCATCGAAGCTGTTTTGCAATTGCTTCAACGATTGCTTGATTTCGGGTACATGTTGATGATCGAAAGCCTTGTAAACACTCATATTATTGTTGCGCCAACTGAAATGACTAGTTGCTCCTGGTTTCACACCCGCTCCAGTGCTACCTGTGATAGCATTTACCATGATATCATCATTCAACATCAAGTTCTTAGCCAATGGCAATAAACCCAATTCGATACAAGTAGCGAAACATCCAGGATTAGCTACATATTTCGATTTGCATGTAGCACGGCGATTCAACTCAGGCAAACCATAAATAAAATCATGATCCTCACTGATAAGACGGTAATCCATGGACAAGTCGATAATCTTCAACTCTTCAGGAATAACGTGCGACTCCATGAATTTCTTTGTATCACCATGGCCCATGCAGCAAAACAATACATCGATTTGATCTAATGGCAATTTATCAGTGAAGCGCAAGTCGCACTCTCCATAAAGGCCTTCGTGTATATCAGTGATACGATTGCCCGCATTGCTGCTACTATTTATAAATACAATCTCAGTTTCCGGATGGTTGATGAGCAGACGAATCAATTCACCTGCCGTATATCCTGCTCCTCCTACTATACCAGCTTTAATCATAACTGTTCGTCTTTATGATTGGCATAGTACACTCGCAAAGGCGTAGAAGTCACTTTGATGAATCCCTTAGCTTCTTCGGCTGTCCATCCTGTTTGCGTTTCACCATATTCACCAAATTTAGTTTTCACCAAGTCATCTTCCGACTCTACTCCTACAGTAGAGAACGATAGTGGACGAAGTTCAAGGATCACCGTACCATTCACATTGCGTTGACTTTCCTGCAACATCGCTTCGATATCGCGCATCACAGGTTCAAGGTATTGACTTTCGTGAAGGAACATGCCATACCAGTTGGCCACTTGATCCTTCCAGTATTGTTGCCATTTGCTCAATGTATATTTTTCCAAGAAGCGGTGTGCGCCAATGATCAGCATAGGTGCAGCAGCTTCAAAGCCTACACGTCCTTTAATGCCGATAATCGTATCACCCACGTGCATATCACGACCAATACCATATGCTGCCCCTATCTCTTCCACCTTCTGAATAGCGGCAATTTTATCTTCGAAGACTTCCCCATTTACTGCATGGATCTCGCCTTTTTTGAACTCCAGGCGGAGTTCTGCTGGTTCTTGTTGTTCTACGTGCTTCAGGTAAGCCGTCTCGGGCAATCCCTTTGATGAATCGAGAATCTCGCCTCCACAGATAGAAGTACCCCACAACCCTACATTGTATGAATATTTCAACTTCGTGAAGTCAGCATGGAAACCATTAGCATTCAGGTAATCGATTTCTTGCTGGCGTGTCAAAGTCATATCGCGTGTCAAGGTGATGATTTCCACGTTTGGCGCCAACACTAAGAAGGTCATATCAAAGCGAATCTGATCGTTTCCGGCACCAGTAGAGCCATGCGCGATAGCATCCGCACCTATCTCATTGGCATATCGTGCAATGGCCAAAGCTTGGAAAATACGTTCAGAGCTCACAGATATAGGATAAGTGCCGTTGCGCAACACATTACCATAAATCATATATTTCAGACTTTTCTCGTAGTATTCTTGAGTTACATCAATTGTAACATATTTCACTGCACCAAGTTTATATGCGTTTTCTTCGTTCTGTTTCAGCTGTTCTTCGCTAAAACCTCCGGTATTTGCACAAGCAGCATACACTTCGTATCCTTTTTCTTTAGCCAGATACATCACTGTATACGATGTATCCAGTCCGCCGCTAAATGCTACAACTACCTTCTTTTTTTGTTCCATAACTTTATTGATTTATATGATTATTATCTTTTTTGTGAACTGCCGGATCCCAAAGCATCGCTGTACAAATACAATGTTTCCGTTTTTTAAGTGTCAGAATATCATGATTGATACAACCTTCGCATCCCTTCCAGAAAGCCTCATCATCGGTCAGTTCATCGAAAGTAACGGGTACGTAGCCCAATTCTGTATTCATCTTCATCACAGCAGCTCCACTAGTCAGGCTGAAGATTTTAGCCCATGGCCATCGCAATCGCGCCAGCTGAAAGGAGGCGTGTTTGATGCGTTTTGCCAATCCTAGATGTCGGAAATCTGGATGTACGATAAGTCCACTAGTTGCAACAAACTGCTTGTTGCCCCATGATTCGATATAAGTAAATCCGGCAAACTCTTCACCACGGAGAGCTATAATCGCCTTTCCTTCTTTCATTTTAGTAGCGATGTATTCGTGTGTACGTTCGGCTATACCCGTACCGCGTACTTTAGCTGCATCGCTTATCGTTTTAAGAATAGTGTCGACATAAACTTCGTGTGAAGCATCTGCCACCATCACTTCTACTTCTTGAGATTCATTTTCTGCCATAATTAAACAGCGCAAGTTAATTTAGAATTATTGAATATTTGGGAATACAATTGCGAGAAAATTACGGATATCGCCATGATCCACATTTTCGCGAAGCAACAACATGATAGTATCATCACCTGCTATTGTGCCGAGGATATCTTCATTTTCTTGATTATCTATATCATAAGCCATACTACTGGCATATCCGGGTCGTGTGCGTATGACCGCTAGATTGCCCGAGAATTGAAGAGATATGAAGCCATTATTCAAAGGCAAGTTTTGCGAAGCACTAACACGAGCATTCTTATACATGATATCATTGGGCAACACATAGACGTAGCGACCATTCAAATTGGCCGTCTTGGCCACTTTGAGCTGCTTCAAATCGCGCGATAAAGTAGCTTGCGTCAATTTAAACCCATTTCCTTCCAATATTTGCAACAACTCATCCTGCGAACCCACTTCGCGGCTCGAAATAATCGCTTTTACGGCATTAAGCCTATCCAGTCTCTTCTTCATTTGCATAAATATACTTTAGATCCTGCAAAATTAGAGATAAAATATGAATAACAATACAAAAAGGGAAGAATTATCGCATATAAATACACAGATTAACGCATAAACAGCATCAATTCTATATATTCATGCAATAATCAAGGATATTATATACATTTCCCGTCATATTTATGCATGCGAGCCACAGTGCAGCAATAATAAGAAAAAAGGAGGGATTATTCGAAGTAGAAAGTCAAAGCGATCATGCGCGATTTAGCTTTATCAATTGACATCGTGAACTTCTCGAGCGATTTGTCGGTAAGATCATTTCTGTTTTTCTCGATAAGGTTGATTAAGCCAAAACCGAACTTCAATTCGGGTATCAATTTAAAGAATGGCAAATAAATATCGCACCCCAAACCCACTTCAAAATAGCAGTCAAATGGTTTCACACGAATCTCTTTACCTTTCTTCACGGTAAGATCTATAGTAGGACTAAGCCCTAACATCACATAGGGACGATAATTATTGAAACGTTCGGCAGCAAACTTCACATCAATGGGGCAGGCGATATAGGCCGACTTGATGTTTTGCGAATGCCTCTCACCTGTCTCTATCTCGCGAAACTGCACACGCTTATCGCCGAAGTACAGCGTAGGGATGACACGAAGAGACATGTAATGATTCAAATACAGCTCGCCCAGCACACCGACCGAAAAGCCTGGCGAATACTCGGGAACATCAGCAAACCAACTCTCACCATCTTCGGTGATGAAGCCATTGTTCACTAATTTGAGGTCTTGCATGTGAATACCCGCCAAAAAACCATAGTGCCAGATACGTTGATCGATATATGGACGGTTTTGCACACGACGCTCCTGAGCGGATATATTCCACACTATCAGAGCCATTAGTATTAAAGCGAATATTCGTTTCACTCTTAAAAAACGGACAGTCGATAGATTTATTGTTTTATCAATTATTTAGAAGGGATACAAATTAGAGCTTTTTATACTAAAAACGAATTGAGAATAAAAATAAACGTGTACTTTTGTCTGTTGTATAAATACTAATAATTAAATTTTTATAGAAAATGGCTTACGTAATTACAGACGATTGTATTGCTTGCGGATCTTGCATTGACGAGTGTCCAGTAAACGCTATCTCTGAAGGCGATATCTATGTTATAGATCCTGAAGTTTGTACAGACTGTGGTACTTGTGCAGATGTTTGTCCTTCTGAAGCAATCCACCCAGCTTGATAGAAACAATCTAAAAAGACTAATGGAAGACTATTCTCACTAGAGAATGGTCTTTTTTTTTATTCCGTCCACACACATAAGCAATAAAAAAAGTCGTCCATTACTGAACGACTTTTCATTATTTCGTGAGATAAATCTATCTTACATTTCCATTAGCTTAGTTTAGCCAAAGCCTCTTTGATACGAGTGATCGCTTTCACGATATTTTCATCACTTGTTGCATAGCTCATACGGATGCAATCGGGAGCACCAAATGATGATCCACCCACACAAGCCACATGCGCTTCTTCGAGCAAATAAAGTGCCAAATCATCTGAATCCACAACTGTGCGTTCGCCATTGGATTTACCAAAGTACGAGCTACACTTTGGGAAAAGATAGAAAGCACCTTCGGGTACATTTACTTCGAATCCTGGAACTTCCTTCGCCAACTCCACGATAAGATTGCGGCGACGAGCAAAAGCTTCGCGCATTTCTTCCACAGGTTTTTGAGTTCCAGTATAGGCAGCTTCGGCCGCTTTTTGCGACACAGAGCAAGGGCCAGAAGTATATTGACCTTGTAGCTTGTTCACCGCCTTCACAATCCACTCTGGACCAGCGATAAAACCGATACGCCAACCAGTCATGGCATAAGCCTTAGAAACACCATTCACAATCACCGTACGATCTTTCATCGAAGGGATCTGCGCGATGCTTTCGTGCTTACCGATATAGTTGATATGCTCGTAAATCTCGTCAGCAATAACAATTACCTGTGGATATTTCTCCAATACCTTTGCCAAACCTTCTAGTTCTTCTTTGCTATACACCGAACCAGTAGGGTTTGATGGAGAGCAAAGGATCAAAGCCTTAGTTTTTGGGGTTATGGCAGCTTCAAGTTGTTCGGGCGTGATTTTAAAATCTTGCTCGATACCAGCCGACACCACAACAGGAGTACCTTCGGCCAATTTCACCATTTCAGGATAGCTCACCCAATATGGAGCAGGAACAATCACCTCATCGCCTGGGTTTACCAATACCAGAATAACATTACACACAGATTGCTTCGCACCATTGGCACACGAGATCTGTGCTGCCGTATAAGTCAGACCATTCTCTTTTTGCAGTTTATCAACGATAGCATTACGCAGTCCAAGGTAGCCTGGAACTGGAGAATAACGCGAATAATTTTCATCGACAGCCTGTTTCGCAGCTTCTTTAATGTGGTCAGGTGTATTAAAGTCGGGTTCACCAACACTAAGGTTGATTACATCCACACCCTGCGCTTTAAGTTCATTACTTTTCTGCGACATAGCCAGCGTAGCAGAAGGCGACAAGCTATTCAAACGATCAGATAATTGATTCATTTCGTATCTATTTTATTATGGTTGAGTGAATTCGGTTACAAAAATAGCAATTTTAATTGACTTACAGAAACATAGTGGCATTTTACTTAGAGATATGCAACGTATGTCCCATGCGCTCCTTCTTTGTAGTGAGGTAGCGCATATTGTGCGGATTGGGTATGGTCTCTACTGCCACGTTGGCCACAATCTCCAAGCCATAAGCCTCCAAGCCTACGCGCTTCACTGGATTATTTGTCAATAAGCGCATCTTATGCACGCCGATTTCACGGAGTATCTGTGCTCCCACACCATAATCACGTTCATCGGCAAGATGTCCTAGGCAAACATTAGCATCCACCGTATCCATACCATCTTCTTGCAGCTTATAAGCTTTCATTTTCTCCATCAAACCAATGCCACGACCTTCTTGATTTAAGTAAACGATTGCTCCTTTACCTTCCTTTTCGATCATCTCCATTGCTTTGTGCAGTTGCTCACCACAGTCACATCGCATCGATCCAAAAATATCACCCGTCACACACGATGAATGTACGCGAACCAGGATAGGTTCGTCGGCACTCCACTCACCTTTGAACAGAGCAACATGCTCCAGCCCGTTTGATTTTTGTTTGAAAGGAATCAGGCGGAAGTTGCCATGCTCGGTAGGCATGCTCACTTCCACTCCTTTCTCTACGATCGATTCTTGCTTCAATCGGTAAGCAATAAGATCATGTATAGAAATTAGTTTGATATTGAATTCATCAGCCATCTCGCGCAATTCGGGTAGACGCGCCATTGTACCATCCTCGTTCATGATTTCCATCAAAGCGCCTGCAGGATATAAACCCGCCAAACGAGCCATATCGATGGTCGCTTCAGTGTGACCAGCACGGCGCAGCACACCTTTTTCCTGTGCATAAAGTGGGTTGATATGTCCTGGGCGACCAAATGTAGCAGGCGTCGAGGCAGGATCGGCCAATGCCTGTATCGTAGCGGCACGGTCGGCAGCAGATACCCCTGTCGAACAGCCTTCCAGTTTATCGATAGTCACCGTGAAGGGCGTACCCAACATGGAAGTATTATCACTCACCTGGTGAGGCAAGTCAAGTTCTTTACAGCGTGAAACGGTGATAGGTGCACAAAGCAGACCTCGCGCATGTTTCAGCATAAAGTTCACCTTTTCAGGAGTAATCAATTCAGCGGCTATAATCAGATCTCCTTCGTTCTCGCGGTCTTCATCATCCACCACAATCACAAATTCGCCTTTCTTAAAGTCTTCAATTGCATCTTCAATTCTGTCTAATCTGATTTTTTCCATATTATAATCACATTTACTGTTTTTCTATAAATTCTTCCCTTGCTCTATCACATGCGCCACATCAGCATCGGTTTTTATGACACGTTCCAAATCCTTCGATAAGCGAATACGGAAGATCCAAATGCGAATGTAAAAGAACAGTCCCACGGGCACAAACAATCCAGCGGCGACATTGAGCCAATGAATATTAAATGGAGTGGTATGTGCATTAACCGTTATGATGGGATAATTGTTGAGAAGGTTGAGCAAAGTGGCCGAACGCGAGTTAGACAATTCGTCTACCAGAACTTCCAACTTACGTTGAATTGCTTTCATCTCGGTGTCATCAGTGTTGCTCATCCACAACTTAAAATAGTTAGGTGCTTTCCTCAGTCTGTTCGCTTCAGCGTATTGTCTACATTCGTCAGTTAGCTCTTGTAGTCGCACCAACACGCTAGGATAGTTAGGATCGTGAATGATCACCTCTTTCTTGAATATATGACGTACATCACGTATACCTAGCACACGTTTAAACCATGCTATTATCACATCCGTATTGAGTACTACAGAATCCTTGTTCGACTTATACGTGAGGAATGCACCCAACGGGAGCAAGATAGCCGAACTCATCCAAATACCCATCCATACTATCCATCTGCCATCACGTGCCATCTTAAAACCACTGGTATCTATCACATAATAAAAGATGAAGAGAAATACGGATACGATCACCGGCATACCCAGTCCTCCTTTTCGGATAATACCTCCCAGAGGGGCACCGATAAAGAAGAAGAGCAAGCAGGACAATGAAATCGTAATTTTCTTGTGCCATTCGATGTTGTGGCGTCTGATCTGATAATCATTTCCATCCATCGTATAGCTTTTAAACTTCAAGTCGCTGGACATACCCTCCGAACGAGAAGTGACAGCAACCATCGCTTTTTGTTTCTGGTTAAGGGTAGAAGCCTCGAACAGGCTATCAATATTATATCGCACCCGATTCTCATCCTGCAACTTGGTTGAATCTTGTGCCGTCAGTCGATAAGAATTGGAATATGTGCTACTTTTAAGATCGGTATAATAGCGACGGCCTATACTGTCACCTACCACTCGCATGGAATCCACTGATGTCTGCAACACACCCATACTCTTAGTAGTGGCAGCATTGCTCATGATACTAGCATCAGCCATATTGAAATCCGAGTCAAATTCGATGATCACAAACTTATGACTGAAAGATTCACGACGATAGGGCACATTCTTGCTTTTCATATTCTGCGATTTCAGATTCTCGAAAAGCTCTCCACTATATAAATAGAGATTAAGGTGCTGTTTATCTGCCGTCATTTCCATGCGTCCCGAATCGGCAAAAATGATATGCGCATTCTCAGGCCCATCCCTCAAATCGTATATCAAGACATCATATAGCATACCCGTCTTACGATTTTTCTTAGCGACCTTCAAATTGTAGCCAGGGATTTCATCATAAAACACGCCCTCGGGGATATCAAGTTCTGGTGATTTTTGTTTTACGGAAATGATCAGTGTGCCCAATTTTTGTTGTGCAATGGGCCCTATTACGTTTTGGAAATAAAAGGAGACACAGCAGATGAAGCAGACCAATATGAAAAGTGGACGCATGATTTTGATCAGCGGAATACCCGCAGCCTTCATGGCCAGTAATTCATACCGCTCGCCGAAGTTTCCAAAAGTGATGAGTGATGCCAGCAGCACGGCCAGGGGCAACGACACTGGCACCAATGATAGTGCAGAATAGAAAAAAAACTGGCCCATGACGGCCATATCAAGTCCCTTACCTACAAGCACATTTACATAACTCCATAAGAACTGCATCATAAAGATGAAGAGACAAATGAAGAATGTGCCTAAAAAAAGTAGCAGGAAGCTTTTTACGATGAATATATCTAATTTTTTAATGCGTAGCATCTCAAGCTCTTAATTCATAAGATTAAGATGCAAAATTAGCACAAAAAAAGATGTACTGAAACTTTTTATTTGAAAGTTAACTAAAAACCGCAAGTGCGTCTGAGTTTTACTACCTGAGAATCCCACAATTCCTTCATGTCTTGCTTTTCATCGGGTTCGGCGAAATCCACAATTTCCAATACATAATCGCCTGTCAGTTCGTTGTAATTCATCTTAATTTCAAAATGTCCGCGTGTATCTTCTTCGTCTGTCCATCTGAAGCGTATAAAAGACTGAGAACGAAGCGCAATAATCTCTGCCGTTCTTATCTCGGTCTTGCCCCAATGAAACTGGACTGTCTTGTTATTGGAAATCACTTTGTCCGCAAACCAGTTTTCCAACCCCGAAGGAGTGCTGATTGACGACCAAAGTATGTTCCTCGAAGCTCCATTTAACATATATTCCAGGTGAATTTTCTCTTTTTTCATAGTTTTATATAAATTTGTGCGTGCCAATATATAGACTTTTTCGTATTGTACCAAATGTTTACATAAAATCTTATTCTAGCTCATTCTTTTTAATCCACAGTCACAACGCAACACCCCGTCTCAGATATGCAAAAACCACAAACTGGAATATTTTTGCAAAAAAATCAGCGAATATTTTGGAGGTTACAAAAAAGTACCTATCTTTGCACCCGCAATCGAGAAACAATG
>CAMTPC010000126.1 GCA_947074295.1 uncultured Bacteroides sp. | reverse complement strand
AGGTCGGTATTAAGATTGGTGGCTAAAACGTGTAGTTCTTCGGGAGCTTACAGAAAAGCAAAGTAAAAAGAAATACTTTGCTCATCTTCATGTTTTTCGGGTTAGTTATTGTCGTTTGATTGTTTGGTTATTCAGTTACAATTACTTCTTCGGTCCAATCGTTGGCACCACGCTCTTTCAAGGCAGCAGTGAAGGCCAGGGCTTTCTCCATAGCCACCGCTTCATCTTCGGGCGAAGCATAGGCGTGCTGGTAGCCTTGTATCTGATTCCAAGCGCCACGTGTGAAATCGGGGAACGCCACAGCCGCACAGTTGTTGTCCATAGACAGTTCGCCCAGTTCGGCTAAGCAGCACCATTCGGCCAAGTCATATACGTCCATATCGAGCGGAAGACCGTTTTGCAGGCAGTACACCAAACGGGCATCCATGATGAAGTCCATACCACCGTGTCCGCCTACCTTCTTAGCCATCTCACCATATTGCACCAAAATGGGGTGGCGGTATTTCTCCACCAATGCCTTCATATCATCATCGGATAGGAAACGATGGTAGTCCAAGTTGTCGAACTGTGGTTTCACTCCGGCAGCGTTCATCTGTGCCGCATCAAGCGCATAGCCTTGCGTGGGATATTTATTGGCGAATCCTTTCGTGCCTGTCAATTGATAAAGGCGGTTATAAGGTTGTGGAGTCATCACGTTGTGCTGAATTTCGATAACCTTGCCATTCTCAGTACGTATCATGGTAGTAGTGTGGTCTCCGTTACGGAAGGTGTCGCAAGTTTCACCTGTACGGTCTTCTACAAGTTGCTTACCCACTACCGACTTCGTATCCATCGCTACTAATGTCTTCATGCGATCGCCACGGTGAATATCGAGTGCCTGGGCTACAGGTCCTAGTCCGTGTGTAGCATATACATCGCCACGGTGTTTCATATTGTACTCCAAGCGCCAGCCCAGTTTGTCAAGACTGTCCTTTTTCCAATATTCATCCCAGTAAGGCTCCAAGTTATGAATATAAGCTCCTTGCGCACGAATCACCTCGCCAAACACACCTTGCTGCGCCATGTTGAGGGTATTCATCTCGTACCAGTCATAGCAGCAATTCTCCAAGATGAAGCAGTGCTGACGAGTTTGTTCACTCAGATCCACGAGTGCCCAACACTCTTGAAGTGTCATCGCCGAAGGTACTTCAATGGCGACGTGCTTGCCACTCTTCATCGCCAATTCAGCGACAGGAAAATGATGCAACCAGTCAGTAGCGATATATACCAAGTCAATATCATCGCGTTGGCAAAGCTCCTCATAGCCTTTCTCACCCCAATAAACGGCCGCCTTGGGCATAGATGCTGCTTTCAGGAATCGTTGACAAGCCTCAGCCGATTCCTTGTTATAATCGCAAAGAGCCACTACCTCAGTACCTGGAATATGTGTAAAGCGTTTCACGGCTCCAGGACCACGCATTCCCAAGCCCACGAAGCCTACACGCACACCATCCATCTTAGGGGCAGTGAGTCCGATCACGCTTTCTTGTCCGGGTGCACGTTGTGGTTCATCCACCACTATAGTGCCTTCTTGCCATTGCCACGCAGTACCTTTGTCCGAAATTTGTTTTGTTGGCTGATTGCAGCAGGCCGATATCAGCATGCACAGCATCAGTCCCAAGAGATAATTCATCTTTCTCATGTTTAATTTTCTTTTCTGATTATGTATTAGTTTTAATTATTCTTTGTTTACCACCCAGCATGGGTATCCTTTTTGCTATACGAGTCGGCTTCCCGCTTCTTCTCACGTTCGTAGTTCCACACAATCTCGTCTGTGAGTTTCTCTCCAGAATGAGCAACTTGAGCCGTAATGCGATTGAGTCCGCCATCCAGTTCTACATCATCGATGATATAGTGTACATCGGTATAGCCTTTCTGCGGTTGTGGCAATTCACGTCCATTTAGATAGACCACGGGGGTTCCTACATTGGAGTAGATGGTGATAGAAGTATTTTTCTTCTCACGATCGGTATTGCGACGTTGCGTCAGGTAGAGCACAGGTTCTTCGCTCCAGTTGGCTTTATACCAGTAGTACGAATCTTTCTTTAGCTTACGGTCAAATGTCACCAAGCCCTTCAGGTTACGGGCAGGTACACCACCTCTACCCCACATGGGTACAGCGAAATCGAACATATTCCACAGATAGGAAGCCAGAATATAAGGATGTGCGGCGATAACACTCCATTGATACTCGTGTGTCTTGGTCTGGAAAGTCTCCGGATAGAAAGGCTTCGTCCAGTTCAGGGCATCACCCAGATATTCAGTCTGGTGATCGATATTGGCATCTGCCCCATATTCGGTCAGCATGAAGCGTTGCCAAGGGTATTCTGTCTCCATCGCCTCAATCCAAGGCTTGATGTCTTGCACCTTCTTCTCGTACCAGCCAAAGTAGCGGTTCATCCCCTGAATATCGGTGTTCTGATTGACAGGGTGTTCCACATGACCATAGCCATTCACTGCCACGGTGTATCGATCGGGGTCTTCGAGCTTCGCCAAGTCATGCAAAGATTGTGTCAGTTCGGCAGTGTACTGATGCGGATGATAGACCTCATTGTGCAAGCCCCACACATAGATAGATGGATGGTTGAAGCTTTGGCGGATCATCTCACGCAGCTGATTGTGCGCATTCTCACTCTCAAAGCCAGTGACACGGTTGACAAATGGAATCTCTGCCCAAATGATGAGTCCCAATGTGTCGCAGCGAGCGTACAAATAATCGGATTGCTGATAATGAGCGAAACGAACAGTTGTAGCACCCACATCCATGATCTCGGCCAAGTCGTGGTCATGATGTTCAGTGTGCAGCGCACTACCAATCTGCCACCAGTCTTGATGACGACATACCCCGTACATCGGATACTTCTCACCATTCAGGTAGAATCCTTTGCCTGCGATAGCCTCGTACTTGCGGATACCCAAAGGTTGTACCACTTCATCAATTACCTGTCCATCCCGTTTCAGCGTAGTGACTATTTTATATAAATAAGGATCTTTACGCCCGTGCCAAAGATGAGGCTTCTTTATCGTGAAATCACTTTCGAATACCTGCGTGCCTTGTGGAGTCAGATTAATTTGTTGACTACGGCTTGCTACTCTCTTACCCTCTTGAGTATAGATCGTATTTTCTAATACCAAAGGATCGACTGCAAGTGTCGCATTGTCTAGCTTTACCTTCACCTTGACATCCGCTGACTGACGCGAAACATTCTTTTGCGTGATATACACTCCTGGCGAGGCATGATCGGTAACCGTGATATTGCTTTGATCGGTCACCACCAACCAAACGGGGCGATAGATACCACCATATACACCAAACAAGCTATGATTGACGGGGATTACATCGGGACGTGCCGTGTTGTCAGCCTTTACAAGTATCACATTGTCCGCACCATAATTCAGATTGTTGCCTATCTCGAAAGCGAAAGCCGAATAGCCTCCATTGTGCGTGCCCACTAGCATATCATTGACAAAAACTTCGGTGTTGGCTCCTACCCCCTCGAAACGGAGGAATATACGCTTGCCTTTCAGCGCTTCATCGGCATGGAAATTCTTTTTATAATAACCCACTCCTTCGTAAAAGGAGTTGACTTTGAGCTGCATATCTTGGGCATTCCAAGTATGGGGCACCGTCACACTATCCCATCCAGCACTCCATTGCTTAGCTGCACGATGAGGATCACTGGAGAATGGGCCTTTCTTGAACAGCCATCCCTCATTGAAGGAAGTCACCTCTCGTGCCGCCAGCACATTGAGTGCAGTTACGCCTAGCAATAGTAGTGTGAATGCTGTCTTTAGTATCTTAGTGTTTTTCATATATCTTCATCCTATTAGTTCGCCATTTTATAGATCTGATTGCCAGCCAAGAGGAATGCACCCACACCATAAACCTCCGTCATGTCAGCCGTCACCTTGCGAGGATCAGCGCCGATGGGTTGCACATAGCCCAGTTTGCCTTCTTCGTTTACTGCATCAAGCATCGCTTGCCAGCCTTTAGTTATAGCAGGCATAAAGACATCCTTGTTCAACAATCCTTCATTCACCCCATAAGCCAAGGCATAGACGATGAAACCAGTAGCACTCGTTTCGGGCGATGGATAAGAAGCAGGGTCTAGCAGACTAGCGTGCCAGTAGCCATCTGCGCTTTGCAGCTGCGCCACACGTGTAGCCAAAGTCACAAACAGTTGCTCGTAGAATTTACGATATTTATCTTTAGCGGGAAGCACCTGGAGTATCTCGCACAAACCGCCTAGCACCCATCCATTGCCACGTCCCCAAAACACTTTCTCTCCGTTGGCTTCCTTCTTATCAAAGTAGCGACTATCTCTATAAAACAGATTTTCCTCCTTGTCATATAGATGATTATAGGTCGCTTTATACTCTTTATCCATAAAGCGGATATACTTCTTATCACCCGTCAATACATAGAGTTTAGCATATACAGGAGGTGCCATGAACAGTGCATCGCACCAAGACCAACGGTCCAGCGTTTCGGCTTTCTTATAGTCCAAATCCAAGGACACACTGGGTACATTGTCCACCACCCAGTTGGCTCGTGCCTTGACAGGCATCACCATCTTTTCGTTGCCATACTTCTGGTAGAGTTCGATAAAGGGTTGGCCCACTGCCACAAAGTCGGCATGATACATCCACTTGCCCATTTGGTAATGATTACGTCTGCCTATCTTCAACAGCCAGTCATAGTAGGATTTGTCGCCATCCACTTTTTCTGCTAGTTCGGCCCAGTCCAGCATCCCGATATAAAGCGTGGCATTGGTCCAATCCAGATCGCTGTGTTCGTTCCCTTTACCAGGATTGGCAATCTGCCAATCCGCCACTCGCCTCATTACTTCTTTAGTCGTTGTCTTAGAGAATTGTGCTGCTGAGGTCATACCCATTGTCATAGCCCATACAACAGCCACCATAGTAAGTTTTTTCATAATATTCAAGTTTCTATATCCATAGACACAGAATCTATATTCTACCCTTACGCAGAAAAATAAATTGATGACAAATAAATATATTTTAAGAATTAGAGTCTATCAGATCACTCGTCTTATTGTCGCGTAGCCGCATCGGCTTTGACAGGTTCTCCTCCCCATGCCTTACGTGTCGTCCAGTCGGCGGCAGGAGCTACCCAGAACGCATTGTCGGCCTTCAGCCCCAAAGGCAAGAAGCCCGAAAGACACAGATAAAGACTGCCCGTGTTGATGTATGCTTCGGACATATCTATCTGGCTACCATTGAAGCCCACTCTGAGCCAACCTGCCTCATCAAAGTTGTCGGGTGATTCGTATTGACGCTTAATAACTTCGGTCAGCGCGCAACGTACTTGAGCAGGCTCTACTGTGGTAGGTAGCAACCCTAGTAAAGCCGCTTGCCCCAAGGCATGAAACACCCCTGTGCGATAGACGATGGAACGTCCCAACACGGGATAAGTCCCTTCGGGGGAGATCATTCGTTCCTGCTGCTCGGCATAGCGCGAAAGTCGCACTTGCTGTAGGCGGTAAAAACCATCATCATCCATATTATGCTTATCCAGTATCCGCATGATATCGGTCAGCATGGGGTGAATCACAAAGCTGTTGTAATAGTCGGCATGATAGGCAGGACCATCGCCATAGTGCGCGTCGCCTTTATACCAATCGTCACGAAACTTCTTCACGCCATAAAACAGTCTGTCCGCGTCATATTCGTTATTGAACTCCAACAAAGCAGCCTCCACCATAGAAGCAAAGAGCAACCAGTTGCTTTCGAAAGGGCGGATAGCGCGCGACAGTTTCAGAGCGGCGATTACGTTTTTCTTGGTCTGTTGGGGCAGATTAGCCCACAGCTGAGTAGGCGAACGCAACAAGCCTTGTGCCAGGAAAGCCGCATCCACCAATGGCTGATAAGGTTTATCGAAAACCATATAGTCGGGCGAGTTGGGGTTGACGGCATGAGTGATGCTATTTACCGCCAATACCAGATAGTGTTGGCGCAGTTTGCCTTCTGGCGTATCATCGGGTCCTAATTCTAGCCAAGGCGCCACGCCACAAATGGTGCGTCCCAAAGCCTCGAGATAGGAGAACTCTTTCCGATCGCCCAATGATTCATAGGGCATATTTTGTTTCAATGTACAGTTAGAGCCGTTGGTCAATACCGGATTGGCTATCTTGAGCATAGTGCTCAGCCATACAATTCTGTCTTCGTTGCCAGTGGTTGTGCCACTCTTTGCTCCTACTGCCGTAGTACAATATACCCAGCCTATAAATAGCAATGATAGTATCTTCTTCATAGTTGTGTTGTATTAAAAAAAACAATTCAATACTTATACTTCACGCGTTGAGTCACCTCGCCCACACTTTTTATTGGAGCCAGTGTGAAGCCCCATTCATACGTTTGGTCAGCCGGAATAGTAAAACCAGGTTGCACCTTAGCGCCCCAGCTATCATATCCCGCCACGCCTTGCTGCTTCATATCCACACAAACTTCAATAAAATCCCTTGGTTGGATATCGTTGACATGCGTTTGTTTGCGAAAGATATTCCTCGCCTCATCACGGTTTTTACCTGCTATTTCCTCCGGTGAGCGATTTCTCCATTGGTAATCATGGGTAGACTCTTCCGAATCAAAATCTTCCACGCTATTGCGCAGTGCATTGAAGCCTATTGTTTCATCGGCTAGCACCAAAAGACCACTGCCATCTTGATTGGTCAATGTCACCCAACGTGTATCCGTGCGGTGTCCATTTTCTTGCGGACGCACATAGTTGACATACATCTCTTCGGCAGTAGTCTGATAGCGCCCCACCAATGTCCCTGCTTTGCGATCGACATAGTTTTCCTCTGGTCCACGGCCGAAGTACTGCACCTGATTCATGGTTTGTGGCAATCGGAAGCGCACGCCTATGCGTGGCACTTCCAACACATCTTTAGGCTTATCACTCTTCCCCGGTGTGAAGGTTGCAATATTCGTATCT
This sequence comes from uncultured Bacteroides sp., assembly GCA_947074295.1. Lineage (GTDB taxonomy): Bacteria > Bacteroidota > Bacteroidia > Bacteroidales > Bacteroidaceae > Bacteroides. The sequence continues at coordinate 3,089 of CAMTPC010000126.1, read as the reverse complement.
TCCAATACATCCGTGCGTTCGGGAAGGCGATCGGTAGGTGTAAAGGTAATACCCACATTCACTATACCATCGGGATAGATACGATAGTTCACGATATATTGATTGCCAGCCTCTAAATCGTAGACAGCAGTAAGCAACACCGTATTACCTTCTTTCGTGGTCTTTACATCACTCACTTTGAAATCCTTACTCGACGCCTTCCATATTTGCAAGCGCTTCGGGTTGCTATTTCCATAATCATTGTCATTGGGGGCACGCCAGAAGTTGGGCTGCACACCAAAAGCCTCAGCAAAATACTCCATGCCATCCACGCGATACGAAGTGATGACACCTTTATCATTATCAAATACAAAATGGACACGTGGCGAAGTCACCGTAACCGTTTGTGGAGTATGCGCCACGTTGAGAGCGGCATCCTTCACCTGATAGGGTGTTTTGGTAGCCGATACAGGAAGCAAGAATTGTTCACAGGCTATTTCATGCCCCACGGGGAGCAAAGCTTCGGGTTGCTTGGTCTTTACGCTGAAGTGGAGATAATAATCTACTCCTGCCTCGCCTTGTGGCATCTTCACGGGGATAGCAAACTCTTTGCTGCTTTGCGGCGCTACATCTAGCTTGATAGTACCTTTCTTTCTTACCTCACCATTGGCACGCAGCTCATAGTTTACTTGATATTTGTTGAGGTTAGTAAAATAAAAACGATTGTGTACTTTGTATCTACCCGCCGTGGCATAGACAGGCTCAAATGCCACATCCTGATGTACATATTTCACCTCGGCCATAGCAGGATGAGGTGTACGATCGGGCCCTACGATACCGTTGCACACAAAGTTGCCATCGCTGGGCATATCCACACCATAGTCGCCGCCATAGGTCCAGTAGGGAGTGCCGTCACGATCAATCTCTAAAATACCTTGATCCACCCAATCCCAGATATAACCGCCTTGCAGGTTAGGGTATTTATAAATCTCTTGCCATTGATCCCATAGATTACCATTGGAGTTGCCCATCGCATGCGAGTATTCCGAAGGCACCACAGGGCGATCAGAACCTTGTTCACCGATATGGCGCAGCCACTCGGCGCTGGGGTACTGAGGCACGTACATATCCGAGTTCCATTCCCACTGCGCACGCTCGTAGTTTACTGGACGATTCATCAACTTCTCCTCTCGCTCTTTAACCCAGAGATAGGTCTGATAAAAGTTATATCCATTGCCCGCTTCATTGCCCAGCGACCAGAAGGTGACAGAAGGATAATTCTTATTGCGTTCGTACATATTGGCCGTGCGATAGATGTGGGGTTTCAGCCACTCGCGGTTATTGCCCAGTGTACCCCCTTTGCGCAGGTTGTAGTACATGCCATGCGATTCTATATTGGCTTCATCGTAAACATATAGCCCATACTCATCACACATCTCATAGAAGCGTCTATCTTGTGGGTAGTGAGAAAGGCGCACACTATTGATATTATTTTGCTTCATCAGCTCGAAGTCGCGGCGCAACAATTCTTCAGTCATGTAGTGACCTGTCTTTTCATTGTGCTCGTGTACATTGACCCCCTTTAGTTTGATAGGCTGACCATTGACCAACAACACCGTATAGGGTTTACCATTCTTGGCAATCTGGTCAATTTCTTTTATCTCGATGCGTCGGAAGCCTATATTATAGGGCACTACCTCAGTCACTACATCTCCTTGCTTCAAGGTAATCAACAATTTATATAGATTAGGCGCTTCCGAAGTCCATGTTTTCACATTGGGCAGTGAGGCACTAAAGTCGATAGTCTGAGAGGTTTCTTTTGCCAAGTTGCAAATCTGTGATGAAGATGCCACTACAGCGCCATTTTTGTTAAGCAGTTCATAAGACACCTGAATGGCTTGTGAAGTATTGTCACGATTGCGCACATCGACTGCCAGTTGGAAAATGCCATCTTTGTATTGATCGTTCAGCGTAGAGATAACGCGGAAATCCTGCACCGCCACTTTGGGTTGCGAATAGAGGAAAACATCGCGTTCAATGCCACTGATGCGCCAAAAATCCTGGCACTCCAGATAAGAGCCCGTACTCCAACGCATGATCTTCAGCGTCAGGGTATTTCGGCCAGGTTGCACATAGTCATTGATAAGAAATTCGGCGGGATTCTTCGAATCTTCATTGTATCCCACCTCTTTGCCATTGACATAGACATACGTACCCGACTTAGCTCCTGCAACATGCAGATAAATATCATCTTCCATCCACTCCACCGGAATAATAATATCGCGGCGATAGACACCCGTAGGGATATCTTCGGGTAGCTGTGGAGGCTGTGGATTGCTCGCTTTAAACTCATAGCCGTGGTTGAGATAAATCGGCGTGCCATAGCCCTGCACTTCCCAGTTGCCAGGCACCTGTATATCATTCCATCCACTTACATCGGTCGACGGTGCAGCGGCATCAGCCGGCAATATGCGGTGCGAGTCCGAGTAATAGAATTTCCATACCCCATTGAGCAGCTGATAGCGGTCACTATTCTCATAACGACCTGTCATGGCGCTGCCTTTATCAGTATAGGACATGAAAGCGGTACGTGGTTCTTCGCGATTCACGGATACGGTTTGAATATCTTGCCAGTAAGGCAAATCAGGATTGGGCGATTGTTGTGCGCCTATTGGCAGCATCATACTCAGAAAAGAAGCGGCTAAAAGATGTCTTAGAAGTGGTTTCATATTTTTCCGTTAGTAGTTTTAGTAAAGTTACAACTAGGTCATTTCAGAGTTCCCGATATGACTCTGCAAATAAAATCAGAATACAGCAAAAGCACGATATATAATATAATAGAGTGTCGTCATCTTTTGTATTTCAGACAAAATTGCCCATAAATAGTACGCAGAGTGTACTTCATAGCTGTACGAAGATAACCAGATTTTATCGTATTCAGTACAATACTGCTCTATATTTCAGAAAAAACGGGCAGATAGCTTCGTGTTTGTTCAAGTAGGCTATCAAAGTGAGTTAGCCTACACAGCGTGACATACTGTTATGCAGCCCCCACTCAATGTAAGCATCCGAGAATAGTATAAAACTAATCTCCCCAGTCATGGTTTAGA
>CAMTPC010000125.1 GCA_947074295.1 uncultured Bacteroides sp. | reverse complement strand
TCCAGTGCATTGGGGCTTGCACTTTAGTGCATAGCTATGAATGCACTCGTGGTTTATTGCTACTATTCGTGATGATAAGGACCACCTTGCAGGATGTTCATGGCACGATAAAGTTGTTCCACAAATATCAAGCGGATCATTTGGTGTGAGAAAGTCATTTTAGACATGGATATCTTTTCATCGGCTCTATCATACACACTCTTGGAGAATCCATAGGGGCCACCAATCACGAATACCAACCGTTTGTTTACGGTATTCATCTTGCGTTTCATCCATTCGGCAAACTCCAGCGAGCGCATCTCTTTGCCATGCTCGTCCAAGAGTACTACTACATCACCCGGCTGAATGGCTTTGCAAATCAATTCGCCTTCCTTTTCTTTCTGTTGCTCGGCCGATAGACTCTTTGTATTCTTTAGTTCAGGGATCACCTCCATATCAAAAGAAATATAGCGCTTGGTGCGTTGTGTGTAGTCATTAATGGCTGATATATAGTGTGCTTCTACTGTTTTTCCTACTACCAACAGTGTTGTTTTCATGTTAAAATCATTTGAATTGGAATGCAAAAATAGGCATTAAGTTACATTTATTGGTTGTAAATCACTATCTTTGCCTATCATTAACTTAACATGTGATAAGTTATCATATTTCTATAGAAAAGCTCAAGGTTATGAAAAAAAAGTTTTTTTTATGTACAGCCATATTGCTTTTTATATGCTTTGCTCTAATGGCGCAAAACGTTCCGGTTGAAATAGTGACGGCTTTTAAAAAAGGTAACTCCGTCGGCCTAAAACCTTTTTTGGGCGAACGTGTCGAACTAATCATCCAGAATAAAACGAATAGTTATACAGCTCAAGTGGCAGAAAATAGCCTGAATGGCTTTTTTTCGAACAATAAAGTAAACGATTTTACCGTCAATCATCAGGGCAACCGCGATGATTCAAGCTTTGTAATAGGAACACTAATCACGCAAAATGGGAGTTATCGCGTCAACTGTTTTTTACGACGTGAACAAGGTGAGTATTTCATACATCAAATAAGAATCGATAAAATAAATGACTAAAGAAAAAGAATTGATCGATAAACTTATCGATCTGGCTTTTGCTGAAGATATTGGAGATGGCGATCATACGACGCTTTCTTGTATTCCAGATACAGCAATTGGTAAATCCAAACTACTTATTAAAGAAAAAGGTGTATTGGCTGGTATCGAAGTAGCCAAAGAAATCTTCAATCGCTTTGACCCTACTATGAAGGTAGAGGTGTTTATCCACGATGGCTCAGAAGTGAATCCCGGTGATGTGGCTATGGTTGTCGAAGGTAAAGTACAATCACTTTTGCAGACAGAACGTTTGATGTTGAACGTGATGCAACGCATGAGTGGTATCGCAACCATGACTCGCAAGTATGCCAAACAGCTTGAAGGTACAAATACACGTGTATTGGATACTCGTAAAACTACACCGGGTATGCGTATTCTAGAGAAGATGGCCGTTAAGATTGGTGGTGGTGTAAATCATCGTATAGGTCTATTCGATATGATCCTTTTGAAAGATAATCATGTAGATTTTGCGGGTGGTATCGATAAAGCCGTAAACCGTGCCAAGGAATACTGCAAAACACATAACAAGGATTTGAAAATCGAACTCGAAGTGCGCAACTTTGATGAGTTGCAGCAAGCACTTGAATTGGGCGTAGATCGAATTATGTTCGATAACTTCACACCCGAAATGACAAAGAAAGCAGTAGAAATCGTTGCTGGAAAATGTGAAACAGAATCTTCAGGCGGTATCACATTCGATACTTTACGCGATTATGCCGAATGTGGGGTTGATTATATTTCAGTAGGCGCTTTGACTCATTCAGTAAAAGGCTTGGATATGAGCTTTAAAGCTTGTTAAGAAGTAGACATTGTAAATAAGATAATAAAAAGTCTCATAGTGTTTCTTTCGAGAAACACTATGAGACTTCATCATAAAAAGGAGACACAAAATAACACACTCTTTATTTTAACTTCATTTCACATATCCCATTGCAGTATTTTGCCTGATACTGCGTCAATAGATCAGAAAGGCGCAAGAGAACGACTGTTGTTACAAGTAAAAAAGCACAAAATTGGAGAACGAGATTGAATTGATCGAAGGTTGCCGTAGCGGAAAAGATGCTGCCCGGAAGCAACTCTATACCCTCTACTCCAATAAGATGCTGGCAGTATGCTATCGTTATGTGGGCGATATGGATATTGCATATGACGTGTTGCACGATGGATTTATAAAGATCTTCACCAATTTTAATTTTAGAGGAGAATCATCTTTGTCTACATGGATCAATCGAGTGATGGTGACACAGTCAATAGATTACTTGCGACGACAGAAACGTTTCAATCAGCTGGTGATAAACGAAGAAACATTGCCTGATATACCCGACACGGGAGATACAGGGGCAATCCTTTCCGAAGATCAACTGATGGCTTTTGTGGCAGAGCTTCCCGATGGTTGCCGTACAGTGTTTAACCTTTATGTGTTCGAGGAAAAATCGCACAAGGAAATAGCAAAACTGATGGGCATCAAGGAGCGATCGTCTGCTTCACAATTGCATCGCGCTAAATATTTATTGGCAGAAAAGATAAAACAATATACAGAAAATGAAGAGAGAAACGGATGAATTGACAGAGCTGTTTCGCCATAGGCTAAACGATATGGAGATGCCTGTGAAGAGTGAGTTCTGGTTACAACTAAATAATGATATGGCAACTGCCCAGTTGCGTAGACGCTTGATGTTGCGACGAATGGCAACTTCGGCAGCAGTATTGTTGCTTTTGATAGCTTCATCGGCCACTATTTGGTTTCTCTCTCCACAAGAGGAAATCAGTCAGGCCTTTGCTCCATTTGCTGCCACTGATGGTGATTTCTTCACACACTCCGAGATGGCAGCCCCTGTGATGCAAGCCTTGGCACAAGAAGAGAACGGGCAAGGCACGCCAGCGTCGATTAAGCAGAATCTAGGACTTCCACTGTTTGGGAATGATGTTGCCAATGCTGACGAAGACTATGCGGAGATCCACATCTCCTTTACCATTTCAATGTATGAATCTTCCTTTTTCTCCACCTCAAACTACTCTACACGCTTCAATAAATACTCTTTCTGGCGCAGCGTTCTCAATAGTGATTTGACATCCGCTCGTTTTGATGACGATGCGCCAGCTCTGTTTTCTACTGATGACATAGAGACGATCCAATCTTCTCCTTCAAAATGGAGTGCTAAGGCGGCTGCCGGCATTTCATTGCCCGATAAGGAGTTCAATGGCACCCCATTCTCGGTGGCTGCATCAATCGAAAGACGTTTTAATCGCTATTTTGGATTAGAGGCTGGTTTGCAGTACTCGCGAGTTCCGGCTCTCAGTAAAGCGCTCCATTATCTTGGCATACCAGTAAAGGCAAACGGCTATTTCTTCAACTCCAAGCATGTAGAACTTTATGCATCCGTAGGCGGAACAGTTGATAAGTGCGTTGCTGGAGCCCCCAATAACAACTTTAGAAATGAGCCTTTGCAGCTCTCTGTACAAGCTGGTGTGGGTGCCAACTTCAAAATCTCCGATAAATTGGCAGTGTTTGTAGAGCCGGGTGTGAATCATTATTTTCCAACTGATTCAAAGCAATCCAGCGTACGCACTTCACGACCTACCAACTTTAACGTTCTTTGCGGGATGCGCTTTAATTATTAATACGACTTTAAAAACAATCACATGGTAAGACGGTTATTCATAGCAGCTCTGTTTTCGGTACTCTGCTTGTGCATGGCAAGTTGTAGTAGTGAAGTTTTAGACTATAACAATCCTAATGTGGATATTTTCGTGAAACAACTAAAGGATGGAACCTATGCCACCAAAAATAATCAAGGTGTAGTATCGATACCTGAATTTGAAATTAATGACATTCCCAAGATATTAGAATATGCCGATGATATGACGGTGATATCTGATTTCCCAATTGGCTATAATGCTATGAATGGGAAACTGCGTTTAGGTGAGTGTATGCTTTGGATAGTAGAGTCTATTCGGTTGAATATGCCTGCTTCGATGGGTGCAAAAATGGTTCGTGCCAATGCGCCAAATTATGAAGGATTGTATTTCTTATCCGATGAAGAAGTCCAAGAGGCTGCATTGCGTTATCGCAGTTGGTGGGAAAATCGCAATTATCCACGTACCATATGGACGGTTGATCCTTGTTTTAATGAGCCTCTATGTGGTAGTGGTTTTCGTTGGTGGTAACCTTAATTATGAAATAATGAAATATGCCTTTTTAGTAGTATTCTCTCTATTGTGCGCTCCCCAGTTGTTGGCGCAAGATTGGACTGTAGAGGATTCTTTGCGACTCAACCGCATGATGGTTGATGATGAAATTAAATTAAACCTTGATGCAGTACGCTCCATTGATATGGAGTCAGGGTTGTTTGCCGATCCTGTAGTGGTTGCTGATAAGCAGTGGTTGAAGATAGATGCCTCATTGCCTTTGCCCAATAACGAGACGAAGCCATTTAATATGCGCGAGATGCTTTCATTGCGTCCATACAAGGCCGGTACCCCTATGAACTGGGATCCGGTATATCGTAAGCGCATCAAGATGGGGGCAGATACTTGGCGCAGTGATCCGTTTTATAAACTATCATCGTTGCGCATCTATTCGGGGTGGGCGAGAAGAATGCTTGATGCTGGACCTCGTAATACCCTTGAGCAGATTGAAGCGACAGGCTTAAGATATAATCCTTTAGCGGGACGCGTTAATAATCAGATGGTAGGAGCATGGACAGCCACTCCATCTGGAGTAGGAGGCCTTGATTTCAACTACTGTACATCAAAGGAGTTCTGGGATTTCCAGGCTCGTAGGAATAGGATACGCACGCTCGAAGTCTTGAGTCAATATGGCGATTCAACTACTGTACAGATCAATCATCCGATTTTTCTCCCCTTAGCCCGATGAACTATATCAAAAGCCTGTTGTTGTACATCATAAACAGTCAAAAGCAATGATATATGAATAGAGTAACCGAATTGTTTGGAATCCATTATCCCATTATTCAAGGAGGCATGGTGTGGTGCAGTGGGTGGCGTCTGGCCTCTGCTGTCAGCAATGCTGGTGGGTTGGGCTTATTGGGCGCTGGTTCGATGCACCCTGAGACACTGCGCGACCATATCCGCAAATGCAAAGAAGCCACTACGGCTCCCTTTGGTGTGAATGTGCCTTTACTCTATCCCCAAATGGACGAAATAATAGATATTATCATAAAAGAGGGTGTAAAGATAGTTTTCACTTCAGCCGGTAATCCTAAAACATGGACACCTGTGCTGAAGGAGCATGGTATAACAGTAGGTCATGTGGTATCTTCCTCACGTTTCGCGATGAAATGCGAGGAAGCCGGTGTTGATTTAGTTGTAGCCGAAGGCTTTGAAGCCGGCGGTCACAATGGTCGCGAAGAAACCACTACCATGTGTCTGATACCATCAGTCCGGCAAGCCACTACATTGCCTCTTGTTGCAGCGGGTGGCATCGCTTCAGGTCAAGCCATATTGGCCGCCATGGTTCTTGGAGCTGAAGGCGTACAAATAGGAACCAGATTCGCTTTGACAAAAGAAAGCTCTGCCAGCGAAGTCTTTAAGGATTACTGCTTGCGTCTTAACGAAGGCGATACCAAGCTTCTTTTAAAGAAATTATCACCAACGCGTCTGGCCAACAGCACATTCAAGGATATGGTCGAAGAAGCGGAAGGTCGTGGAGCGACTGCCGAAGAGTTGAAAGAGGTGCTGGGTAAAGGCAGAGCGAAGAAAGGAATTTTCGAAGGAGACCTCGAGACCGGTGAGCTAGAGATAGGTCAAGCTTCCGCACAGTTGCACATCTATGAGAGTGTCAGCGATGTCATGACTGAGCTCATACAAGAATATGATCGCCTCACCAAGATGCGATACGAATGGTAAGAAGATTAAATAGGGTTTGTTTTTAATAGGTCAGCCTGTTGCAGTGTAGTTTTCACTTATGCAACAGGCTGTTTCATTACTAATTAACCCTTATAAAAAAAAGACAACACTTTAGTTAAGCGGCGTATATGGCAAGTCGAAAACATCTGCTATCGCTTTGTATACCACTTTGCCTTCCACTACATTCAATCCCAGTGCTAGGGCGGCATCATCCTTGCAAGCTTTTTCCCAACCCTTGTCAGCGAGAGCCAATGCGTAGGGAAGGGTAGCATTGGTTAGTGCAGAAGTAGAGGTAAACGGCACTGCTCCAGGTATATTGGCAACCGCATAGTGTACGATATCATCCACCACATAGGTAGGTTCGCTATGTGTCGTCGGATGTGAAGTCTCAAAGCAGCCACCCTGATCGATGGCGACATCCACCAAGACAGTTCCCTTCTCCATGAGTTTCAGCATTTCGTGTGTGATCACGTGCGGAGCTTTATCACCAGGTTTCAAGATGGAACCCACAACTAAATCCACGTCCGCCAATTCTTTGCGTACATTCATAGCCGATGAATAGAGCGTTTTTACATTCTTAGGCATCACTTCGCTAAGGTAGCGCAGACGAGGCAGGTTGATATCCGTGATAGTGACATCGGCACCCATGCCTGCAGCCATCAAAGCGGCATTGCTACCTACCACACCGCCACCCAGGATCAATACCTTGGCTGGGCGAACACCTGGTACACCGCCAAGCAGTTTGCCTTTGCCACCTTGTGGTTTTTCTAAGAAGCGAGCACCCTCTTGGATAGACATACGTCCCGCTACTTCACTCATAGGAATCAACAATGGCAGGGAGCGGTCTGGTTTTTCTACGGTTTCATAGGCCAGGCAGACAGCACTACTCTGTATCATGGCTTTGGTCAATGTCTCGTCCGAGGCAAAATGGAAGTATGTGAAGAGCAATTGTCCCTTGCGTATCAGCTTATATTCTGGTGCGATAGGTTCTTTCACTTTGATGATCATTTCAGCTATTGCATAAACCGCTTCGATAGTAGGCAGAATTTGGGCGCCGGCTGCTATATAGTCTTCGTCCGGAAAACCGCTGTTCACACCTGCTGTTTGCTGTACATAGACTTTGTGTCCATGGTGAACCAATTCTGCAACACCCGAGGGTGTCATACCGACACGATTCTCGTTGTTTTTAATTTCTTTAGGTATTCCGATAATCATAATGTTATTAATTTAAGTGTTATACAGTGCGAATATACTTTATTAGGCATTAGAAGGTATCGAATGAGACTATGTTATACGGCATAATGTCAATTAATTAAAGAATAATTATACTTTCTCCCTTTTTTGCTCCCATTTATTTATTTCCGCTGTTTTTCTTTCTGAAAAGAATCGTGTATTTTTGTGATTCACAATTTTCTATCACCCATGAGACTATTCTTTTTTTCGCTTTTCACTCTTATTACTCTTGCTCTTTCTGCGCAAGATGACAAATCCCCTATATTCACTCCTCCCTTTGCTGGCCCACTTTCATTCAGTGGCAATTTCGGTGAAATTCGATCGACTCATTTTCATGGCGGATTAGATTTTCGTACCGGGGGCGCTGTCAATAAACCCATCAAAGCCTTGGCCGATGGCTACATCTCTCGCGTCCGTGTCAATCACGGTTCCGGATACATTGTCGAGGTGACTTATGATAATGGTTATCGCACCATCAATCGTCATCTCGAAGGTTTGCTTCCTCCCTTCGCCCAGCTCATCGAAGATTTGCAGTATCAGCAAGAAAGCTACGAGGTCGATTTTACACCCACACCCGATACGTATCGGGTAAAGGCAGGCGAACCTATCGGCTTAAGCGGCAACCGTGGCTACTCTTTCGGTCCGCATCTTCATCTCGATGTCATCGATGCTGCTACCGATGACTATGTCGATCCCGTCCCTCTTTTTGGTGCATCCATCACAGACAATATCGCCCCCAAAGCTTTCGGATTCCAGTTGATACCTCAGCAGGGGCAGGGGATGGTAGAGCGCCAACAAACACCATTCTCATTCACACCCGATGATAAGCGGGTCTTACGTGCTTGGGGCGAAGTTGGCGCTGCTATCAAAGCCTACGATTTCATGAATGGCTCACAAAATCGCTGCGGCGTCCACACCGTTCAGTTGTTTGTGGATCAACAATTAATTTATCAACATGTCATAGATCGCTTCTCGTACGAGGAGAGTCGCCAAGTCAACACATGGTCACATGACGGTTATATGCGCTCGTTCATACTCCCTGGCAACACACTCCGCATGTTCCAGGTTTATAATGACAATCGGGGCATCATCACCATTGATGAGCCGCGCGATTACTTTTTCGAATATACGCTCACGGATGTATCGGGCAACACTTCGCGCTACAACTTTACCGTCCGTGGGCAAGAAATGCCCATTGAGCCAGTAGATAAAGAAAGCCGTTTCTATTTTAAGTGGAACCAAAGCCATGCGCTTCATGATCCCGGTCTCTCTCTCTTCCTTCCCAAGGGCTCTTTGCACCAAGACTGCACCCTTAATTATGCGATGCAAGCCGATAGCAATGCCCTTGCCTATACCTATCAGCTTCACGACAAGCCACTTTCGCTCTTCAAACCCGCACAGTTGCAGATAGGCTTGCGTCGTACAGCGCTTGCCGATACTTCCAAATATTACATCGCTCGTGTCACCTCAAAAGGACTCAGTAGTGTGGGCGGAACCTATGCCGATGGTTTTATGAAGACCGACATACGCACATTAGGCACCTATACAGTTGCTATAGACACCGTCCCTCCGGTCATCACCCCTGTTGGCAAGGAAAACTGGGCAAAAAACCGCAAACTGCTCTTCACCATTGCCGATAAGCAGACCGGCATCAGCCACTATCGTGCCACAATCGATGGAAAATATGTACTCCTCTATAGGCCAAATATGATGCAATCTCGATATATTTGCGATATCAATCCCAAGTATGTAGAGAAAGGGAAAAAACACACTCTCGAAGTCACCGCCATAGACGGTTGTGGCAACGAGACCATCTTTACAGACACGTTTGTATGGTAATTCCATCCATCTGCAATTTTATAAACCCTAATATATAATTAATGAAAAAGAAACTAGTTATTTGTGCTCTCTTTCTAGCCACTAGCTTGGCACAGACCTTTGCCTGTACCAATCTTATCGTGGGCAAGAACGCATCCACAGATGGTTCGACCATCGTTTCCTATTCTGCCGATTCTTACGGCTTGTTTGGCGAACTTTATCATTGGCCCGCTGCTACCTATCCCAAGGGCACCATGCTCGATATCAACGAATGGGACACCGGTAAGTATCTAGGTCAGATTGCTCAGGCTCGTCAGACTTACAATGTGATCGGCAACATCAATGAGTTTCAGCTCACCATAGCCGAGACCACTTTCGGCGGACGTCCCGAGTTGGCCGACTCTACAGGTATCATGGACTATGGTAGTCTTATCTATGTAGCCTTGCAACGCTCGCGTACCGCTCGCGAAGCCATCAAGGTGATGACCGACCTCGTGCAAGAGTATGGTTACTACAGCAGCGGAGAGTCTTTCACCATCGCCGATCCCAACGAAATATGGATCATGGAGATGATAGGTAAAGGCCCTGGTGTGAAAGGTGCCGTTTGGGTGGCTGTCCGTGTGCCCGACGATTGCATCTCGGCTCATGCCAACCAGGCGCGTATCCATCAGTTCCCCCTCAACGATAAGGAAAACTGCCTCTACTCACCCGATGTCATCTCATTTGCCCGCGAAAAAGGCTTCTTCGATGGTGTCAACAAAGACTTTAGCTTTGCCAATGCCTATGCACCCCTCGATTTTGGCGCTCGCCGCTATTGCGAGGCACGTGTATGGAGCTTCTATAATATGTTCACTAAAAATGGCGAAGAATACCTGCCCTACATCTTGGGCGAGAACAACACGCCGATGCCTCTCTATGTAAAGGCCGACCGTAAGTTGTCGGTACAAGACGTGATGCACGCCATGCGCGACCACTACGAAGGCACTCCGCTCGATATCACCAACGATTTCGGTGCTGGTCCCTATAAGATGCCTTACCGCCTGTCACCATTGTCGTTCAAGGTTGATGGCGAAGACTATTTCAACGAGCGCCCCATCTCTACTCAGCAGACAGGTTTCGTCTTTGTGTCGCAGATGCGTGCCTCTTTGCCCGATGCAGTGGGCGGTGTGCTTTGGTTCGGTACCGATG
>CAMTPC010000124.1 GCA_947074295.1 uncultured Bacteroides sp. | reverse complement strand
AAACGAGTATGAATCAATACGAAACCGTTTTCATTTTAACTCCCGTTTTGTCTGAGGTTCAGATGAAGGAAGCGGTAGACAAATTTAAAGGTATTCTTGAAGCCGAGGGTGCTGAGATTATCAATGAGGAAAACTGGGGACTTAAGAAATTGGCTTATCCAATTCAAAAGAAGTCTACAGGATTCTATCAATTGGTAGAGTTTAAAGCTGATCCTAAAGTGATCGACAAGTTGGAATTGAACTTCCGTCGTGACGAGCGTGTTATCCGTTTCTTGACTTTCAAGATGGACAAGTATGCTGCAGAATATGCTGCGAAGAGAAGAAGTGTTAAATCAAGCAAAAAGGAGGATTAATCATGGCACAACAAAATCAATCGGAAATCAGATATTTGACTCCCCCCTCAGTTGACGTAAAAAAGAAAAAGTACTGTCGTTTCAAAAAAAGCGGTATCCGCTATATCGACTACAAAGATCCTGAGTTCTTGAAGAAATTCTTGAACGAGCAAGGTAAAATCCTTCCTCGTCGCATTACTGGTACTTCTTTGAAGTTCCAACGTCGTATTGCGCAAGCTGTGAAAAGAGCACGCCACTTGGCATTGCTTCCCTATGTAACTGACATGATGAAATAAGAAGGAGGAAAAGTATGGAAATTATTTTGAAAGAAGACGTAGTAAACTTGGGTTATAAGAACGACATCGTGACTGTAAAGTCGGGTTATGGTCGTAACTTCTTGATCCCAACAGGAAAAGCGATCATCGCTTCTCCTTCTGCAAAAAAGATGTTGGCTGAAGAGTTGAGACAACGTGCTCACAAACTAGAAAAAATCAAAAAGGACGCTGAAGAACTAGCTGCTAAATTGGAAGGTGTGTCTTTGACTATCCCAACAAAAGTAAGCTCTACAGGTACTATCTTCGGTTCTGTTAGCAACATTCAGATTGCTGACGAATTGACGAAACTTGGTTTCAACATCGACAGAAAGCTTATCGTAGTGAAAGATGCTGTGAAAGAAGTAGGTAGCTACAAAGCAATCGTTAAACTACACAAAGAAGTTTCAGTAGAAATTCCTTTTGAAGTAGTAGCTGAGTAATCTTAATAAGATTATAATAATATAAAAACCTGCATGTCGGACCAGACATGCAGGTTTTTTTTATGCTGTGATGGGGCTATAAAAAAGTAAAGGCCCACACGATGTGTAGGCCTTTTCAAATCTCAGTCTAATTACTAGTTATTCTGCAGGAGTTACTCCTACTACAACAGCAGTATCAGTGATCAATGTTCCATCAATAACAGTGTCAGCTGTCAAAACAACTGCTTCAACGTTTACTGGTGTGCCTTCTGCTGATTCGATGGCTTGTTCCTCTGCTTCGATGCGTGCTTGTCTTTTAGCGCAAGAAGTCACAAGACTTGCTGTAGCGATAACTGCGAATACTAAAACTAATTTTTTCATTTTCATTTGCTTTTTAAAATCCGTAATACAATCAATTGCTTATTAAAACAGTACAAAGATATGCACTTTTAAAATACATTGTTCCAAAAAAACAAAGTTTTTTATGATTTGTTTTGTGATTACGGGTTTTATATATCAAAAAGATTTCTATATAAGGGTTTGCTCCTCAGCAATGCTATTATATAGATAGCGTTTGATACTACGTTTTGGAGTTTTCTCAAACTCTGTCGGATAGAGCTGAATCTGACTGACACGTTCGTAGTTGGCCACACTATTGTTGAGATTCTTGAGATTCTCATCCATTATCGTCTTGAGGTTTTCGGGGTTGTTGAGGCCTAACGAATCCAAGGCTTCATAATCGGCATAAACTAGGGCTACAAGCTTTTTATTGCGCTCTATGATGAGGCTTTCCAAGATAAATGGTAGGTTGTTGAGCTTGGTTTCAATTTCTTCAGGGAAGATGTTTTGTCCGCTGGCACCAAGTATCATGGTCTTGCTTCGTCCACGAATAAAGATGTTACCATTGTTGTCAATAGTCCCTAAGTCGCCCGTGCGAAGCCAACCGTCTTCAGTAAACACCTCGCTAGTGGCTTCTGCATTCTTGTAATATCCTGCCATGACGTTTTCGCCACGTACCTGAATTTCACCTAAACGATTGTCGGGATGCTCTTTCGCGATTCGTGCTTCCATGATATCGAGTATCTTGCCCGATGATGTGGGGACAAATTCATCCCATGGAGCGTAACTGATAAGCGGGCCACATTCTGTCATCCCATATCCTATCGTGAAAGGAAACTTGATCTTATAGAAAAACTGCTCTACTTCTGGGTTCATTGCTGCACCGCCTATAATGATTTCCTTGAATCGACCGCCTAAAGCGTCAATGAGTTTCTTGCGTATTTGACCATAGATCTGATTATCGAGTACAGGTATACTAAGCGCCCATTTCATACCTCTCTTATTGATGAGTGGTTGAATCGTATTCTTGTATATTTTCTCTATAACCAATGGTACAGTGATAATTAGGCTCGGCTTTACTTCCTCAAAAGCTTTCAATAAAATCTTCGGTGAAGGTATTTTGCCAAGAAGCGTGACGTGCGTGCCCACTGCGGTAGCTGTCAAAAAATCGAACGCACAACCATAGGCATGGGCTAGTGGCAAAAATGATAATACACGATCTCCCTTTTTCAACAACTCGGTACGTATACCAAAGGTTACATTACCAGCCAGGTTGTTGCCAGTTAGCATTACACCTTTGCTGAAACCAGTTGTGCCAGAAGTATAGTTTAATAACATGACTTTATCATTAGAGAGTGTCGTGTATTGTACATCGTGTACAGAGAAGCCGTTGGGGTAGGCTTCATACATCGCATCATCTATATGTTTCTGGAATCGTTGTATCGTTTCTCCATCGCGCTGATGAAGGCATCTCAGGTCGGTGAGTGAAAAAACACCTCTGAGGTTTTGCATCTTTTCTTCTTCCAGATTGTCCCAGATGGTATCACTTGTAAATAGAAACACCGACTCCGAATGGCTCACAATGTGATGAACATCATTCGGGTTGAAATCTTGGAGAATAGGCACTACGATTGCGCCGTAAGTGATGGTTGCCATGTAGGCAATACACCATTTCGTGTTGTTTTTTCCGATGATGGCTATTTTTTCACCACGTCGCAAGCTGCAATGCTTAAATAATAAGTGAAGACGGGCTATCTCTTCGGCTACTTGGCCATATGTAAAACTTATATCTTCACCATAGTCTGTGTAGCATGGTAAATCCCAATTTTCGCGGAAACTATTCTCGTATAGTTTGATGAAATTCTCTTTTATCATTGCACGTTTCTTATATATATGTGCAAAAATAACAATTAACAAACGTAAAAGGAAGGAGAATTCTAATTATTTATGATAACTAATGATATTTACATAGGTTTGAATTGGGCTTTTTTCTTCTTTAGCTTATTAAATTATAACAAATTACCGGGTTGCTGATATATTATGTAACTTTGCATCATATAAAGAGAATTTTTACGATCATGATAGATACTACCGTTTTTCAGGATAAAACAGCTGTTTATTATACATTGGGCTGCAAACTGAATTTTTCAGAAACATCTACTATTGGGAAGACACTGCGTGAGGCAGGTGTGCGCACTGCCCGAAAAGGCGAACGCGCTGATATTTGTGTGGTTAATACTTGTTCGGTTACCGAAATGGCCGATAAGAAATGCCGGCAAGCCATTCATAAACTTGTGAAGCAACACCCTGGAGCATTTGTGGTGGTGACGGGCTGCTATGCGCAATTGAAATCCGATGCCGTGGCCAAGATTGAAGGTGTGGATGTAGTACTAGGTGCTGAACAGAAAAATGATCTATTGCAATATCTGGGTGATTTACAGAAACATGAAACAGGTGAAGCGCATATTACAGCTTCTAAGGATATACGTTTGTTCATACCTTCTTGTTCGCGAGGAGATCGTACTCGATATTTCTTGAAAGTACAAGATGGCTGTGATTATTATTGTTCTTATTGTACCATACCTTTTGCTAGAGGACGTAGTCGTAATGGAACCATTGCCTCTATGGTAGAGCAAGCGCGTCAAGCGGCAGCCGATGGTGGTAAAGAGATTGTCTTGACGGGCGTTAATATCGGTGATTTTGGCAAGAGCACAGGCGAAACATTTTTTGATCTGGTAAGAGCTCTTGATGAAGTTGAAGGAATTGAAAGATATCGTATCTCTTCTATTGAACCAAATCTGCTGACAGATGAGATTATAGAATTTGTAGCGCAATCTAAACGATTCATGCCTCATTTTCATATCCCATTGCAATCGGGCAGCGATGATGTGCTGAAACTGATGCGCCGCCGATATGATACTGCGTTATTCGCCGCTAAGATTAATAAAATAAAAGAAACGATGCCACACGCCTTTATCGGTGTGGACGTTATCGTGGGTACACGTGGCGAGACGGATGAATTCTTTGAGAATGCCTATAATTTTATAGCAGGACTGGATGTTACCCAACTACATGTATTTAGCTATTCTGAACGACCAGGAACGCAAGCTCTGAAAATAGATCATGTGGTTTCGCACGAAGATAAACATAAACGCAGCCAACGCTTATTGGCTCTTTCTGATGAAAAGACTGCAGCCTTCTATGAACAATACATCGGACGCACCATGAAGGCACTGATGGAAAAGTCTAAAGCTGGCACGCCGATGCATGGATTCACAGACAATTATATACGCGTAGAAATAGAAAATGATGAGTCGTTAGATAATTGTTTAGTCGATGTAAGACTTATGGGTTTCAATGAGGACCGATCGTCTTTAAAAGCCGAAATTATCTAATAAATCTTTTATAATACGTGAAAAAAGTATCCATCGTCATCCTCAACTGGAATGGTTGCGAAATGCTTCGCACGTTCCTTCCTTCTGTTATCCGCTATAGTGATATGGATGGTATCGAAATATGTGTTGCCGATAATGGCTCTACTGATGCTTCTATTGAAATGTTGCAAATGGAGTTTCCTGCTGTTCGCACCATACTTTTAGATCGCAACTGGGGATTTGCAGATGGATATAATAAAGCTCTCGAACTGATTGATGCGGAGTATGTGGTCCTGCTCAATTCGGATGTAGAAGTAACACCGGATTGGCTACTACCACTGACAACCTATATGGATCAACACCCAGAAGTAGCCGCTTGTCAACCCAAGATACGGAGCCAACGCAGGAAAGATTTGTTTGAGCATGCTGGTGCGGCGGGTGGATATATCGACCGTTATGGATATCCTTTCTGCCGGGGCCGTATCTTTAGCAATGTGGAGGTGGATAAGGGACAATATGATGATATTAAACCTATATTCTGGGCAACGGGTGCTGCATTATTTATTCGTCTAGCTGATTTTAGGGCAGTGGGTGGATTGGATGGCCGGTTTTTTGCGCATATGGAAGAGATAGATCTGTGTTGGCGACTCCGTGCACGCGGCTATGCTATCGTTTGCATACCACAAAGTATAGTCTATCATGTGGGAGGGGCAACCCTGAATAAAGAAAACCCACGTAAGACATATCTGAATTTCCGCAATAATCTAATTATGCTTTATAAAAATCTTCCGTCAGAAGAATTTACTCAGGTGATGCGCACCAGATGTTTTCTGGACTATCTGGCAATGTTGCAATATCTTCTTAAATTTGATCTCCCTAACGTGAAAGCTATTTATAAAGCTCGGTCTGATTTTAAGAAGCAATGTAAGGATTATTTGGCGGATAGATTGGGTAATTTACAAAAAACATCTACTAAAATCATCCCCGAACAAATAAATAATAGTATCTTGTGGCAGTTTTATGCGCAAGGGCGCAAACATTTTAATCAATTGACTAACTTTAAAGATTGAATCAGGATGGATGAAAAATTTATTAGACGCATAGGGCTAGTTGCCCATGACGCAATGAAAAAAGACCTGATAGAATGGACATTATGGAATTCAGAACTACTTATTGGCCATAAATTCTATTGTACAGGTACTACTGGAACGCTCATATTGGAAGCGCTAAGAAAGAAACATCCCGATGTGGAATGGGATTTCACTATTCTTAAATCGGGACCTTTGGGTGGTGATCAGCAAATAGGATCGCGCATTGTGGATGGTGAAATAGATTATCTTTTCTTTTTTACCGATCCTATGACATTGCAACCACATGATACGGATGTGAAGGCGTTGACACGCCTGGCAGGAGTAGAAAATATCGTATTCTGCTGCAACCGTTCTACAGCCGATCATATTATCTCTAGTCCACTGTTTATTGATCCAACCTATGAACGGACGCATCCGGACTATACCAACTATACACATCGTTTTGCTAACAAGACGATCGTCGAAGAAGCAACCGAGTCTGTGAATAAGCGACGCAAGAAGAAAAAACAAAAAGCAGATTGATGTAAATAATCTAAAATACAGCCTGTCCACTAAATAGATATATAGTGGACAGGCTTTTTTATCGAGTACACTGAAACTCTACACCTGAGCCGTCTATGTCTGCTCCCATAGGTGGATTCCTTTTCCCTAATTTAAGCGCTATTTCGTCAATCAGATCAAATTCTTGGAATAGTTTTTCACAAATGCGCCATGCCACATTCTCTAGCAATTTTGATGGTTTCAGCATTTCTTCTTTTATCACCTCAAATACTTCGGCATAATTCACTGTCTTTTCCACATCGTCGGTTTGAGCGGCTTTCAAGAAGTTGACCTTCATTTTTAAATGGATATGGTATTCATTTCCAACCACTTGTTCTTGAGGATTGACACCGTGATAGGCATAAAAGACGAGATTGTTTAATACAATATAGCTTTCCTGGATTTTCATAAAACAGTATTTTGAAATTTCTATATTAATAACGGTATCGAGGTCTATAATATTATTGTCTTAGGAGGCGGTATGCAATCTTTTTGTGCTACAAATTTGGGCAATAGTTTCACGAAAAAAGGGATCATTATTGTGCAAGTCAATAATGTCATTGTAAAAACGGTGATGCTCATCATTAGCTCGTTGGTAATGAAACGGCTGAAGAAACGATATTGAAAATAGATTATTGGCCCATGGATGCAGAGCATTATGATAGAATAGCGTCCTAAATATGAAATGCCTTTCAGCTTTCTGATACGTTTGCAAATTAACAGAATCATAAATATTCCTGTTAAAGCAGCGGTGTAAAACTGGATGATGTTGCCACTATAGTTATTGGTGCGCATACCGAATTTGCGTGCAGTAAGATACATGATGCATAAGGCTACTATTACTAATATGGGTATGTACTTATCAAAACGATGTACATAAAGGAAGAAGTTGTATCTGCGGATCCAAAAACCAGCTGTATAAAAAGGGAGTGCCGTCATAGCTACATCACTATATAAGGGTAGGCTTATCCGCGCTTTGCCTAGATAAAATCCTGTAGCACCGATTATCGCTATCATGCAAAACATTAATCCCAAGTGTTTGCCACGAAAATAGTGAACTATATAAAATAAAAGGCAGCAATTGTATAATGCTAGGAGAAACCATATGGGTGGGTTGAAAGGGATTAATGCGTGTGGCTTGAATATGATGAGTAGCTCGCTTAGCTCTACTGGCATTTGAAAATAATAGGGGAATAAATGAGAAATGAGATATTGCAAGGCGAATGCACTTATGTAGAAAAACAGAAACGGTATCAGTAGTTTATTGGTTTTTCGGATAATGAAATCGACTAAACCACTATAGGAGCGAAAGAAGATACCTGAAATAAAAAAATAGAGCGGCATTCTGAAACAAGTGACAATAGGATAGGAGTCAAATGTGGAAAAAGAGCCGCCAACATGAGACATCACAATGAGGATGATGCAGATACCTTTGATGAGGTCTATGAACTCGATACGTTTTTCTGTCTCCTCTTTCATGTTTTCCATTTGTTCGTATTAAGTTCTATTTTTAATTGTCTGGTAATCGGATAGTCATAATTACCGCCATTCATAGTAGAGAATTGCTGCCATGTTAAGATTCTACTCATACCTCACAATCGAATAGAAAATAGTTGGATATTAATACTTGGTTGAATATGTAAATAATAATCATTTAATACAAATATACTCTTATTATCTTATCAGTAAAGTGTATGCCTATGTTTTTTATTCTATTTTTCCTATGAAATAGGGCCATCATGATGTTTTTGCTAAATTACATCATGATGGCCCTTTATTTTCACTGTTTATCAATTAAACATTATTTAGGATCACGTCCTGTCTGTTCTACTAATCGTTTCACTTTCTCATTCAGACTTTCAGCCTTAATCAGTTGTTCTAGTGTCAAGTGCATGCGATATCTCCAATAATGTCGGGGATTGGCAGGTACGTTGATGCGTTCTTCCTCTACATTAGGATTGCGCCAGCGTTCATCAATAGCCATCCAGTCTTGGAGAGCCATGATGCAAAGTATTGATTGACTAGCCAGCTGGTTGCGCACCACTTCTTCACATATTTCAGGTGTTGCAGTGGCTGGTGCAGGACCATAATGACCGAGCATTAAATTAAAATAGCGCTGTGTCTGTGTATAATCTTCTTGCCACCATCCACGTAAAGTAGACATGTCATGGGTTGAGAATGTACAAACCGAGGAGTATGGATACTCATTCAGATGACCGAACTCATAGGCTGGATTTTTGGGCATACGCTGAATCTCTAGACTCAAAATACGTAATTCGTTCATCACCCATTCTACACATTGTGGGATCATTCCAAGGTCTTCACCACAAACTAACATACGTGTCGATTGTGTCAACTGTGGAAGTTTCTTCATTGCCTGTTCTTGCCAGAAGTCATTGTGACGATGATAGTAATACTGATCGTAAAGCCGATTAAAAGCATTCTTGTCCCAGTCGCTGAGCGAACGAAATACATAATCAAGTTGCACGCCAATGCGTGGATGGTACATGTCTGGATTATTGCGGTCGCGAACAAAAAGCACATTGCTGATAAGCGCATAAAGCCCATCACGTATCCAGATGCTATCTCCATCAGTCTTACCCGCAAAATAAGCTTCTACTTTTCGTTGTGTATCAAATGCTGGCTTCATTTGATAACGTTCATATTGATCTGTGGTGTCCAGGAATGTGTCTTTCACCATCGCTGCATGCGGGCCAAACATATCTCCCAAGAAATATTCATGTATATAGGGTGAAAGATATTCCTCCTTGAATTGCATGCCATAGCTTCCAATTTCCTCGCGACTCATCGCCAAGGCAGGTACAAATTGTCCGAGCAATCCATGAACAGCATCCATCGGTATTTCCCATATGCGGAAGAAGCCTAGAATATGGTCAATGCGATAAGCATCAAAATACTCGGCCATTTTCTTAAAACGTTTCATCCACCAGCTATAGCCATCTTTCTCCATTACATCCCAATTGTAAGTAGGGAAACCCCAGTTTTGGCCATTGGCAGAAAAGTCATCGGGCGGTGCACCAGCTTGTCCATTCATGTTGAAATAGTGAGGTTCTTTCCATGCTTCTACGCTAGTACGGCTGATGCCGATAGGAATATCACCTTTGAGCACTACACCGTGCTGACGTGCATATGTAGTGGCTTCGAGAAGCTGTATATGCAGATGATACTGGATAAAGAAATAGATAGCGATATGAGGATAGTCAGCAGAGCCATTTTGGCACATTTTTTCTATTTCATTCGCCTTAAATATCGAATAGCTAGGCCATTTGCTGAAATCAGGTGTCTTATAGGCATCGCGCAGATAGCTGAATACTGCATATGGTTGCAACCACTCTTTGTTGTTTTCATAAAACACCTTGAAATCTTCTGAAGAAAGTGTTTTTTCACCTTCTTGTTTAAATAGCTGCTTTATATAATCCCATTTAGTTTCGTTCACGGCTTCATAATCGATAGCGGCAAGCGCATTGAGATCTTTTTGTTTGGCATCAAATGTTGCCATAGCTTTCTTGTCTTTCAGCAGTCCCATCTTTTTCAGATCGACATACATCGGATGGAAAGCATAAATAGAGATACTATTATATGGATAAGAGTCGGTCCATGAGTGTGTCATGGTCGTATCGTTGATAGGGAGTATCTGTACTACTTTCTGATTTGTAGCAACTGCCCAGTCTATCATTTTTTTTAGGTCGCTGAAATCTCCTACACCAAAACTTTTTTCGGAACGAAGCGAAAAAACAGGAATGGCTACCCCTGCTCCTTTCCATGCAGGAAGATCGAAATAGACATATCTATCAGCTATCACCAGCGTTTCGTTGGGGTGGCTACCTCCTTTTGCCAAGTAACGATTGGGATTATTCTCCCATGCAACCGCGCGTTTCTCTT